>CAOKOS010000014.1 GCA_948470255.1 uncultured Lachnotalea sp.
ATGGGGTAATCCTCCAAAGTTTGTTTACACTATAAGATATGTGGAGGGGCTTGCCTTTGTTTCCTCATCTGAAGTGAAAATACTTTTGATTAATTTTGTTAAGTGTACTTAGAGAAATACTTGAAAAAAGTAAGCCCAAGACGTATAATTAAGGAGGAATCAAACAGGGGGTACAAGTTGGATGATGGACCATATAGACAGACAGATTGTCAGTATTTTACAAAAAAACGCCAGGACGCCGCTGAAGGTCATTGCGGAAAAGGCGTATCTTTCTTCTCCCGCAGTATCCGCCAGAATAGAGAGGCTGGAGAAGGCGGGAATTATCACCGGTTATTCTGCACGGGTCAATGTGGAGCGGCTGGGGTATCATATTATGGCATTTATAAACCTGGAGGTGCAGCCAAAGCAAAAGCATCAGTTTTACCCGTTTATCGAATCCTGCCCCAATGTATTGGAATGTAACTGTGTCACAGGACAGTTCTCTATGCTGATCAAGGTGGCCTTTAAAAGTACCATGGAGTTAGATCAGTTCATTGGAAGGCTTCAGGATTATGGAAGGACCAGCACACAGATTGTATTTTCCACTCCGGTGGGACCCAGGGGAATCCAGGTTCTGGAGGAGGAAGAGTCTCATGGAGGGAAAGAGGAATGAAAGCGTGGGGGCATTTGAAAACCATTACTCACCACAAGGGTGAGGTTATGAAAAATTGTTTTAAAGTGGGGATGTATAAACAGGGGCTTTTCCATGACTTGTCCAAATACAGCCCTCAGGAGTTTCTCACAGGCTGCAGGTATTATCAGGGGACAAGAAGCCCCAATGCGGCAGAGCGGGAGGAGCGGGGCTACTCTTCCGCGTGGCTCCATCATAAAGGACGCAATAAGCATCATTTTGAATATTGGATGGATGTGGACTTGGACAGGGGGTATCAGATTGCCGGGATGAAGATGCCTGTGAAGTATGTCCTCGAGATGTTTATGGACAGGATTGCGGCTTCCAAAACGTATTTGCGGGATACTTATACGGACAGAAGCCCGCTGGAATATTATAACCGGACAAAAGACGTCATGGTTATCCATCCGAAAACCAGGCGCCAGCTGGAGATCCTCCTTCATATGCTGGCAAGAGACGGGGAGGAGAAGACTTTCCAGTATATTAGGGAGCGTATCAGAGGGAAACATGCCTTAAAATAAGGAGATTGAGTATGGGAACATCCAGCAGCCCTATTGCGGCAGTACCGGAAGGGAAGATTTTAGACTTTATAACAAAAAGACTTGTAAATGACAACCCTGAAGAGTATGTGCGGCAGAATATAGAGAAGGCTTTAATCAGACAGTATAAATATTCAATTTTAGATTGTGAATCGGAATTTTCCATTAAGGTGGGTTCTGCAAATAAACGGGCAGATGTCGTTGTGTTTGAGGCTGGCTCCTGCCACAAACAGGAAAATGCATTTATTTTAATTGAGACAAAAAAGGCAAAGACAAATCCCCATGGGAAGAAAGATGGAATCGAACAGTTAAAATCATATATGGCAGCATGTCTTAATGCCAAATATGGGCTATGGACCAATGGGGATGAGCGGTATTGTTTCGCAAAAAGAGAAAAAAATAGAAGTCTTTATTTTGAAGAAATCCCGGAAATCCCATCTTTTGGACAAACGGAAGAAAAATTATACCGTCCTCAAAGAAAGGATCTTCAAATTGCTACAGCGGACAATTTGATGTTTGCTTTTAGAAGGTGTCATAATTACATTGCCGGAAATTCTGGGATGCACAAAACAGATGCGTTCTGGGAGCTTTTGAAAGTAATATTTATTAAAATAGAAGATGAGAGGCTGGGGGATATGAATTTTTATGTTACCCCCAATGAATTAAAAAATTCTTCCTTTGCGGCGGCGGCAAAAAAACGCTTGCAGAAATTATTTACAGAAAAAGTGATTAATAAATACCCTACGATTTTTAACGTAGACGAGACCAAGACGATTGAATTGTCGCCGGAAGTGCTTACCTATGTTGTTTCTCAGTTACAGGGGTATTCCTTACTTGCTTCACCGGTGGACGTGAAGGGAATTGCATATGAAGAGATTGTCGGTTCTAATCTGCGCGGTGACCGTGGCGAATTCTTTACGCCAAGAAATGCATGTCGCATGGCAGTGGAAATGCTGGACCCTCAGCCGGGAGAAAAGGTTATTGATCCGGCGTGCGGTACAGGAGGATTTTTGATTACGGCGATGAACCATGCATTAAAGAAATTGCGGAAAAAAGAAGAAGGTTTATGGAGTGACAGTAAAAATCCTACTTCTTATGAAATGGAGGAATTATTTAGAAAAAGAACAGAGTATTTGTCTACTTGTGTTTACGGGATGGATATAAATCCGTCACTTGTGCGTGCCGCGAAAATGAATATGGTTATGAATAACGACGGTTCCGGAGGATTATACAGAGAGAATAGTTTGGCGAATCCTCATACGTGGGCAGATGAGACGAATCATAAAATAAAATTAAATAGCTTTGATCTTATATTTACAAATCCTCCTTTTGGAGCCAATATTCTGATAGATGATGTGAATATTTTATCGCAATATGATCTGGCAGCAGTATGGGATAAACAAGAAAAGGAAAGGCTGGAAATACGGAAAGACAGGCTAAAAGAGCCGGTACTTCAAATGAATATGCCGCCGGAGATTTTGTTTATTGAACGCTGCGTTCAATTATTGAAACCGGAAACCGGAAGAATGGCGATGGTCATTCCAAACGGAATATTAAATAATCCATCTTTAGAATATGTCAGATGCTGGCTGCTACATAATGTACAGATTTTAGCAGTAGTTGATATGCAAAGAGATTTATTTCAGCCTGGTAATGATACTCAGACATCAATGGTATTGATGCGTAAATTCAGTCAGGAGGAAAAAAGACTTGCAGAAGAAGAAAAAATTGATTATCCGATTTTTATGGCAGTGGCTGAAAAGATCGGACATGATAAGAGAGGTGTTGCAATATATAAGAAAGATTCCCAGGGAAATGAGATTTTATCTGATCAGGCGAATCAGGAGGAATCCATTGATCCCATAACGGGGGAAACAGTAATATATTCATCTGGTGTAAAAGAACGTTTGATTGACGATGATATGCCAACAGTTGTGGAAGCCTATAAAAAATGGCAGGTTGAATATTTATGAGAGTAGGGACAGTGTTGAAAAAGGACTTTACCAAAAACAGTCGGCTGGACTCCTCCTATTACTTGTCTGATGGAGCGGCGGCAGAGCGATTAGTAAATTCTTTTTTAAAACAGGGGAAATATATCCAATTAGGAGACAAAAAAATCGCCACGATCTGGCAGCCCAATCGTAATATCATTGCATATGCGGGAGAGGGGGAGGAGTATGTCCCCTATATACAGCCGTATGATATTTTAGAATATCTGCCGGAAGAGCGTTCCAGATT
The DNA here is from genome assembly GCA_948470255.1 of uncultured Lachnotalea sp. Classification (GTDB taxonomy): domain Bacteria; phylum Bacillota; class Clostridia; order Lachnospirales; family Lachnospiraceae; genus Lientehia. Next base: position 3,448 of record CAOKOS010000014.1, read on the forward strand.
GTCAATACATAAAAATGATATAAATTCATTGCGGGTAACAGAGGGAACTATTTTACAGACTTGTTCCGGCAGAAATTTAGGACCCCTTGCGATTGCCGATAAATACATGGAGAGATTTGTATTGGGCAGTGATTTAATCAGGATCAATATTGAAAATGCACGTACAAGATATTATGTATATGCTTTTTTGAATACGGGAATTGGCCAGGCATTACTTCATTCCAGCAAGACTGGTTCTGTAATTGACCATTTAAGTATAAAAGATATAGAAAAAATAAGAATTCCTTTAGTAGCCGAGAAAGATATTGATGAAATTGTGGAAAAGATAAAAGATTCAGTTTTTATATTTTCCGCAGCGCGAGATAAGTTATATAGTTTGAAAAAGAAGTATATTGAAGCAGTCGGTGTGTACAGGGAAAAGGTTTCTTTAGCAGAAGGATGGAGCTGCAGTTTCAGTAATATTCGTGGGAAAAAGAGAATTGATGCGGCTTATTACGAGCCGGCGATTGAAAGAGCAGTGGAAAAGATTAAGAATCATGGCGGTGTAAGATTATCAGACGTGGCTGAAGTGATAAAGCCAAGCGGAAGATATAAAACGAATTATGTTGAAAAAGAATATGGAAAGCCACTTCTTTCTGGCAGGCAGTTACTACAAAACCAGATTGTCGGGATGAAATATCTGCCATTTAGTTCTGCTTCAAGTTATAAAAAATTCCAGTTGAGAGAAAACGATATCGCATATCCTGCTGATGGAAGAGTAGAAGGACGGCTGGGAACTCCAGTTTATATCCCTAAAAGCAGGAAAGGGTGGTATGCCAGTGGGCATATCGGCAGAATAAAAGCACGCGAAGGTATTGCTCCGGGGTATTTATATATGGCGATGCTGCATCCGGCGGTTCAGGCACAAATATCTTCGATTGCATGTGGCTCCGTAGTAGATGCTGTATATGCAGAAGATATGGAGCAAATCATAATTCCTGAAAAAATAGAATTTCCATATGAACAGGTTGGAGAGGCCTGGAATATGTTTGATCGGGCCGATCAATTAAAAATAGAAGCCTGTTCAAAGCTGTCTAAATTGTTGAAAGAGAAATAATAGAGAATTTTGAATGTGCCAGGTTCCAGAGAGAATCTGGTGACAGAAACACAAAACCGTGTTAGAATATAAAATATGACAGAGAAGAAGAAAATACAAATCGAAAAACAGCTTTTGGAATTTCCACTTGCCCAGTATACATATATCCGTTGGGAAGAGCTTGTGTTTTCAGAACAAGTACGCCATATTTGCGAGACAGAATGTCCCAGATATGGCACTTCCTGGGCCTGCCCTCCGGCTGTGGGAACTGTGGAGGAGTGCAGGGAAAAGTGCCGTTCCTATGAGGAAGGATTTTTGTTTACCAGCTTTTCTGAAGTGCCGGACATAGAAGATCTGGAGGGGATTTTGGCTTACAGGGCAGCCCATGAAGAGATAACAAGGCAAGTTTGCAGGATTTTTAAGGAGCAGGGTTTTGAAGTCATGGCTCTTTCCACAGAATCCTGCGCTATCTGCGAAACCTGCACTTATCCGAAAGCCCTCTGCCGTCATCCAGAGAAGATGTTTCCCTGTGTGGAAAGTTACGGAATCCTGGTGACAGACCTGGCGGAAAAGTATGGCATAGAGTTTATGTATGGCGGAAATGTGGTGACCTGGTTCAGCCTGCTTTTCTTTAGGGAGACAAACCATGAAAAAATATTTTAAAATTGGACTGGATGTGGACGATATACTGTTCTCCTGCAATGAGTATGCTGTGGCATTGGCAAATGAAGACTACGGCTTTGTGCCGCCCATGACTTTGGAAGAAGTCCAGTCCTGGGGAAAGACGGGAAAACGGACGGATGTACTTTTGGATTACTATCAGAGAGAAGAGTTTGTGAAAAACCAGCCGCTTCTTCCGGGGGCAAAAGAGTTTGTGGAGGAGCTTTCTAAGAGGGCGGAAGTGTTTTTTGTGACAGCCCTTCCGCCGAAACTGATGGGAATTAGGGCGGCCAGGCTCATGGAAGCGTTTCCCATGGTGCCGGGCGAAAATATTATGATGGGTTTCCGCAAAGAACTTGTGAGTATGGACATGCTTTTGGATGACGGCGGCCATAATATTTCCTCTTCCAGTTCCGCATATCCGGTATTGATGCGAAAGCCATGGAACCGCCATATGACCGGTTGTATTTCCGTAAATAATTATGAGGAATTTCTGACGTTTTCAGATATTTTGATGAACCCGGCTGCTTATCAGTGGGAAGACCGGGAGGGGGGCCGGGTCATTGCTCTTGTAGGTCCCTCCGGTTCGGGAAAGACAGAAATCATGGAAGAGCTGGTCAAAAAAGGAAAAGCCCTCCGTGCCAGGTCTTATACCACCAGAAGACGAAAAAGCGGCGAGGAGGATAAAGCGTATCATTTTGTTACGCCGGAGGAATTTGACCGGCTGGAACAGGCGGGGCAGTTTTTTGAAACCACCCGCTATGCAAAAAACAGCTACGGAAGTATGCTAAAGGACATCCGCAGGATACTGGAGGCAGGAAAAGATGCAGTGATGGCGGTGGACATCTGCGGCGGCATTGCCTTGAAGCAGATGTTTAAGAAACAGGCGCTCCTTGCTTTTGCAGAGAAACCGAAAGAGGAGCTGATTGCCGCTATTTTGGAGCGGGACTGTCCCAGAGAAGAAAAGATAAAGAGGATTTTGTCCCTGGATGTGGAACTTCGCAATGAAGAATTCTGTGATATCACCATCCATGGGGTGAAGGATTTAGAGAAATTCGGATAAAGAAATGAAGAAAGAGAGACAGATATGGCAAACAGAAACGGCAAGTGTCCAAAATGCGGAGGGGAACTGAGTATTCCCGAGGAACTTGAAAAATTTTCCTGTATGTACTGCGGCGCAGTCCTTATGCAGGAGGACCTGGTGGTTCCCCAGGAGAAAAAGGAAAAGAACCCTCTTGACGATGTACTGGAGAAGCTTTATGAGAGCGGAGATCCAAAAGCGGAGGATTTGATTGAACAGATGCTGGAGCTGGATCAGTACAGCCTGAAGGCCAATGAGATTTATGCAAGACTTCATTTTAATGAGATTTTTTTTGAACATCTGGATTCCATGAGCCATTTCAGCCGCTCAGAGTATCCGGGTTATTTTGACAGATATAAAAATCAGTGCCGCCCGGCGCTGGAAGCAGTGGACCGGTACGCGGTGACGGCAGAAGACAGGGGAAATGGGTTTATGCATGAGCTGGCGGCAGCTTTGATGAAGGCCATTGATGATATGGTGGCGGCGGATGCTTCCCTTCGGACAAAGAGCGCCCGCTCCATAAAACAGGATCAGTATAAGACGATTCTCGCTGTCTACACGGTGCCCATGGTACAGGAGCTGAAGCTTTCCATCGGGGGCCGCCTGGCGGATATCCTGGTGGAAGAATGGATGGCAGCCCACCCCAAATCAAAACTTGTAAAGGGGAATTATGAGGAAATGGTGACAGGCTTCCGGAAGGGAAAGCTGTGTTTCATCACAACGGCAGTCTGTGGATCCTTCGGAAAGGCGGATAATTGTTACGAGCTTACCAGTTTTCGGAAATTCCGGGATACGTATATGCTTATGACAAAAGAAGGAGAGGCTTTAGTGGAAGAATATTATGATGTGGCCCCTGCCATTGTCACCTGCATTGATATGGAAGCGGATTCGGCAAGCGTTTATAAATCCATATGGGATCAGTGGCTGTCCCCCTGTCTTTCCGATATAGAAGCGGGAAGGGAAAAGCTTTGCGAAGCGCGGTATAAAGAGATGGTGCTGAATTTAAGAAAGCGGTATTTGTCATAAGGGTTTTCCTGACAGGAGGATGAAGAAAAAGTAGAAAGAAATAATAGAATAGTTCATAGAAATAATCGCCATAGAATGAGAAAATGGTCACAGTAGTGAATCATATCTTATAATATGGCGATTTTTTTATTGTAGAGAAAATTTTAAAATCTGCCATGGGTGAGGAAAGGAGAATGAGTATGGAAACGAGAAAAGAGAAACGGCGGCTTCATTTTTCAGTAAAGGTGATGATTGGTCTTTTGCTTGGTATTGTAGCTGGAATTGCTTTCCAGTGGAAGCCGGACATTGCAAATACTTATATTAAACCTTTTGGGAACCTCTATCTGAATTCCATCAAAATGCTGATTGTGCCGCTGGTATTCAGCTCCATTGTGATGGGAGCCTGCGGCCTGGGGGATGTGAAGAAGTTCGGGCGGATCGGATTGAAAACCATGGCGGTTTATATGATTACGACTTTCTTTGCGGCGGCAATCGGGGTTATTCTTGCAAATGTTACAAATATCGGTTCTGGACTGGAACTGGCCACAGGACAGACGGTGGAAGTTTCTGAAGCGCCGAACATTATTGACACCATTATCAATATTATACCTGGAAATCCCATTAAAGCCATGGCAGATGGAAATATGCTGCAGATCATCGCATTTGCCCTGTTTATTGGGGCAGGGATTGTCATGGTAGGGAAAAAAGCACAACCGGTTATGGACTTTTTTGACGGCTTTGCAGATATCATGTATAAAATCACAGATGTGATTATGAAATTTACTCCTTATGCAGTGTTTGCGCTGATCTGCCCGACGATCGCTTCCAATGGAATGGATGTGCTTCTTCCACTTTTGAGCTTTGTGCTGTTAGTATGGTTCGGCTTTTTGCTCCATCTTGTTTTGGTATATTTTACAGGAATCAAAGCGCTGGTCAAAATGGGCCCCATGAAATTCATAAAAGCAGCCTGGGAAGCAATCGTTGTTTCTTTTACCACCTGTTCCAGTTCCGCAACACTTCCTGTCACCATGGAATGTGGACGGAAACTTGGAATCTCCCTGCCTGTAAGGAGCTTTACCCTGCCTCTGGGAGCAACAGTCAATATGGACGGCGGAGCTATTTACCAGGGAATCACGGCAGTGTTTGTGGCAAACCTTTTTGGGATTCATCTGACCATCAGCCAGCAGATCATGATTGTGGCCACGGCAGTTTTAGCTTCTGTGGGAACCGCAGGCGTGGCCGGAGCCAGTATTATTATGCTGGGGACCGTATTGAGTTCCGTGGGACTTCCACTGGAAGGTATTGCCATTGTGGCTGGTGTTGATAAGCTGATTGATATGCCCAGGACTTCCATTAATATCATAGGCGACCTTATGTGTTCTGCATTTGTGGCGCGTACAGAAGGGGAACTGGATATGGAGGCAGCAGAAGCAGGGCACACAGATGGGGGCGGAGAGTTATAAAAGGCGGCCTGCGTGATTTGTTCAATAAACCGGCGGGCTGGTTCCTAGAAAGCAGCTGGATTTCATGGGATAATGCCTTACGCCAAGAGAAATTTGCTCAATAGATAAGGAGGAACGAAATCATGTATATGGACGGCAGTTTTGCGCTGATTCAAAAGTTTGACCAGGAGATCGCAGAATATACGTTGCAGGAGGAGAAAAGGCAGCTGGAAACCTTGTGCCTGATTGCTTCTGAAAATTATGCTTCCCCCATTACCATCGGCATGGAAGGGACAGTATGGGCCAATAAAAATGCGGAGGGATATCCGGGACACCGGTTTGCCGGGGGATGTGAATTGGCAGATCAAGTGGAAAACCTGGCAAAGGAACGATGTAAAGCGTTATTTGGGTGTGAGTATGTCAATGTCCAGAGTATGAGCTCCACCCTTTCCAATGTGGCCGTGTTACGGGCGATTTTAAAACCTGGGGATACTATTCTTTCTATGGAGTTGAACCAGGGAGGGCATTTGAGCCACGGAGCCAAGTTCCATTACAGTGGAAAAATGTATAACATTGTACAATATGGACTGGACAAAGAAACAGAAACCATAGATATGGAGCAGGTGGCCAATCTTGCCAGGGAGCATAAACCGCAGTTGATTATCTGCGGAACCTCTTCCTATCCCCGTATGGTGGACTATAAAAGATTTGGGGAAATTGCGAAAGAGACAGGGGCTTACCTGATGGCGGATATCGCGCATCCAGTGGGACTCATTGCCGCCGGGGTGATACCTTCTCCTGTGCCGTATGCAGATGTGGTGACCACCTCTACCCATAAAACTTTCCGGGGACCCAGGGGATGCGGGATCATCATGTGCAGAGAGGAACTGGGGAAAAAAATTGATCAACAGATATTCCCAGGAATCCAGGGGGCGCCCAAAATGGATATGATTGCTTCCAGAGCCGTCCTGTTTAAAGAATGTATGACGGAGGAATACAGGGAATATCAAAGGCAGGTAAAGAAAAATGCAGAGGCTCTCGCCGATGGGCTGAAAAACTGCGGCCTGCGCCTGGTATCCGGGGGAACGGAAACACATTTGGTACTGGTGGATATCCGTGAATTGATTCCGACAGGAAGGGAGGCGGAAGATGTACTGGGAAGTGTTGGAATTGTTGTAAACAAAAATATGATTCCTTATGATCCCCAGAGTGCGAATTTGGCCAGCGGTATCCGCATCGGAAGCCCTGCCCTTACAACCAGGGGATTTAAAGAGGAGGATATGCAGGAGGTGGCCAGGCTGCTGGCCAAAGCCCTGAAGCATCATAAAGAAGAAGCAATCCTGGATGAAGTACGAAGCGCTGTAAAAGAAAAGGCTTCCCATTATCCGATGTTTGCCAAAAAGTGGATTCCTTGCAGTTAAGTACGCCTGGTGGTAGGATTTCCGAATGAAATCTGTTAAAATAAGAAATCATAGAAAATAGAAGTTATATGAACCAGGGAAACATAAAAGGAGGGGATGCATTATGGGAGAAATACAGCTTCTGGACTGGGGAAGTATTGAATGGATTTACGAGCCGGCGGAGGGGTCCATGGACAATATGCGGGTGGGAATCAGCACGATGCTCCCGGGGACGGTGCAGCCCCTCCATATCCACTGCGGTGACGAACAGCTAATGTATGTGTTGAGCGGAAAAGGGCGCCAGCGTATCGGCGGGGAGGAAAGTATCCTGGAAAAAGGGGATATTTACCATGTTTCCACCGGAATGGCCCACGAGTCCTTTAATGACGGGGATGAACCCATCGTGAAGCTTTTGATTTCTATACCGGCCTTTACCATGGCGCCAAAGATCCGAATGAATGAAGCAGAGAGGGTAAAGAAACAGGAAACCATCAATAAGCCGGAATTTTTAAAGGATACGGTGAAAGAGCTGTTCCGTTCCATGCTGGCGCCTCTCAGGCTGCCTCTTGCCATTTTTGATTCGGAGGAGCGCCTGGTTTATAAAAGCAGGGAATACCCGGAATACTGCCGGCGGATTTGCCATATTGACCAAGAGCTGGAAAATTGCCGGCTGATTAAAAGAAAAGGTGTATGGGTGCCTCCTTATTATGAGGGGGCTTCTGCCTGTGTCTGTGAGCATGGCCTTTGGGTCTATACGCTTCCGATTATGGCCGGAGGGGAGCTTTTGGGATATATCGAAGCAGGGCATGTACGGACAGGAAAAGGGGACGAACCACAGGAAGAGCTTCCCTATAATGTGCCGGATAGCACGGTAAGGGGAATTGTACAGGTGATCCACAAGCTTTCTGAGGCAGTCTGCAACCATTACGAGGTCTGCCGGATGCAGGTGGCGCTGCAGCATAATGTAAGGATTCTCTCCGACAGGAAGAGAGAAGAAGAACTTTTGCAGGAAACACTTCGGACTACAAAGGACCAGGCTTTCAACCTTCAGATTAACCAGCATTTCCTTTTCAATACCTTAAACACCATTGCCGGGCTGGCAGTCCGGGAGGAGGCCATTTCCACTTATGAGGCGGTGGGGGATTTGGCCCAGCTTCTGCGGTATACGCTGCGGACAGACAGCTATTTTGTGACTCTTGGGGAGGAATTAGAGTACCTGAAAAACTATACGAATCTTCAGAAACTGCGCTTTCGGAAACGGCTGGAAGTGGAATATACGGTTCCTGTTTCCCTTTTGGAAGAAAAGGTCCCCTTTAATTTCCTGCAGCCCATTGTGGAGAATTGTTTTACCCATGGTTTTAGAAATAAGACAGAAATCATGGGTGTGTCTGTACAGGCAGAGCAGATGGAGGAAACCATCAGATTCCGTATTGCCGATAATGGGGAAGGAATGGACATTTTCAGTTTGGAAAAGCTCAGGGAAAAAATGCGAAAAGGAGATGGTTCCCATGGCATGGGCATGGTGGTACAGAAATTAAAATCCCTTTATGGGGACAGCGCTTTTTGGGCCGTGGAGTCCTCAGAGAAGGGAACTGTGGTATCAGTTTGTATTCCCATGGAGAGGAGGGGGCAGGATGAAGAGAGTTTTACTGGCAGATGACGAGAGTGCTCCTGGTGAGATTATCAAATATTTTATCCGTACCCATGAGCTTCCGCTTCAGGTGGTGGGGGAGAGCAGCGACGGGGACAGTACTGTACAGGCCATCCACAAGCTCCGGCCGGATATTGTGTTTTTGGACATTGAGATGCCGGGGATGAACGGACTTCAGGTGATGGAACAGATCGGCAGAGAGTATACGGGAAACATAAGCTTTATTATTATCACCGCCTTTGATTCTTTTGCATATGCGCAGCAAGCCCTTCGGATGGGGGCCAAAGATTTCCTTCTGAAACCGGTGATGTATGAACAGTTTTGTGAAACCATGAAACGGGTGATCGGATACCGGTATTCGGACAATCCGTCCTTTAATCAGCTTCTGGAATATATAGATGTCCATTACAATGAAGAACTGAATCTGGCATCCTGCGCTGCAGTTCTTTCCATGAGCCAAAGTAATGTGGCTCGTTTTTTTAAAAAATATCTGGATACCAGCTTCACTGCTTATCTGAATGAAGTGCGGATGCGGTATGCCAGGGAATTTCTGAAAGCAGGATATCCCATTAAAAAGGCTGCCGACATGGCGGGCTATAATAATCTGAATTATTTCTATAAAATTTTTAAAAATAAGTACCAGATGACGCCGAAAGAATATCTGACAGACCCCTTTTAATTATCGGATCAGTTCCTGAAGCACAGATATAAAGATATCCATGTCGAGGGGCTTTGAAATATGGGCATTCATTCCATTCTTTATGGCAGCTTCTTTATCTTCTTCCAAGGCATTGGCCGTCATGGCAATGATAGGCAGGTCACGGACATCTTTTCTTGACATATTTCGGATAGTCCTGGTGGCTTCATAGCCATTCATGATGGGCATCTGGACATCCATCAAAATCGCATCATAGTAATTTTCTTCAGCTTTTTCCATCATTGCCACGGCATCTGTCCCATCCGGCGCCGTTTCCACCAGGAAACCAGCCTCTGTCAGTATCACTTCTGCGATTTCACGGTTCAGCTCAATATCTTCCACCAGCAGGATACGCTTTCCGCTAAAATCAGCCAAAGTCCAGGAAGCTGTTTTTTCCTCTTTGTCCAGGAGGTTATTGGCGGCCAGCAGAGCAGACTTTAAGTCGGACATAAAGAGCGGCTTGGCACAGAAAGCTGTCACTCCGGCAGCCTTTGCTTCCTCTTCAATATCAGACCAGTCATATGCCGTCAAGATGATAATAGGCGCATCTTCTCCCACAGCGCTTCGGATTTTTCTTGCCGTCTCCACTCCGCTCAGTTCCGGCATCTGCCAGTCGATGATGTAGGTATGGTAGGAATCTCCTTCTTCATGTGCCATCTTTGCGCGGTATGCCGCCTCTCTTCCCGAAGTGGTCCATTCCGCGCGCATACCGATCTGCTTCAGCATTTTACTTACGCTGCTGCAGATATTAAAATCATCGTCCACCACCATGGCACGCAGACCGTGCAGTTCCTTAAGCTGTTCTGCGTTCTTTTTGATATCCTGAAGTTTCAGCGTAAATTCTACTGTAAAGGTACTACCTTTCCCTATTTCGCTTTCAACAGAGATGACGCCGTTCATCATCTCGACAATATTTTTTGTGATTGCCATACCGAGTCCCGTTCCCTGGATGCCGGACTGAGTGGCGCTGGCTTCCCGCTCAAAGGGCTCAAAAATGTGCTTCACAAATTCCGGGGACATACCGATGCCATTGTCTTTAACGACAAAGATATAATCGCCGTATCCATGGCGGAATGTGGTTTTCTGTATAATGCGGAAGGAAATAGTTCCGCCGGCAGGCGTGTATTTTACGGCATTACTGAGCAGATTAATAAATACCTGGTTCATTTTCAAGGCGTCTGCGACGACGTCTTCGTTGACAACTTCAAAGGTATCAATGAACAGTTCCAGCTGTTTTGCTTTCACCTGAGGCTGAATGATATTTACCAGATTGTGCATCAGCTCGGAAATATTACATTCCTGTTCTTTGATTTGTACCTTTCCGCTTTCGATTCTGCTCATATCCAGAATATCATTGATCAGGCTGAGAAGATGGTTGCTGGAAGAGAGTACCTTCTGGAGACAGTCGCGAACCTGGTCTTTATTGTCGATATGGCTGGCTGCAATGGTGGCAAATCCGATGATGGCATTCATGGGAGTACGGATATCGTGGGACATATTGGAAAGAAACGTGGTTTTGGCACGGTTTGCATGCTGCGCCTGTAAAAGGGCGTCTTGCAGCGCCTGTGTCTGCTCCCGCTGTTTTTGTACCTGGTCTGTGATTTCTTTTGATACAACCATGACCATAATGTCATTGGTATCATAATCCTGCGTCATGACAAAAGACTGGCGGACACACATCTGGCTGTCAGGAGAACTCTGGCCCCAGTAATCAATGATGACTTCGGCATCCCCCTGCTCAAAACGTTCTTTCAGATAGCTGATATTTACCATAGTGCGGTAGTCTTCTATGGATTCCGGCAGGACAAACTGTTCCCACCGCTTAAAACATTCGGAAGCAGGGCAGGGCGCTTCCAGCCCTACCTGTTTGAGAAGAGAAACCTGTTTTTCATCAATGGTGCGGACGACGTCACGTTCAATTAAATCCTGGGTTAAATTAAAATCGAAAGTAGAAAACGCGTTGGAAGCGACCGCAATCCGGTATTGGCGTTCTTTCCGGTCAGCAAGGGAGATCTCAGCCTGGATGGAAAGTTCTTTTTCTTTAATTTCGGTGATATTCTGGCGGGTAAACAGGACTTTAACAGCCTGCCCGTCTTTTCGTTCCAGACAGATGATATTGAGGTGTACCCATTCCGTATGGTCATGATGGGTGACATGGCGTTCAAAACGCAAGTCATTATGTTCCGTCAGTGCAGTGATCACAGAATTTTTATCAATTAGTATGGCAAATTCCTGGCGGTCACTTTCCTGAGTCATGATGGAACAAAGGTAGTCGGATAAATCCTGATACCTGCCGCAGATGGGAAGGGTACTGTCCGCCGGGCTGGTTCCGGCCAGGTACTGATAGGTGTCTGTCTCAAAGTCGACCACGGCGAAACGGGAAAATAAGGTGTTGATACCGTCGATAATATAGCTCATTTCGCGGTTCTTCTGTTCCAGAAACTTTTTGTTCCGGCCTGCCCGGATTAAAAGCATGATAATATAAATGACGAAAAGGATAATCAGCATGATTTCCAGATGGATGCCCACAAGGTTTTCATCTTTTATCATGGCCTGGGTCACATTTTTAGGGAATGTCTGTACAAGGACAACATTGTTTTCGGAAAGGTGTATGACGCAGATATTATCTGTTTTACTGCCGGAATCGCAGACAAAGGCTCCTTCCCCGCCATTTTTAAATACGTATTCTGCATCGGCAGCAGTTTTTTTATCAATAACCCCTTCTTCCGTCAGTGTGTCCAACAGCAGGGCTTCATGCATTTCGGAATTGGAAGAGGCAATCACAAAACCGTCGGGCGTACAGAGGAAAACATCGGCCTCTTCGCCGAAATAAGTGGCGGCAAGCATATTTTTCAGATATTCTTCCGCCAGGTACGCTCCCCGGAGTACGCCAATAATTTCGCCGTCATAATGGACGGGCGCAAAAAAGCAAGCCATGGTTTCATCAAAAAAGTGACCATTAAAAATAATGGAGATACCGTTTTCCCCGGCCATCCCCCTGGCGTAGAAATCACGGCCGGTGACATCGGCAGTCCGGCCATCGGAAGCGTGGTCAATGCCGGAGGCATCCACAAAGAGTAGAGCGTCAAATAAAGAATTTTTTTCTATTTCTTCCAGCATTTGGCTGGTGAGCGCCGGCTCAGTCAAACTTTCTCCCACAAGGGAAGCATAAGTCTGGATCAGGTCAAGGGCATTGTTTAATTTGTCGTTGATCTGGGATGCTGTCTGTCTGGCGGCGTCGGCCGCGTAATATTTGTTGCGTTCGGTCATGCGTTTGCTGTTTTGCAGTGTATACCAGAAAAACAGGATTACAATGGCTGTCAAAAGAAATAGAACGTATATGATTTCCTGTAATGATTTTTTCCTTTTCATAAAATTCATAAAACAATCCTCCCGGATAAGGCCGCTTCCATTTCCTGACGGCATTATCTGTCTTTATAAAAGTGTAACATAAAACCGGCCGATTCACAATCAGAATGTCAGAGAGAAAAGTGGAAGGGGAAAGATGTGAAACTTACGTGAATTCCGGGGAGAAACTATGGAAATTAAAGCTGGTGTCTGATAAAATGACAATCAGGAAAAGGGAAAGCCGTATGGGAAAGCGGCGGAAGGTGAGGGCGGAATGGAAAAACTGAAAATCCTTGTGGTGGATGATGAGAGCAGGATGAGAAAACTGGTGAAAGATTTTCTTGTAAAAAAAGATTTTGTGGTTTCAGAAGCGGCAGACGGGGAAGAAGCGCTGGAGCTTTTTTTTGCGGACAAAGGAATCGGCTTAATTATTATGGATGTGATGATGCCTAAAATGGACGGTTATGAGGCGGTTCGGACGATCCGCCAATATTCCCAGGTGCCGATCATTATGCTGACAGCCAGGGCGGAGGAGAGGGATGAGCTTCTTGGCTTTGAGCTTGGCGTCGACGAATATATTTCAAAACCTTTCAGCCCTAAAATCCTGGTGGCGCGTGTGGAGGCTATCCTTAGAAGGAGCCTGGCTGTGAAGACAGACAGTATCGAAGTGGGAGGTATCCTTTTGGACAAGGCGGCCCATCAGGTGAGCGTGGACGGGAAACAGGTGGATTTAAGTTTTAAGGAATTTGAACTTTTGTCCTATTTTGTGGAGAACCAGGGGTTGGCCCTTTCCCGCGAAAATATCTTAAACCATGTGTGGAATTATGATTATTTTGGAGATGCCAGGACCATTGACACTCATGTGAAAAAGCTGCGGAGCAAATTGGGGAAGCAGGGGGAATATATTAAAACCATCTGGGGAATGGGTTATAAATTTGAGGTGGGAAAATAAATGAAACACACCATTCGGTTTAAATATACGATGATTTTGGCCAGTGTTGTGGGAATTGTGATTGCGGCCAGCTGGATTGCCATTAACCTGTGCCTGGAGCCTTATTATCTGCAGCGCAAGCAGAGGACTTTGATTCAGGTACATGAGGAACTGGGAGAGCGGCTTGCGGTGGACGGTTCTGTGACTTCCGACACAAAAATGTATCTGCGGAGAGTCAAGGAAAATTATAATATTGAAATTTTCTTATGGGATTCGGCACAGAGTGTCATTTACTCTTCCACATCGGGAGACGTGCTGAAAGGGGGAAATAACCTGCTGGCCTATATTCTGGGAGAGAATCAGGCCATTAAAAGGATTGCGGAAACAGAAGAGTATCAAATCAATAAAATATATGACAGGGATTTGGGGGCCGATTACATGGAAATGTTTTCCGCCTATCTGGGAGGAAGCTTCTGCCTCATGCGTGTCCCCCTCCAAAGCATCCAGGAAACGGTGAGGATGGTAAACCAGTTCCACCTTTATGTGGCTTTTGGGGTGGCGGCATCGGGAATTTTAGTGGCATGCTTTCTGACTAAGAATATGACGGCGCCGATTCTCCGCCTTTCTTCCCTGGCGGAACGGATGGCCAACCTGGATTTTACCGCCAGGTACGAAGGGGATGAAAACAGGGAGATTGCGATGCTGGGACAAAGTATGAACCATATGTCTGAACAGCTGGAACAGACCATCCTGGAGCTTAAGGCGGCCAACCTGGAACTGAAACGCGATATCGAACAGAAAGTAAAGATTGATGAGATGCGCAAAGAGTTTCTTTCCAATGTTTCCCATGAGCTGAAAACCCCCATAGCCCTGGTACAGGGATATGCGGAAGGGTTGAAAGAGGGGATCAGCGACGACCCGGAGACTACGGAATGGTACTGTGATGTGATTATTGACGAGGCTTCCAAGATGAATTCCATGGTAAAGAAGCTTTTGGCCCTGAACCAGATCGAGGCGGGAAGGGAACATCTTTCCATGGAGCATTTTGACCTGATCCAGGTCGTCAAAGGGATTTTAAATTCCTATCACCTTTTGATTGAACAAAAAGAGGCGGATCTGTTTTTAAAAAGCCCGGAAAGCCTGTATATATGGGCAGATGAGTATATGACGGAAGAAGTCATCCGCAACTATGTGGGAAACGCCTTGAACCATCTGGAGGGAGAAAGAAAAATTTTTATTTTAGTGGAGAAACAGGAAGACAAAGCATATATTCAGGTGAGGAACACGGGACAGCCGATACCGGAGGAAGATATTGGAAGGATCTGGGATAAATTTTATAAGGTGGATAAAGCGCGGACCAGAGAATACGGCGGAAGCGGCATTGGCCTGTCCATCGTAAAGGCAGTGATGGAATCCCATGGATGCAGGTATGGGGTGAAAAATGAAGAAGACGGTGTAAGTTTCTTTTGCGAATTTGACTGTAAATAAAAGGCGTGTTATACTGGATAATAATGTCTCTGGCTTTCCTTTAAAAGCGGAGAAGGCAGTGGGGAATCGGATATGTTTTTTTTGATTGCGGGAGTTGCCCTGGCAGTTTTTGTTTCTGTTATACTGTTTGTTTCCTGGTATGAAAGGAACCATGTGGCAATAAAAGAATATGAGGTGGCATCCAGCGCCGTGGGGGAGGCATTCGACGGCTATACCATGGTGGTGATGGCCGACCTTCATGATAACGGGACCGGAAAGCGGAACAACAGGATGATGGCCGCCATCCGGAGGATTCATCCGGATGCAGTTATGGTGGCAGGCGATATGGTGATGGCCAGGAAGGGTATCTGCCGGTATAGGGAGTGTATCCATCTGCTGCGGCGCCTGGCATTCCGGTATCCAGTGTATTATGGACTGGGGAACCATGAGGCCAGGATGGACTGGGAAAAGGAAAGGTATGCTTCTGCCTATCGGAAATGGTATGGGGAAATGATGCGGGCCGGGGTGACAGTCCTCGACAATCTATCCCTAACCATCAGGGAAGGTAAAGAAGCGCTGACCATTACTGGGTTAAATCTGGACAGAACCTATTACCGGAAAGTGAAAAAAGTACCCATGGAGGCAGGATACCTGGAGAAGCTCCTGGGCGTGGCCAGAAAGGACGAATATCATATCCTGCTGGCCCATACCCCGGCCTATTTTGATGGATATGCCGCCTGGGGGGCGGATCTTACTTTAAGCGGCCATTATCATGGCGGTACGGTGCGGCTGCCGTTTTTGGGAGGGGTTATTGCTCCCGATTTTGAACTGTTTCCAAAATGGAGCAGGGGCAGGTATGACCAGGACGGAAAGACCATGATCGTCAGCGGCGGCCTGGGAACCCATTCTGTCAATTTCCGACTGGGAAATATGTCTGAGCTTTTGGTGGTAAGATTGAGACGGGTATCATAACAAAAGGGAAATGAGGATTTGAGATGCAGCCGGTGCTGTCGGTAAAGCTTCAGGTGTTTGAGGGGCCTTTGGATCTCCTTCTCCACCTGATTGATAAAAACAAGGTGAACATTTATGATATTCCCATTGTGGAGATCACCAACCAGTATATGGGGTATGTGAAAGCCATGGACAAGGAGGATCTGGATCTTGTCAGTGATTTCCTTGTGATGGCGGCGACCCTTTTGGACATCAAGTCCAGAATGCTCCTGCCCGCAGAGGTGAATGAAGACGGGGAAGAAGAAGACCCCAGGCAGGAGCTGGTGGAGCGGCTGCTGGAATATAAAATGTATAAATATATGGCGGGGGAGCTGAAGGAACGCCAGGTGGATGCAGAGAGGCTTTTCTTTAAGCCGGAAACCATACCGGAGGAAGTGGCGAAATACCGTCCGCCGGTTGATTTGGATGAACTGCTCTCCGATGTGACTCTTGTAAAACTTAACCGTGTCTTTCAGGCGGCGCTGAAACGCCAGGAGGAAAAAATAGACCCTGTCCGCTCCAGGTTTGGACGTATTGAGCGGGAGCCGTTCCGGGTGTCGGATAAAATCATCCAGATTCTGGAGGCGGCGGCAAGGGAGCGTACCTTAAGCTTTCACGGGCTTTTACAGGCCCAGACCGGGAAAGTGGAACTGGTGGTTACATTTTTAGCAGTGCTTGAGCTTATGAAAATGGGAAGTGTGACTTTGACGGATGCAGGGGAGGATTTTATCCTGGAAGCTTCGGAGGAGCTTATTCACGATACGGGACGGTTGGCAAAGGAGATTGCTGTCAGCATCGATGTATAGAGAAAGCAGGAGTGTATGGAAATCAGAGAAGCGAAAACTATTCTGGAGGCAGTGCTTTTTGCTATGGGAGGTTCTGTGGATTTAAAATCCCTGGCGGAGTCCATTGGCCAGGATGTGGAAACCACAGGAAAGCTGGTGCGGAGCCTAGCCGACGACTATGAAGCCCAGGGCAGAGGTATGAAAATCATTGAACTGGAACAGGCGTTTCAGATGTGTACCAGGCCGGAGTATTATGAAAACCTGATCCGGGTTACGGCCCAGCCAAAGAAATATGTCCTGACAGAGGTACTTTTGGAGACGCTGTCCATCGTCGCTTACAAACAGCCGGTCACCAGGCAGGAGATTGAGAAAATCCGCGGTGTAAAGTCGGATCATGCGGTAAATAAATTAATTGAATATGGACTGGTGGAGGAGGTGGGGCGCCTCAATGTGCCCGGCCGTCCGCTGCTATTTGGGACAACGGAAGATTTCTTGCGTAGTTTTGGCGTTTCCTCCCTGGAGGAGCTTCCTGCCACATCGCCGGAACAGGTGGAGGAATTTAAGGCTGAAGCGGAAGAAGAAGCGCAGCTTAAGCTGGATATATGAGAGGGATATCAGACAAACTAAAAGTCAGGAGGAAGCCTATGAAAAAAATCGGCTTTATCGGCTGTGGAAATATGGCAAAGGCCATGATCGGCGGTATTGTAGAAAAGAGGATTTTGCAGCCGGGGCAGGTGATTGCGTCAAACAGGAGCCGGGGCGCCCTAGACTCTGCAAAAGAGACTTGGGGGATTTTGACGGCAGAGGATAACCGCCAGGTGGCGCGGGAGTCTGAAATCCTGGTTTTGGCCGTAAAACCGCAGTTTTACAGCCAGGTAATCCAGGAAATTAAAGAAGAGGTGACAGATGGCCAGATCATCCTGAGTATTGCTCCCGGAAAGACCTTAAAATGGCTGGAGGAGCAGTTTGGGCGGCCCCTTAAATTGATTCGGTGCAACCCCAATACGCCTGCGCTGGTGGGGGAGGGGATCACTTCTGTGTCGCCGGGGGGGCTGGTGACGGAAGAGGAGCTTTCCTGGGTCATGGAAATCCTGAGAAGTTTTGGCCGGGTTTCAGTGATGCCGGAAACCATGAGTGAGGCGGTGATTGCTGTCAGCGGAAGCGCTCCCGCCTATGTGTTTTTATTTATAGAAGCCATGGCTGACGGAGCGGTGTCCTTGGGGATGCCTAGGAAGCAGGCTTATGAATTTGCCTCCCAGGCAGTTTTGGGGGCGGCAAAGATGGTACAGGAGACAGGGCTCCATCCCGGAGAGCTTAAAGATATGGTGTGCTCTCCCGGGGGGACAACCATCCAGGCGGTACGTGTCCTGGAAGAGCGGGGACTACGAAGCAGTGTGATGGAGGCAATGACGGCCTGTGCCGATAAGGCACGGGATATGTAACCGGAATAAAAAGTGCAGGGCGGGAAGCCAGGAAGGAGACCAGTATGAAAAAAGTAACAGAAATGACAAGAGAAGAGCTTGTGGAACTTAAGGACGGACTGGAAAAGCAGTATGAAGAGTTTAAGGCACAGGGGTTAAAGCTTGACATGTCCAGGGGAAAGCCTGCGGCGGCCCAGCTGGATTTGACCAATGGGATTTTTAAGGCCCTTGACGATTATCATACAGAGTCGGGCCTTGATGCGAGGAACTACGGGGTGATGGATGGGATTCCCGAGGCCAAAAAGCTGTTTTCCGACTTGTTGGGGATTCCGTCAGAGAAGATTATCGTGGGCGGAAGCTCCAGCCTGAACTTGATGTATGATGCGATGGTGAGGCTGATGTTATTTGGAACCCAGGGGGAAAAGCCCTGGAAGGATGTGAAAGGGATTAAGTGGCTCTGTCCAAGCCCCGGATATGACCGGCACTTTGCTGTAACGAGAGAGCTGGGGCTGGAAATGATTCCTGTGCCCATGAAAGCGGACGGCCCGGATATGGATGTGGTGGAAAAACTGGCGGCGGAAGATGAGGCCATCAAAGGAATGTGGTGTGTCCCCCTCCATTCTAATCCTCTCGGTGCATGTTGCTCCGACGAGACGGTGGAGCGTCTGGCTTCCATGAAAACAGCGGCAAAAGATTTCCGCATTTTCTGGGACAATGCTTATGGCGTCCATCATATTTATGAAGATGTCGCCCTTAAGGATATTTTTAAGGCGGCTGCCGCCCATGGAAATGAAGACAGGATTCTTTATTTCTTCTCTACTTCAAAGATCACCTTCCCCGGCGCGGGGGTTTCCATCGTGGCGGCCAGCCTGGATAATATTGCGGAGATTAAAAAGCATATGACCATCCAGACCATCGGCCATGACAAGGTGAACCAGCTGCGCCATGTGAAGTATTTTAAAGATGCCGACGGTATCCGGGCACATATGAAAGAGCTGGGAGAGGCTTTGAGGCCGAAATTTGACATGGTGTTGAATACCCTGAAAGAAGAGCTGGGGGATACGGGGCTGGCTTCCTGGGTGACGCCAAAAGGCGGTTATTTTGTGGCTCTGGACACCCTTCCCGGCTGTGCAAAGGAAACTGTAGCCTTGGCAAAGGAAGCTGGAGTCACCATGACGGGGGCTGGCGCAACCTGGCCTTACGGAAAGGATCCTAAAGACAGCAATATCCGTATTGCGCCCACATATCCCACCTTGGAGGAGCTTGATAAGGCAATTCATCTGTTCTGCCTGTGTGTGAAGGTGGCAGGTGTGAGGAAGCTCCTG
This sequence comes from uncultured Lachnotalea sp., assembly GCA_948470255.1. Taxonomy (GTDB): domain Bacteria; phylum Bacillota; class Clostridia; order Lachnospirales; family Lachnospiraceae; genus Lientehia. The sequence continues at coordinate 22,726 of CAOKOS010000014.1, forward strand.
GCGGAGAAATAGGGACATTAGAGAAAGACAGGCTATAGAGGGAGGAAGAGACAGCCATGTTTGCAGAGAAAATGGTGGAGCTTGGAAGCAAGCGCTCCACAATCCGTGAGATCTTTGAATTTGGAAATAAGCGTGCGGCTGAAATCGGCAGGGAAAATATTTTTGATTTCAGCCTTGGAAACCCCAATGTGCCGGCGCCCCAGTCCGTCAGCGACACCATTGTAAGGATGGTAATGAACGAGGATGCGGCGGCGCTCCATGGCTACACCAGCGCCCAGGGTGACGCGGCAGTGAGGAACCGCCTGGCCTGCTCCATCAATGAAATCCATGGCACCTGCTTCACCGGGGACAATCTGTATATGACAGTGGGGGCTGCCGCTTCTTTATGCGTCTGTTTTAAAGCCCTTGCCGAAGAAGGGGACGAGTTTATTGGGTTTGCGCCCTATTTCCCGGAATATAAAGTGTTTGCAGAGGGAACCGGCGCGAAATTCCGTGTGGTTCCGGCAGACACGGACAGTTTCCAGATTCATTTTGATGCTTTTGAGAAACTGTTGAACCCGAAAACAAAGGCAGTGATTGTCAATTCCCCCAACAACCCCTCCGGCGTCGTTTATTCGGAGGAGACGATTCTCCGCCTGACCTCCATTTTAAAGCAGAGATCCAAAGAGTACGGCCATCCCATTTACCTGATTGCCGACGAGCCATACAGGGAGATTGTTTTTGACGGTGCAAAAGTGCCGTATCTCACGAAATATTACGACAATACCTTTGTGTGCTATTCTTACAGCAAATCCCTGTCCCTGCCTGGGGAACGGATCGGCTATATTGTGGTTCCGGATGAGATGGAGGATGCGAAGAGTGCTTACGCGGCAGTCTGCGGGGCGGGGCGGGTGCTGGGCTATGTCTGTGCCCCGGCCCTGTTCCAGAAGGTGGTTTCTGAGTGTGCCGGAGAGACTTCCGACATCGAAGTCTACCAGAAAAACAGGGATTTGCTTTACAACGGCCTGACAGCCATGGGCTATAGCTGTGTGAAGCCGGAAGGGGCGTTCTACCTGTTTCCCCGTTCTCTGGAGCCGGATGCTTATGCCTTCTGTGAGAAGGCAAAAACGCTGGATCTGCTTTTGGTGCCCGGAGACGATTTTGACTGCCCCGGCCACGTGCGGATCGCTTACTGCGTAAAGACAGAGATGATCGAGAGATCCTTGGCGGCTTTCGAGAAGCTGGCTAAGATGTATAAGTAGAAAACAGAGTCATTTTTAAAGCCGCTGCCTTCTAAAGGCAGCGGCTTTTGTCGTATAGAGATTTATTATTTCCTGTCATCCAGCCTGATATATTCTTTGTGATGTCCCACATATTTGTAGGCAGGGCGGATGATTTTGCTGGAATTCACCAGTTCCTCGATGCGGTGGGCACACCAGCCGGAAATCCTGGAGATGGCGAAAATAGGGGTGAACAGCTCATTGGGCAGCCCCAGCATATTGTAGACGAAACCGCTGTAGAAGTCCACATTGGCACAGATGGCCTTGTGGAGGTTCTTCTGCTCTGAAAGGAGCTTACAGGCCAGGCGCTCCACGCTGGCGTAAAGCTTAAACTCGTCAACACGGTCTTTTTCCACAGAGAGGGCTTCCGCATATTTTTTCAGGATCACGCAGCGGGGATCGGATTTTGTATAGACGGCATGTCCGATGCCATAAATCAGACCGCTTTGGTCAAAGGCTTCTTTTCGCATAAGCTTTTGCAGATAATCGCTGATGGCATCCTCATCGGACCAGTCAGATATATGGTTTTTCAGGTCGGCAAACATATTTTGAACTTTTAAATTGGCGCCGCCGTGTTTGAATCCTTTTAGGGAACCTAAAGAAGCAGTGACGGCTGAATAAGTATCTGTCCCGGTGGAAGATACTACATGGGTGGTGAAGGAAGAATTATTTCCTCCGCCGTGCTCCGCATGGATGACAAGGGCCACATCGAGAACACGTGCCTCAAGTTCAGAATATTTCCCGTCAGGCCGCAGAAGCCTCAAAATATTTTCCGCTGTGGAAAGCTGGGGCTTTGGATTGCGGATCACAAGGCTTTCATCCAGATGATAATGACGATAAGCCTGGTAGGCATATACGGAAATCAACGGGAACTGGGCGATCAAATGGAGCGACTGCCGCAGCACGTTGGGTATGGAAATGTCGTCGGGGTTTTTATCGTAAGTGTAAAGGGTCAGCACACTTTTTTGCAGGGAATTCATGATGTCGCGGCTGGGCGCTTTCATAATAATATCGCGGACAAAGGTGTCGGGCAGATTCCGGTAATGTCCCATCAGCTCCAGGAATTCATTCAACTGTGCGCGGGTAGGAAGGGAACCAAAAAGGAGGAGGTAAGTGATCTCCTCAAAGGCAAATTTCCGTCCGCGGACATCCTGGACAAGATCTTTGACATTGTACCCCTGGTAATAAAGCCGTCCGTCCACAGGCACTTTTTTTCCATTGACAGAGTCAAAAGCAATCACATCGGAAATTTCGGTGAGGCCGGTCAGGACACCCTTTCCATTGGACTCGCGCAGCCCCCGTTTCACATCATATTCTGTGTAGAGATTCAAATCTATGCGATTGGAATTTTTACAATATTCCACCAGCTGATCCAGACGGGCATCAAAGGCAGAGTCGGCAGGGTTTGTTTTTTCAGGATCGAACATAGAAAAAAACCTCCTTCATTGAAAATCATTATTCAGATATACTTTATCAGGATTTTTAGAATAAGGCAATCCCTGTTCCTGTTTTTGGGCGTTTTTCTCTAATTTATGATAAAATAGAGAAAAAAATTAGGAATAAATCCTAGAAAAATTTTATCTTTTATGCAAGGAATGAGAATTTTTGTTGTCCATATAGATGAAAGGCCTTTACATAAAAGGCCTTTACATAAAAGGGGGAGGAAAAAAGTGAACGACAACAAAATTATTGATTTGTACTGGGCGCGTTCTGAAGATGCCATTACCGCCACCGCGGAAAAATATGGAAATTTATGCCATGCCATCTCTTACAACATTCTGCATAACCACGAAGATGCAGAAGAATGTGTGAACGATACGTATTTAGGAGCCTGGAAATCCATACCGCCCCAGTATCCCGACAGGCTGTCCGCTTATCTGGGAAGAATCACGCGTAACCTTTCATTGAACCGGTTTAAACGGTACACAGCAGAAAAACGCGGGCTTGGACAGGCTGCATTGGCTTTGTCGGAACTGGAAGAGTGTATCCCTTCTGTCAAAAGTGTGGAACAGGAAGTGGAGGAAAAGACTCTGGTGAAAATAATCGAAAAATTTCTTTATTCAGCGCCGCCGCAAAAACGAAACATTTTTATCCGCCGCTACTGGTATGTGGATCCTATAAAAAAAATCGCGTCCATGTACGGGATGAGCGAAAGTAAGATTACTTCTTTGCTTTTCCGTATGCGGAAAGAACTGAAAGAGTATCTTGAAGAGGAGGGAATTACTTTATGAAAAGTGAAAAACTTTTGGATGCCATTGGAAAAATTGATGAAGATCTGGTGGCCAGCGCTGGCCAAAATAGGAAAGACAGTATGGAAAATAAGAAAAAACACCACTGGAAAATGTGGGGGACGGCGGCCGCCTGCCTGGCGGCGGCCGTCATAATCGGAACCCGTTTTCTTCCGAAAGGGGAGCCTGGCGAAGGGACGCCGGAGGGCAGCATGGCGGTGGAGGAAAACGGGCCGGGAGGAAATGGGCCTGGTAATGTAGCGCAGGTGGAAAGTATACAGGGTGAGAGCAGTCCAGGCAGCACAGAGCCAGGCGAAAGCGTACCGGGAAATTCCAAACCGGATTCCGAAACACAGAATCTTCCGATGGTTGCCATGGGAGATATCATGAATGAAGGTATGGGGTTTGAAGGATATATGGTACATGATATATCAGAGCTTGTAAATGCAAATCCCTGGAATGAAGAGGTGAAACTGGATACGCTGCCTGTCTACAAAAACCCGAGGGTTTACGATGAACACTGGTTTGTCACCAATCCTGATACTGACGGGATGAAAGAGCGGTTATTTGATGTGGCCCAGCGCCTAGGACTGGACACAGGGAGCATGGAGATGGGGGACAATGCCCCGGATGCCAAAGCGGAGGCGCAGATCAGGGAAAAATTGGCCGATGAAGATGAGGAGTTTGTGGAGGCATATCTGAAACCTACGGTAATTACGGCAAAGGAAGGCGACATTGAGCTTCAGGTAGATCAGGAGATGCGGGTGGACGTTTTGATTTATCCTGCAGTTTCCCTCCCGGATGAATATCATTTCACCTATGAGTCTTCTTACGAAGAGATGGCGGCTGCGGCAGAGTATTTGAAAGGCCAGTATAAAGATTTTCTCCGAATGGCAGAACCGCAGGCCAATATAGAGGGAGGGAATTATAGCTATAGCGGGGAGCGGATGCATTATCGGATGGAGTTTTTTGAAGCATACGGAAGTATTGAGGACAAGATCATTAATTACAACTTCAATAAAACTATTTTTTGGCATGATGAAGAGGGGAGTCTGGGCGGGATTACCGTTTATCGGCCGGATCTGTCGGAAAAGGTCGGAGATTACCCAGTCATTTCGGCAGAGGAGGCAAGAGAACTTTTGATAAACGGAAATTATATTACCACAGTGCCCTATGAGATGCCTGGTGAGAATTATATTGCGAAGGTGGAGCTTGTATACCGGGATGATACTTATGCCCAGTACCATATGCCTTACTACAAATTTTATGTGGAGCTTCCTGAAGAGAAAAGGGAGCATGGGCTGAAAGATTACGGCGCATATTACGTGCCGGCCATTGAAGGAAAGTATATTTCCGACATGCCGGCATGGGACGGAAGCTTCAACTGAAATTTATGAATATACAACAGTCTGAACGTAAGGTTTCCGCCGGAATCCATAGTATATAGATGAGGAAGAAAGGGGGGAAACCTTTGGAAGACGAGAAGATCGTAGAGCTTTTTTATGCCCGTTCGGAACAGGCCATTACAGAGCTTTCAGAAAAATACGGGACGCTTTGCAGGAAAATCGCCGGAAATATCCTGGGGAACAGCCGGGATGCCGAAGAATGTGTGAATGATGCTTATCTGGGGGCATGGAAGGCGATACCACCGGAGAATCCAAAGCCCCTGTCCGTCTATCTTTTTAAGATTGTGCGGAACTTATCAGTTGCCAGATATCATGCCAATACAGCGAAGAAGAGGAACAGTTTTTATGACGTGGCGTTGGAAGAACTGGAGGGCTGCATTTCATCTCCTGTGACAGTGGAGGAAGAAATTTCAGCCCGGGAGCTGTCGCGTCTGCTGAATTTATTCCTGGAAAGGGAAGGCAGGGAAAACAGAATCATGTTTGTGCGCCGTTACTGGTATTCGGATTCTGTTTTGGAGATTGCCGGGAGGTTTGGAATCAGCGAGAATAATGCCTCGGTGCGGCTGTCCAGGATTCGGAACAGACTGAGAAAATTTTTGCAGAAAGAAGGGTATATAATATGAAAAGAGAGGATATTTCCAAAGTAGTAAGCGGAATCAATGCCCATTATATTGAAGAAGCGGGAAATGGCGGCTATGTTGGAAAGAGAATCCCTCTCTTGTTTCAGAAAAAGCAAGTTCTCCTGACGGCCATGGCGGCTGCAGCTCTTCTTTTTATTGCTGTCTGGAGCAGCCGTACATTTTTTTCCACTTCTGGAATGGTGGTGTATGCGTATACCTACGGGACGGAGGAAAAGCTTACAAAGGCAGGGGCTGTGGTCCATACAGGAACCATTGACGACGGGGGAGAGCAGACAGGGAATCCTCTGATGTTTTATCTTTCGGGAAAGGACATTGAAAGTGTGCGTTTTTCCTGTAAAAACCAAAAACTTTCCTTTATAGACTGGACGGAGAAGAGAGAGGAATACGGCTTGGCCGGAAACTTTACAGTCCCTTATGGCGAGGATGAGGGGGAATATGGTTATCTGACTGTGGATTGGGTGCCGGAGGGAACGATAAAGAAGCTCCGTGAAGGCAGTACTATCGCAGAACTTCCAGAGGAACTCAAGGAAGATCTGATTGTGATGGAAATTACATTTGCAGATGGGAAAAAGGCCGTGAAAGCCATCCGTGTATCGCTTCTGGAGGACGGCGCCTTCTTTGCTGTTTTTGACGATTATGAGATCAGTCCTTCCGATAGTTTTGTAAACCGCGCTGATGCCATGACTTTGCGAGAACGTTCCCAGGCTGAACTTTCCCAGATGGAAACAGAACCAGAAAAGGCTTTAGAAACGCCGGGAAATGGCACGGAGAAAGATCCTGCATTTGAGCCGGAAAAACAGGTGGATTTTATAGCGTATGAGGCAGCGGAAGAATATTATGCAGAAACGGTGTTTAAGGTTATTTCCATGGAAGCTGTAAGCGCTACAGAAGAGGAAATTGTTTTTTCGGTTTGTGTCAGTAAAGATGGTGTGATACAGGAGCCAAACCGCAGCATTATTTTGCAAAAGGAGGATGGGCTATGGGAAGTGGCCAATGAGGGGTATTGACAAATGGGGAGTTTGAGGGTATACTGAAGACTAACAAAAATTTGATGAAATCCAAAACCGATGACCGAGAGTAGTAGGCCGGGAAAGAAATCACAGAGAGCTGCCGGGGATGAGAGGCAGTATTTCGGAACAGGCTGAATGGACTTGGGAGGGCGGACCGAAACCACAGGAGTATTGCAGCAGCAGTATTCAGGATGGACAGGAAGTAGGCTCCGACGGGGATCCCATCCGTTACAAACGGGGCGCATATGTCAGTGTGCGGCAGAGTGGATGCATGGCATCAATCAGGGTGGTATCGCAGAGGCGTGAATACAGGCTTTTGTCCCTACAGGGGATGAAAGCCTTTTTGTATGGGTAAAAGGTACGTCGGTTGACAAAAACTCAGTTGGATAAGGAAAGGGAAGAGGATATGAAAGCAGGAAGATATGGGCAGTACGGCGGCCAGTATATTCCGGAAATCCTTATGAGTGCGGTGAGAGAGCTGGATACAGCTTATGAGCATTATAAGAATGACCTGGAATTCAATCAGGAACTGGAAGATCTTTATAACAATTATGCAGGCCGTCCCTCCATGCTCTATTACGCAGAGAAGATGACAAAAGATTTGGGCGGGGCGAAAATTTACCTGAAACGGGAAGATTTAAACCATACAGGCTCCCACAAAATCAATAATGTGCTGGGGCAGGTGCTTCTGGCAAAAAAGATGGGGAAGACCCGCGTGATTGCAGAGACGGGGGCAGGCCAGCATGGAGTGGCTACAGCTACGGCAGCAGCGCTTATGGATATGGAATGTGAAATTTATATGGGGAAAGAAGATACGGAGCGGCAGGCGCTGAATGTGTTCCGCATGGAGCTTTTGGGGGCAAAGGTACATGCGGTGACAAGCGGCACCATGACTCTGAAAGATGCAGTCAACGAGGCCATGGGGGAGTGGACCAGAAGAGGAAGCGACACCCTTTATGTCCTTGGCTCCGTCATGGGCCCCCATCCTTTTCCCATGATTGTCCGGGATTTCCAAAAGGTGATCGGCAAGGAGATAAAGGAACAGATATTAAAGAGGGAAGGGCGGCTTCCCGATGCAGTCGTTGCCTGTGTGGGCGGCGGCAGCAATGCCATGGGGGCTTTTTATGAGTTTATCCCCCATGAGGAAGTGGGACTCATCGGCTGTGAGGCGGCGGGCCTTGGAGTAGACCATCCGAAAAACGCGGCCACTGTCGCCAATGGGACTGTGGGGATTTTCCATGGAATGAAGTCGCTTTTCTGCCAGGATCAGTATGGGCAGATCGCACCGGTTTATTCCATTTCGGCGGGGCTGGATTATCCGGGAATCGGGCCGGAACACGCCATGCTCCATGAGACGGGGAGGGCCAAATATGTGCCGGTGACGGATGAGGAGGCAGTGAGCGCCTTTGAATACCTTTCCAGGACAGAGGGAATCATTCCGGCCATAGAAAGCGCCCATGCGGTGGCGTATGCCAGAAAACTGGCTCCTGTGATGGGAAAAGACCAGATTATGGTAATCAATATTTCCGGGCGGGGCGATAAGGATGTGGCCGCCATCGCAAGATACAGGGGGGTGGAGCTTTATGAGTAAGATTAAAAATGCCTTTAAGAACGGAAAAGCCCTTATTCCATTTATCACAGGCGGGGATCCGTCCCTGGAAGTGACGGAAGAACTGATCTGCGCCATGGAAAAGGCCGGGGCCGACCTGATTGAAATCGGGATTCCTTTTTCGGATCCGGTGGCAGAGAGCGTGACAGTCCAGGAAGCAAATGAAAGGGCGTTGGCGGCAGGATGTACGGCAGACAAACTTTTTGACATGGCGGCAAAAGTACAGGGTAAAATCCATGTGCCGCTGGTATTCATGGCTTATGCAAACCTTATTTATACTTATGGGAAGGAAAAGTTTATAAAGCGGTGCAGGGAAAGCGGTGTGGACGGCCTGGTGGTGCCGGATCTGCCCTTCGAGGAGAAGGGGGAAATTTTCCCGGAATGTGAGCAGTATGGCATAGACTTGATTTCCCTGATGGTGCCTTCTTCCTGTGAGAGGATTGCAATGATTGCCGGGGAAGCCAGAGGGTTTCTCTGCGGCATTTCCCCTATGGGGGTGGCCGAAACGGAAAAAGGAAGAAAAAGGAATGGTATAGAAGAAATGCTGAAACTGGCCAGGGAAAATTCCGGCCTTCCGTGTGTCATGGATCCTGGATCCGGCACACTGGAACAGGTGAAAGCCATGGCTGCCCTGTGCGATGGGATTGTGGCCGGAGAAGCTATTTTGAAACTGGTGGCACAACACGGGAAAGACAGCGCTGTCCCTGTGGCCGAATATATACGGGCCATGAAAGAAGCGATTGCATAAAGATTCCCCGCTGCTAAAGCGCCGTCTTTGTATCTGACACAAAGGCGGCGCTTAAATAATGGATGGATTTTCTTTATGCAATCGCCAAGAAGGGCTGACGTTTAGCCTGCTGGGGTTCAGAAGATTCTGTCTTGGCGGCTGTGGTGGTGCGGGTGGTGCCGCCGGAAACATAAGGCTTTCCACACTCAGGGCAGATGGAAGTATGCAGGGATACACTTTGGCTGACTACCTGACGGTCTTCCCTGTCTGCCTTAGCCTGTTCACGGAATACATGTTCCATTTCATGGCCGCGTACAGTTGCGGCGGCCTGTTCCGGGGCGATGTGGGCGGCTGTCTTAAAGGACACTCCCATGTCGTTGGAACCATCTTTATATTTGCGTTCCTCACATGTCTTGCATTTTCCTTCTTCTGAAACCTCCTGAGGGCTTTTTACGTCTGAGACAGCTCCTTTTTGGTTAAAAAGCTCAGGGGCGCTGGGGTCTTCGTATTGGATACGCATACGTACCTCCAGCTCCACGGGATCAGTCCCTTGGCGAAACAGGATTCCCGAACGGGATGCTTCTTCCGTATCCGGGGAAGAAGGGACTGGCTGGGCCACGGCAGGCGCCGCCGCTGCAGCTTTTACCGGGCTGGCGCCTACTGCCTGAGAAGGGGCTGTGGCTGTGGCCTTTCCCGCCTGTGTATAGGGCCTGTTTCCATAAACAGAACCATAACGGGACATATAATAGTAAGAACTTAATCCTGAGATACCATTCATCATAAGAATTACCTCTTTTCTGTTATAAATGCGGGAACCGGGGAATTATACTGCCTGGTAAGAATCGCATATGCTCTGTCATGCCTCCCCAATCTATTTATATTCTAGCAAGTATTGGAAAAAAACTCAAGTCATATTCATGTTATGCTGTCAACCGGTAAGAGTATATGAGTATGTGTCTCTGCCAACCGGGGCGCCCCTACAAAAGGATTCATATCGGCGTGAAAAAAGGGCTGATCTGCCGGGTAGTAAAACAGGAAGAGCCCCTTTATAATGAATACAATGGATTCTTGGGAAAGAATTTATAAAATGTATAAGGAGGGTTTTACTATGGCATTATCACTGGATTCTAAGATTAAGGAAATCATGAGGTCAGAAGAAGGAAGGGCAGTTATGGAAAAATGGGCGCCCGGTTCCACATCCAATCCCAGCATGAAACTGGTAGGGGCGCTTACTTACCGCAAATTGTTGAGCTACCCTGAGTCTGCTGAAGTGGCTGTACACGCCGATGAGATCGATGCGGATTTGAAAGCCTGCTCCAGATAAAAATTTGAGTTTGTATTTTATTTAAAAAGCGCCTGGTCGTTTCTGCATAGACGTGTCTGTGTGCAGAAGCAGCCAGGCGTTTTGGGTTTCTGACTATAAATGCGAAACTCAAAGTTTTACTGTTGATGGACTTTTGACTCGATATGCAGCGCTTTCAAGATGATCTGTAGCTGGAGCCGTCTATCAGGATCCTCCAGGTTGAGGGGAAGCTCCTGTTGAATTCGGGCCATCCGCTCAATGAGGGTACTCCGGTGGATGAACAGGCGCCTGGCAGCTTTAGTGTAGGACATGTTTTCATCTAGAAATACAGAAAGGGTTTCCAGGTAGGAAACTTCCGATTCACGGTCGTGGTTCAAAAGATTCCGAAAACCTGTGGGGAAATAAGCTTCAACGGGGAAACCTCCGAAAGAATTGACCACCATTTCTGAAAGGGCATAGTCAGAAAACACATATATATTCTGCCCGGGCGCGTAGAGCTGGCCGTTTTCGATGGCAGCTTCTGCCTGAAAATAATAAATACGCAGCATATACAAATCAGGAAAGTCATTGCTGACCCCGGCGCACAACTGCATTTCCTCCATCAAGGAGGAAAGCTTTTTTTCAGTTTCCCGGGAAAGAGGGGAATCCCTGTTTAAATGGCTGGCCGGGATAAGGCCCAGGATGGAGGTATTTTGTTCAAAAAAAGTACTGTCTGAAAACAGGGATTCCATGACGGAACAAATATAAGTGACCGGAAGGGTGGAAAACTGCTTCAGGCAATGGATGGAAATACACAGATAACTTTGGTGATAACGGAAAGACTTTAATAATAGCTTTTGATTTGGGCCGAGAGGCATTTCATCCATGAGGTTTTGAAGGATTTTTTTCAGGGAACCACGTTCATTGGTCAAAAGGCTTGGAGAAAGCTCCGCTGCTTTTTCGATCATTCCGGCCAGTTGTTCCGCCAGCTTTTCTTCGCCACAGACAAAGGGGCGCCCTGCTTCTTCGATATAAAGGCAGCCAGCGTATTCATCGCTGGAATCAAACAGATTCACGCAGAGCACAGTTCCTTCGTCCAGTTCCATACGGAAAGAGCCATGGGTATCCATGCTTGGTTCTTCTTGTTTTAAAAAAGTCAGAAAGGCTTCCGGATCCAGCTTTGTGTAAGGATGGTTCCAGCGGTCGTTTTTCCAGCGCTTTTGTTCTGTGAGGACGGAGGCGACGTACTGGAATGAGGAGTTTAACACAAGGATGGGACGTTCAAACACAGGATAGGAACACTGCAGGATGTCCTGGATGGTGGGGGATTTTAAAAACAGCGCCAAAAGCCTGCTTTCCCAGACATAAAAGGAATTATAAATTTCCTGGAGGCTTTTATAGACTTCAAAAAAATCCACCTTTTTTTTCATCAGAATGACTGTGGCGTGCTCTTTATAATAGGAAAGACGGGAATTTTCTCCAATACAGATAAGAACCACGTTTTTTTCAATGAAGGGCCTCTGGGGCAGGTGTTCTACTGTGGCGAGATACACATGGTTAGAATGAAAACGCAGGGTGTTGTCGATGTAAAGCTCCGGCGGCAGAAGGTTCAGTTTTTTACCAGCCTCCCCATACATTGTGACGGCGTATATTCGCTTTAGACGTTCAAAGAGAATGTATGAATTCAGTTCCATATTCCTTCCCCCTTTTAAATTTATTGTAAAGAAAAAGAAGAAAAAAGTCAAATTCTCCCCGCATTTTTGATGGGCGGAAGATGATAAAAACCTATAAACAGCAGGATTTCAAAATCAGGGATGCCCCTTCATAATTAAGGCAAGGTATTCGGTCCCAAGAGTACAGAAAAATAATAAAACTAAAACAGGAGGGGTATTATGGGTTTTGATGCAAATGCGGCAAACATTGCAATGCTGAAGGGTTATGTAAACGCTGCAAGGCCAATGGAGGAAATGTTTTCCGTAAAGGGAAAAGTGGCTGTGGTGACAGGGGCTACTTCCGGACTTGGATTTAATATTGCGCTGAGGCTTTTGCAGGGTGGAGCCAATGTGGTGATTGCCGGAAGCTCCCAGACAAAAGGGGACTATGCGCTGCCGATTTTGGAAGAAACAGGATTCGGCCCCGACAGGGTAGCTTTTTGCCGGACCAATGTGACAGAGGAAGCGGACATGGAAAACCTGGTAAAAACAGCAGATGAGAAATTTGGTTCCATTGACATCTTTGTAAACAGTGCGGCCATCTGGAGCTATGCGCATATTTACGATCTTCCGGCGGAGGAATTCAGGAAGGTGCTGGATGTCAATGTGAGCGGCGCGTTTTTAGGGATTAAACATATCAGCAAATATATGATTGAACATAAAGTGGAGGGGAAAATCACATTGATTTCTTCCAATGCGGCGTGGCTGCCTTACCCGGTATTCGGCGGGTATCCACATTACGCTTCCTCCAAAGGCGGCGTCAATTCCCTGGCCATCGAGGCGGCAAAGGAATTGAAACGGTTTGGAATCATGGTGAACGTGGTGGCCCCCGGAGGCATGGTGACGGCAGGGGCCTCCACAAACATGTGTGCCAAAGGGCTTTCGGAGGAGAAGCAGGATGAATTTTATGAGGAACTGATGGTATGGCAGAGCGACGCCCAGCAGCCGGTGGATATGGTGGCCATCGTGGCTTATGCCATGAGCACCCCCATGTCCGACGGCATTACAGGAGAGATCGTAACGGCTGACTGGGGGATGTCCCACAACATTGTGAAGTTCCAGCCTGCCATCGACCAGTACCCGGAAGAACTTGATGACTGAAAGGGATGAGGTGAAACTATGAGCAAAAAAATTGATGAAAGAATTCCGCAGACAAGCGGAGAAGGCGCTTATTTTAAAAATTATTATGGGATACAGTCTCCCTGGAACAAAATTTATTCTTATCAGGATGCTCTTCATTATGCCAGCCGGTTTGAGTCTGTTTTAAGCGCAGCTGCGACCCAGGCTCTTCGGATCATTGTTCCTGATTACGCGGAGCGGGCCCAGTTAATGTGTGAAGAAGCTTATGCGAGGCTTTATGCCACAGGGAAATATTACGGAGACGATGAAGGTTTTGGAATCCATCCCTTTTTCTGTGGACAGTTCGCAGGGGCGTTGATCGGAGATAAAGGAGACGACGCCCTTCTGATGTGCGGGCGCTGCCAAGACTTCGGCACTTACCGGGCGGAGAAGGAGCTGGACGTCTGCGACTGGGATATTTGCGGCTCCGAACTGTGCAGGACAACGACCATGTCTTTGCAGGGACAGGCCAATGCATCGGCGGAACGCAGGAGGAAAGGCCCCACCATGGATTACCTGATGGTGGAAGCCAAAGGCTGCGGCGACAGGCATTGCCGCATTATTGCTGAATCCAGGGAAAAATATCCGGCGCCGCCCCACGCCCTCTGGGAGAGCTTCGGACCGGCGGTGACAGATGAGTATAAAAAGGATACAAAGGAAGAGGACTGCGTTTCCGAATCCATGATGTTCCGGGAAGAGTGTAATTACCATTTCGTCAATGGAACCAACAACGAGACAGATTCCAGCAATCAGATGATCAACATGTCCACCGCAGCTTCTTTATACATTCTTCCTGCCATTGCAGAGACTGTGAAACGGGGGTATGTGACAAGGGAGCAGGCGGATCACATTTTGAAATGTGTCCTGGAAGCGGCTGGAAAAGCCATGTTTGGAGAACGTTACTCCATCAGGGCCTGCAGAGAATGGCTTGGCGTCCCCGATTCCATCGGTGAGGATGGAAGGGTCATGGGCGGCCTCATGGAAATGCTTTTGCAGTCTCTTGTATGTAAATATGAGGTGGAAGCTTTTAATAAAGAAGAAGTGATCCTGGTGATAGACAGGGCCGGATTGGAGATCACAGCCACAAAAGATGTGCCGGAAGCCCACTTGTGGATGTGGCAGGGCATGGTAAAGACTCTGGTGAATGTGCAGTGGTCCGTGTGGGAAGAAAATTCCCCGGCAGGAAAAATGCGGGTGAAGGTCGCAAAGAAGATTGACAAGTTCATGTAGGGAGGAGGGCGCAAAATGTATAAAAATATTTTTAAATATGACGAGATGAAGCGGTCGGAACATATGGCAGTACGTACATGCGTGGGATGGTATTTCTGGACCCACCAGATTCTGGAGATTACAGGCCCTGATGTGACGGCTTTTCTGGAATACCTGTATCCCAACAAGATCGGCAATCTGGCTGTGGGCAGGGATCGTTATACCACCATGCTCAATGAACAGGGAGAGATCATTGATGACGTGGTCATCATGCGGATGGCTGAGGACAAATACTGGGTGTCCACCTTGTTTGCATCAAAGACGGATGACTGGTGGTATTACCATCAGGGCGACTATGATGTGGACTGGACAGAAGTGACCGACGACTGGGCCATGTACGCCGTGCAGGGGCCGAAGTCCAGGGAGGTGGTGGAAAGCCTCGTGAAAGATTCCGTGGCCGGACTTAAATTTTTCTCCCATATGGATACAGAAATCAATGGAATCGCCTGCAAAATTAACAGGGGAGGTTTTACAGGGGAGAAGATTGGATATGAAATCTATGTGGACAAAGAAGACGGGGAGGCCCTGGAGGCAGTGCTGGCCCCTGTCGTAGAGCAAGCGGGAGGACGGGAAGTCACGGAATTCCAGGTAATGGCATGGACCCTTCCGACAGAGGCAAATTTCTATTACATGAGAGATTTGGCCCATACGAATCCGTTTGAAGTGGGGCTTGCCAGAGGCATTGACTGGGAAAAAGACTTCATCGGGAAAACGGCCCTTTTGAAAGTCAAAGAAAAAGGACCTGCCAGGGAAATGGTCGGGTTTGAAGTGCCAGAGGCGGACATATATATCCGTTCCAAACAGTATGGCGGTCCCGGGGAGCCTGTTTTCATCGACGGGGAAGAGGAAGAAGTGGGACGTGTTTCCAAACTGGTCTATTCTTATGTGAAAGAGGTCAATAACGGTTATATCCTGGCAAAGAAGGATAAGCTCCATGTGGGGGACAAAATAAAAATCCATGGTTATGATGCGGTGGTCACAGAGAAAAACTGGCTGTAAACGGTTGGACTGATATAAAATGTTTGGCTTCATATATCCGGCGTTCCTTTTGCGTCTCCGCTTTTATCCTATTTAGGAAGAGACGTAAAAGAGGCGCCGTATGAAAGGGTTTCGATTAAGGCAGAATAACTGACAATAAACAACAGGCCTTTTATGATAAGAACAATATCATAATGGGCCTGTTGTTGCGGCGGGAGGAAAGAAAGGCGCGGTAAAAGGGCCATAATTGTCTTCTGGGATTATAAAGGCTGGGAGTACATTGAGGCCGCCCTGTAACGGGGATATGTCATAAACCCAGGAAACATGGGATAGAAAAATATTGACTGGAAAAGAGGAAAAGAGTAGAATCTATCTATGCATATATTTGTGCAGTACGCAAAGTGGCGGCAAGGCACAGAAGGGCAGGTTTTTGGAATGAGCAAAAGGATGCTGTTTATTTTTAATCCCCTTTCCGGGAAGGCGCAGATCCGCACGAAACTGATGGATATTTTAGATGTTTTCATTAAAGCGGGATATCAGGTGGAGATTCATGTGACTCAAAGGACGTTGGATGCTAGAAAAGTGGTGGAAGAGCGCGGGTTTGACGCGGATTTAATCGTTGGAAGTGGGGGAGACGGTACGCTCAATGAAATTGTTTCCGGTATCATGGGCATGGAAAGGAAGCCGCGGGTCGGCTATATTCCGGCGGGAACCACCAATGATTTTGCTGCCAGCCATAAGATTCCCAGGAATATGCTCCGGGCGGCAGAAAACATTGTCATGGGTACCCCCTGCCCGGTGGATATCGGAACATTTAATGAACGCTATTTTACGTATGTGGCAGCATTCGGCGCTTTTACGGATGTGCCTTACAAGACCCCCAGGGAGATTAAGGCAGTGCTTGGGCATCCAGCATATATCCTGGAAGCGGCAAAAAGCCTGGGCGGAATAAAGGCACACCATATTGTGGTGGAGACAGAAAAGGAGCGGTATGAGGGCGATGTGCTGGTGGGAATGGTCAGCAATGCCAATCAGATTGCAGGGTTTAAAGGGTTAAATGGAAAAAATGTCCGTATGGACGACGGCTTTTTCGAGGTGCTTCTGGTGGAAAACCCCCAAAATATTCTCCAGCTTCCCGAGGTGGTGACCAGCCTTCTGCAAAATGGGCATAAATCCAAGCTGGTTCGTCATTTTACGGCTTCCCGCGTGAAGTTTCGCTTTGAGGAGCCGGTGGAATGGGTTCTGGACGGGGAATTTGGCGGAAAACGGAAAGAAGTGGTGATCGAAAACCAGTACAGGGCGGTGCAAATCATGAAAATGACACATTCCTTGCCAAAAAAGTCATAATCTGGAGGTTTGGGAGGAAATTTCAGGAAAAATGAAATCTGAACTTTACTTTTGTTGAAAATGCTTGTATAATATAAAATTAGCGTGGATAAGTGTGTGCGAAAGGAAGTTAACAAGTGGAAAAAGGAAAGTTTAGTGAGGATTTACAAAAGCTTGTAGAACTGGGGAAAAGCAAAAAGTCCACCCTCGATATGAATGATATCAACGATGCCTTTGCCGGAACGGAACTTACGGTGGAGCAGATCGAAGATATTATTACATATCTTGAAAACAATGGGATTGACGTCCTGCGCGTGATGAATGATGAGTTGGCCATTGATGATGATCTGGTCCTGGACGCGGATGATGACGCTTTTTCATTGGAAGAAGAAGAGGAAGAGGACATCGACCTGGACGCCATTGACTTTCTTGACGGCATCGGTACGGAGGATCCGGTGCGGATGTACTTGAAGGAAATCGGTACAGTTCCGCTTTTGACAGCGGAGGAAGAGCTTCGCCTGGCCAGGAAAAAGGCGGAAGGCGACCAGACGGCGAAGGAGCGGCTGATCGAGGCCAATCTAAGGCTGGTGGTAAGCATTGCGAAGCGTTACACAGGCCGGGGCATGAGTTTTCTGGATCTGGTGCAGGAAGGAAATCTGGGACTCATCAAAGGCGTGGAAAAATTTGATTATACAAAGGGGTACAAGCTCAGTACCTATGCCACCTGGTGGATCCGCCAGTCGGTGACGCGGGCGCTGGCCGATCAGGCCAGGACCATCCGTGTTCCGGTACATATGGTGGAAACCATCAACAAAATGTCAAAAATGCAGAGAAAGCTGACGCTGGAGCTGGGATATGAACCTTCCGTGCCGGAGCTTGCAAGTGCATTGGATATTACAGAAGAAAAGGTCATGGAGATCATGCAGATCGCTCGTGAACCGGCGTCCCTGGAAACCCCCATTGGAGAGGAAGATGATTCTAATTTAGGGGATTTCGTGGCAGACAGCAATGCTGTGACGCCTGAGGGAAATGTGGAGTCGGTGATGCTCAGGGAGCATATTGATACGCTTTTGGAGGACTTGAAGGAGAGGGAACGGCAGGTGATTGTCCTGCGGTTCGGCCTGGAAGACGGTCATCCCAGGACCTTGGAGGAAGTGGGAAAAGAATTCAATGTCACCAGGGAGAGGATTCGCCAGATAGAGGCAAAGGCCCTCCGAAAGCTGCGAAATCCTGTCCGGAGTAAACGGATCAGGGATTTTCTGTAAGCGTGGGATACAAAAGAGAAAAACGCTGCCCGGCACGGAGGCCGGGCAGCGTTTTTGTCATACCATTGGAGCGGGCTGGCTTTGCAGATAAGTATGGGAGGAGGTTTTTATGAGGAATTTTCAAAAGGAGCTGGAAGCTCTTTTGCAAAGGGCAGGGCAGGCAGTAAAAGAAAGGGGGGTCATTCCCAGGCTGCTTCTCCATAGCTGCTGCGCGCCTTGTTCCAGTTATGTTTTAGAATATTTGTCCGGTTTTTTTTCCATAACCGTTTTTTATTATAATCCGAATATCGGGCCACGGGAGGAATATGAGAAGAGGGCAAAAGAGCAGGAGAGATTAATCAGAGTGTTTTCGGAAAAGGTTCAAAGTGGCGGGGAAGGACAACATTTATATCCCATTTCTTTTATCAAAGGAGCGTATGAACCAGAGGCTTTTTACGAGGCGGCCAAAGGGCTTGAAAAGGTTCCAGAGGGCGGTGAACGGTGCTTCCGGTGTTATGAGCTTCGCCTCCGCCAGACAGCAGAGCTTGCAAAAGCCGGAGGATATGAATATTTCTGTACGACCCTTTCCATCAGCCCCCTAAAAAAGGCGGATATTTTGATGGAAATTGGAGAACGGCTTTCCAAAGAATATGGAGTTTTGTATCTGCCTTCTGATTTTAAAAAGAAGAATGGATATAAACGCTCTGTGGAGCTTTCGGCAGAGTTTGGCCTTTACAGACAGAATTACTGCGGCTGTGTTTTTTCAAAAAGGGAACCATAAAAAGCAGATAAAAAAGGCTCAGGCGTACAAAGCCGTGAATTTTTTTGTGGGTGGTGATAAAGAATAATAATAAAATGTGAAACTGCCGGATTCTGAATGGAAAAGGCAGAGAGGAGAGCAGTGGTTATGGCGGACTTTTTTAAACGACTGGGGAAATCCCTTTTGCTTCCGGCGGCGGTGATTTCCGTATCCGGTATTTTACTGGGAATCGGTTATATTATGGCTCCGGCAGCTGTGGTAGGAAAGGAATCAGGTTTTGCTGCAGAAGGGATCGCCTATGTGGCCGGCGTATTTTTAGTCAATGCCGGCAAGGTTCTCATTGACAATATGCCGGTTCTTTTTGCAGTGGGGATTTCTGTCGGCATGTCAAAAGACGGTGATGGAACAGCAGGACTGGCAGGTCTTGTTTCCTATCTGGTCATTACCGGATTTTTGAGTTTAGGTGCGGTGGAAACATTTACAGAGATGGCGGAAGGGGTTTTTGAAAAAGCGGGAAATCCATTGATGGGTATTCTATCTGGATTGATTGGGGCGGGTTGCTATAATCGCTTCCGTGGATTGGCATTTCCTGAAGCATTGTCCTTTTTCAACGGGAAGAGGGCGGCGCCTGTGATTGCAGCATTGTTTTCTGCTGCGGCATCCGGTATTTTACTGTTTATATGGCCTGCGGTATATAGATGGACAGCAGCTTTCGGAAAAGTGTTTTCCGGGTTTGGGGCGGTGAGCGCCGGGATTTATGTTTTTTTTAACCGCCTTTTACTTCCTTTGGGACTGGATCAGGCTTTAAATTCCGTATTTTTATCTGATGGGGCAGGGATGTACATGACTGTTTTTTTTCCTTTTATGCTTCTAGGTATTCCGGCCGCATGCCTGGCCATGTACCATACGGCAGATTCGGATAAAAAAACGATGGTTTGTGGTTTGTTTTTGTGTACAGCTTTTTGTTCCTTTTTTACAGGAGTAACGGCTCCTGCTGAATTTATTATTTTGTTCTTTGCTCCAGGCCTTTATTTTGCCCATACACTTTTGGCGGGGATTGGGGCGGGGATTGCGGCAGCCCTTCCAGTCCGGGCAGGATTTTCTCTTTCCGGGGGGATCATTGATCTGACACTCAGTTCTTTTATGCCGCTTGCCCAAAATCCATGGCTTTTAATTCCCATTTCTGTCTGTACGGGAGCCATTTATTATCTGTTGTTCCGCTTTGCCATTGTCCGTCTTGGCCTAAAAACACCGGGACGGGAGGGGGACACCGGGGCGGAAAGAAAGCAGGAGGCGCTGAAAAACAATGATTTTGCTGCCGCTGCCCGGACGATTCTCGATGGAGTAGGGGGAAAAGATAATGTGAAACAGCTGGATTACTGTGTCACAAGACTGCGGCTGGAGCTTAAAGATTATACGCTGATTAATGAGAAAAAAATTCGTCTGGCCGGAGTTGCGGGGATTATACGTCCTAAAAAATATTCCATTCAGGTGGTAGTCGGCATGAAGGTCCCCTTCGTGGCGGAAGAAATGAAAAAGATGGTTTAAATGAAAAGATAGTTCAGATGAAAAAGAGAAAGCCAAATGGCAAAGGGACAAAGGAGGGGCAGTTTATGATTATACAGGGGAGACGTATCTGGCAGGCAGGACAGTTTGTGGCGGCGCAGCTTGTGATAGGAAACGGGAAAATTGAATCAGTCCTCCCTTATAATACACATCCGGCAGAGAAGGACTGGGGGAACAAAAGAGTCCTTCCGGGTTTTCTTGATATCCATACCCATGGGGCATACGGTTTTGATACCAACGATGGAGAACCAAAAGGATTGAAAAATTGGATAAAAAGGCTCCCGGAGGAAGGAGTGACGGCGTTTCTTCCCACCACGGTGACTCAAAAGAAAGAGGTATTGGTAAAGGCCCTTAAAAATGTAGTAGCGGTGGCGGGAGAAGGATGTGAGGGGGCAGAAATCCTTGGTATCCACCTGGAAGGGCCTTATCTGGCTTCTGATTACAGAGGGGCCCAGCTGGCAGAAGCCATCGCAAAAGCTTCTGTGGAGGAATTTAAAGAATATCAGTCTGTGTCAAGGGGGATGATTCGGTATATTACCCTGGCGCCGGAACGGGATGAAGGGTTTGCCGTGACAAAGTATTGTACAAAAATGGGAGTGGCGGTCAGTATGGGACACTCTGCCGCGTCTTATGAACAGGCGGTTATGGCTGTCGCCAATGGGGCGGTCAGTATGACTCATGTGTATAATGGGATGACGGGGTACCATCACCGGAAGCCGGGGATGGTGGGAGCGGCTTTTCGTTTTCGGGATCTTTATGGAGAGGTGATCTGTGATGGAATCCATTCCCATCCGGCAGCTTTAAATAATTTTTTCCAGGCAAAAGGGAGGAATTACGGAATCATGGTCAGCGATTCTCTGGGGGCCAAAGGCTGTCCTCCAGGAGACAGCTATAGCCTGGGAGGGCAGCAAGTGGAACTGGATAAACGGGGAACTGCAAAGATCGCAGGGACAGAAACCATTGCAGGGAGTACATTGAAGATCAATGAAGGGCTTCGGATTCTTGTGGAGGAAGCCATGGTGCCTTTTGACGTGGCAGTCAATTCCTGTACCGTGAACCCGGCCCGTTGCATAGGGATGGACAGAAGAAAAGGAAAGCTGGCTGCCGGATACGATGCCGATCTGGTGGTTCTTGAAGATGATTATTCTGTGGCGGAAACTTATTGCCTTGGGAAAAAGTCCTGGAACAGGGATTTATAAAAAATTCAGAAATGTTTCTGAAGGATTTCTTGACGGCCTTATGGAAAGGGAATATGATGGAAAAAGAAATTTGGGCAAAAGGTGTTTTCAGAATAAGTTACCGACGGTAGCGGAAGGCCCACAGACGGGAGAGAAAAGAATGGGAAAATTTCGGGATAAAATGGCGCGGTTTATGTACGGGCGGTACGGGGCGGATCAGCTGAACAGATGTTTAATGGGGATCGTTATGATCCTTCTGGTGGTGTCTCTTTTTTTTCGTTACCGGTTTCTCTATTGGCTGACGATCATGGGGATTGCCCTTGCTTATTTCCGGATGCTGTCTAAAAATATCCGGCGGCGTTCTCTGGAAAACGGCCGGTATTTGAGGGCTACGTCAAAGGTTCGGAGAAAACTCTCCGGCTTTAGAAACAGAGTCCAGGATAAGGCCCATCGTTATTATAAATGCCCGTCCTGCAGACAAAAGGTGCGGCTTCCCAGGGGAAAGGGGAAAATTTGTATTACCTGCCCGAAGTGCGGTAAAGAATTTATCAGGAAGACTTGAGGACAAGACTAATATTTGCATTGAGGAAGGAACCGGGGGATGGATAAAAAAGAAAATTATTATGAAGGATTGTTGCGCTACCTAGAGGGGGGAGTATCCCCGTTTCATGCAGTGAGGATGGCGGCGGAGGATTTTGAGGAGGCCGGGTATCAGGAACTGGGGATTTCAGACAGCTGGCAGCTTGAAAAGGGCAGAGGATATTATGTAAAGGTGCATGATTCCTCTCTGTTTGCTTTCCGGGTGAATCAGGGTTTTGGAAGGCTGCAGGGATTTCGGATTGCGGCAGCCCACACCGACTGGCCCTGTATGAGGGTGAAGACATCGCCGGATATGTCCCAGGGGAAATATGCAAAGCTCAATGTGGAAACTTATGGAGGCATGATTTTAAATACCTGGCTGGATCGTCCATTGTCTCTGGCGGGCCGGGTGACGGTGAAAGGGAAAGGATGCTTTTCTCCGATGACAAAGCTGGTGGATTTTAAACGTCCCATTGCCTCTATCCCAAACTTGGCAATCCATATGAACAGAGAGGTCAATAAAGGCCTGGAATTAAATAAACAGACAGACATGGCGCCTCTTATCGGGCTGGGTATGGAGGAGGATTGGAGTGGGAAAAATTATTTCGTCCAGGCCCTGGCTGAAGAAGCGGGGACAGCGCCGGAGGATATTCTGTTTTTCGAGCTTTCTCTTTATAACTGTGACAGGCCGATCCGTTTTGGCATAAAGGAAGAATTCCTTTCTTCTCCCCGGCTTGATAACCTGACATCTGTGAGAGCTTGTGTGGATGGACTTCTTTCAGGGACTGAGCGCAGGAAAGGAGTGGATATGGCTGTCTTTTTTGACCATGAGGAGATTGGCAGCAGGACAAAACAAGGTGCGGGTTCTGCGCTTCTTTCTATTATTATGGAAAAAATCTGCCGTTGTTTTGACTATGGCGATGAGGACTGTTTAAACAGCCGCCTGCGCAGCTTTTTATTGTCGGTGGATGTGGCCCATGGAATCCATCCCAACCGGCCGGATAAAGGTGATGTGACAAATCACGTGTATCTGGGGCATGGAATAGCGTTAAAGACGGAAAGTGGACAAAAGTATGCGACAGATGGGGAAGCTGTCGGTGTAGTCCGCAGTATTTGTGAAAAGCATAAAATCCCATATCAGATGTTTGCCAACCGTTCCGATACGGGGAGCGGTAGTACCCTGGGTTCCATTGCTTCTTCTTTTGCAGTAATGAACACGGTGGACATTGGTATCCCTCTTTTAGCCATGCACTCGGCCAGGGAAACCATGGGGATTGGGGATCAGGAAGCTCTGACCAGGCTTTTGGCGAAGTATTGGAGAGAAGATTGAGAAAATCCGTACGTTTCCATCAAAAAAAGAAAATATAAAGAAGAACTTTCTATAATACCCCTTTTCAAATAGTATATCCTGTGCTATCATATATGGTAATGAAAACTACATAGAACAGTTAAAGGTTCAAACAAAAGTAGTGGGGAAGTGCAGGAGGAGAATTATGAATTACAAGATCGTGGTAGACAGCTGTTGTGATTTGACGGAGGAACTGAAGGCAGACAGCCATTTTCAGATTATCCCTCTGACATTGCAGGTTGGAGACACAATGATTTTAGATGATGACAGCTTTAACCAGGCAGAATATTTGGAACTGGTCCGTACAACACCGGAATGTCCCAAGACAGCATGCCCTTCACCGGAAGCCTTTAAGGAAGCCTATGACTGTGAGGCGGAAGCTATTTTTGTAGTAACTTTATCCCAGCATTTAAGCGGCACTTATAACAGCGCTGTTTTGGGAAGAAGCCTGTACCTGGAGGAAAAAGGGCCGAAGCAGATTGCAGTATTCAGCTCTGATTCTGCAGCAGTAGGCGAGGTGAAGATCGCTTTGAAAATCCGGGAATTGGCAGAGGAAGGGAAAACTTTTGAGGAAATTGTGAAGATAGTTTCTGATTTCCGGGATCATATGAATACTTATTTTGTTTTGGAAACTCTGGATTATTTAAAGAAGAACGGCAGGCTGACGGGGCTTCAGGCGCTTTTTGCCACGGTTTTGAATATTAAGCCGGTGATGGGGGCAGATAAAGGTGTGATTATCAAGTTAGATCAGGCCCGGGGAATTGATAAAGCTCTTGTGAAGATGTCACAGTGGGTGGCGAAGGAGGCAAAGGAGGCAGAAAATAAAATCCTTGCCATTGCGCATACCAACTGCCCGGAACGGGCGAAAAAGGTGAAGGAGCAAATCTGCCGCCTGATTAAAGTTAAGGATGTTTATATTGTCAATACTGCCGGAGTCAGCACTACTTATGCTGGTGACGGAGGAGTGATTATCGCACTGTAAAGAATGCCGGAGAAGCCGATGTCAAGATATTCTGAATCGCACATAAGCGCCCGTTGTTTGGGCGCTTATGTGCGTCATGCAAAGCGCTTCCAAAAAACCGACGCGGGCCAATGCAGACACATGCAGGGCGTCGGGTATCATAAATCCAGTTATAGTCCTATTGCCGGTTGACGCGTTTTTCCAACATGGAGATCAGTCGATAGAGTCCCATGGAAAGGATACATAGGATGACAATGCTCATCATGACCAGATCCATTTTAAAAACCTGGCTGCCATAAATGATCAAATATCCGAGGCCTTGATCAGCGGCCAGGAATTCTCCGATGATGACACCCACCAGGCAGAGGCCGATGTTTACTTTCATATTATTGATAATGAGGGGGATGGAGCTTGGAATGAGGACTTTAAAAAGGACATTCCGTTTATTTCCCCCCAGGGTATAAATCAGTTTGGCTTTATCTGGGTCTGAATTTTTAAATCCAGTATGAAGGGTCATCATCGAACCAAAGACGGCCACAGAAATGGCTGCTACTACGATGGTTTTTACATTATTGCCCAACCATACAATGAGTACTGGGGCAAGGGCTGATTTGGGCAGGCTGTTGAGCATGACCAGATAAGGCTCTAAAAGTTCAGCCAAAGAGGGGACGGCCCAGAGAAGCATGGCAGTTGCCAGGCTGAGAGCCATCACCAGAAAAAAGCTTCCCACTGTTTCCGCCAAAGTAATGCCAATGTGGGTGAAGATGCTGAAATCTTTTGTCATTTGAATAAAGCATACCGCCATACGCGAGGGGCTGCTGAAAATAAAGTCATTGAGAATCCCGACACGGGCGGTAAATTCCCAGATACCGACAAACAGAAAAAATAAAAGAATTTGTCCCGCCAGGATCAGATGATGGTGGCGGGAACGGGCCTTCAGGAAACGGGCCTGGGCCGCGGAAAGGGATTTATCCATTGGATTTAAGCTCCTTCCAGATTTCATCAAAATACTCGCTGAAACAGGGCGCGCTCCGGCGTTTTAAAGGGGAATCAAAGGCTTCGTCAAAATGAAGGGGAAGGATTTTTTTGATACGGGCGGGACGGTTGGAAAGGATGACCACCCGATCTGCCAGGGTAATGGCTTCCGCCAGGTCATGAGTCACTAAAATGGCTGTTTTTCCCTCTTTTCTGAGAATACTTCCGATATCGTCTCCTACTTCCAGGCGGGTCTGGTAATCCAGGGCCGAAAAAGGTTCGTCAAGGAGCAGAATGTCCGGTTCCAGGGCCAGGGTACGGATTAAAGCAGCCCTCTGCCTCATTCCGCCGGACAGCGCTGAAGGCGGGGAATTTTTAAATGCAGAAAGGCCATAAGTGTCCAGCATGGAATTTACTTGTGCCTTTGTCTGCTGATTCAGTCCATGGCGTATTTCCAGGCCGAGAAGGACATTGTCATAAACGGTGCGCCATTCAAATAAATGATCCTTCTGGAGCATATAGCCGATATTTGCCCCGGATGTCCCCTGTACTTTTCCAAGCAGCCGTATTTCACCGGATTCTGGAAGAAGAAGCCCGCTGATCAGTGAGAGGAGCGTGGTTTTTCCACAGCCAGAAGGCCCTACAATGGCGATGAATTCCCCTGGTTTTACCGACAGGGAAATGCCGGACAAGGCAGGCGTCTCACCATTTGTAGAATGGTAGGAAAAGCATACGTCTATAAATTCAAGGATTGGTTCCATAAAATTCCTCCGATTGAGTTCAACATGGTCGCACGAAGTGTGCCCGCCCGCGGGCAGGATAAGAAGTGCCCTTCGGGTATACATTATTGTATGGAATAAAGGGGGAAGAAGTGAGAGGTTCTTTTATATTTAGACAACGCATCACAGAGGACAGAAAAAGAAAGGGACAGCCTTGATTTCTCAAAGCCGCCCCATGTGGAAAATGTGCTATCTGTTGTCTGGATTTTCGAGATATTCTTCCAGGCAAATCCCCTGTTCGTGGATTTTGGCAGCAGCTTCAACTCCCACATAACGGTAATGCCAGACTTCCTCTGCCGTACCGGTGATTTCTGTTTTACTACCGGGATATCGGAAAATAAAGCCGTATTTATAACTGTTTTCCTGTAACCAGAGGTAAACGTCATAAGTTGCTCCGTTAATATCTACTGCTAAACCGAGCTGATGCTCACTATATCCAGGGATTGCGACCCATTGCTCTGTCATCGTTCTCGCTTCATTTTCTGAATAACCCTGCCCGCGGTATTGGGCAAGTTTGTCGTCATAAAGACGCTGTTGTTGTTCCTGTGTCCGATAGCCTGACACTACAAATGGCAGCTGATCCAAGTTACCTTCCTTTGCTGCTTCCAGCATCTCCATCAGGGGTTCATAAATACGTTCATCCACCTGTTCACCGCCTTCTATTTGTACTAAATTCACCTCATAATTTTGTGGGACGGGGTGTTTCTTGTTTACCAGTGTCAGATACCATAGGCTGTCAGTATCCGCTATGTTGAGATCGGCATTGTCTGAGTCCATATTTTTCTGGTCTTCTGGAAATATGTCCTCCAAAGTCGCTACAAAAGGGGTATCTGCTGCCGTAGGGGTGGGAGCTGCCGCTTTTGGGGAAGGTGTTTTTGGAGGTGTTGCTTTCAGAGGCGTTGCTTTTGAAGGCAGCGTCTTGGAGAGTCCAATTAGTATGATTGAGAGGGATAAAACCAGGATGGCGCCGCTTATTATCCATTTATTCCGGGCTTTGCGCCGTGTATGCCTGCTTTTACGATGAAGCGTTTGAATTGTTTTTTCTTCCATGATTACCTGCTCCTTTCTGGATACCGGCTGTGTGTGATCTTGTTGACCGACGGTAAGAAAACCCACAGCGCTCTTTTCAGTAACTATCTTACTGCATAAGAGGACTATGGGTTTTAAGATTAAATCGCTTAATTCCTAATAGAATCCTAATTTGAGACAAATGTTTTTTTAATCTGCTGTGGGAAGCTCCACCAAAAATGTAATGGTGTCCTTTTCGCTGAAGGCTTGGATGTTTCCGCCGTGCAAAAGGATGATTTCTTTTGCAATAGCAAGTCCAAGGCCAGTGCCGCCTGTGTCGGAGATGCGGGCCTCATCCAAACGGTAGAATTTATCAAACAGCGCTGACAGTTCTTTTGAGGGAATGGAAGCCCCCTTATTTTGAAAGGAGATATAAATCCGATTATTGGATTTTTCAGCAGAGATTGTAATTTGTGTTTTTGGATAGCTATACGCTGCCGCATTTTTCAATATGTTGCCAAATACCCGTGCCAGTTTATCAGCGTCTCCACAAACGGTTAAATCTTCATCAACATCCAGAACAATGGAATTTCCACGGTGGGAAAATACTGGGGATAGTTCGTCAGATAACTGTACCAGCATAAAGCAGAGGTTTACCGGTTCTTTCGATAATTTGATTTGTCTGGAGTTATATCGCGTAATTTCAAAAAATTCATTGATCATTTTTTCCAGCCGGTAAGCCTTTTCTAAAGTAATATGCAAATGTTTTACCCTTTGTTCAACTGGCATATCCGGCGCTTCCTCCAATAGATTCAGATAACCGATTACTGAGGTAAGAGGGGTACGGATATCGTGGGCAAGGTACATCACAAGATCGTCTTTCCGCTGTGTTGCAAGTGCAGCGTCTGCTTTGCGTTGTTCCAGCGTTTGTTTTACTGCATTTAACTTGTGCTCAAACGGCTGCATTTCTGGAGACAGCTGGATTTGTTCCCCATCGTCTGCCAGCAGGATATCAATGCCCTGGTTGATTTCTCTGAAATATCTGCTCATCCATCTAAACAGGCGCCAGAGCAGCAGGCAGAATACAAATATGGTTGCTGTGGCAAAGAAAACTTCTTTATATCCGCGAAAATATTCGTGGTATATAAGAAATGCTTCTTCGTGGCCGATGTTTAGAATATATTCAAGGATAGTGACAATTACGTCTCCCAGCCTTTGTTTCCAAAGGAATAGATACAGGCATGTCACAATGAAGACAGATATTAAGGCATTGACGCAGAAACACCGCATAATTTTTGCCTGAAATATAACGAATTCTTCTTTCTTCTTATGTTTCAATTTTGTAACCGACCCCCCATATGGTTTTAATATATTTTGGATTATCTAAGGTATCGTTTAGTTTTTCCCGCAGGTGGCGGATGTGGGCGGTTATGGTATTGTTTGCCTTGCTGTAATATTCATCCTGCCAAATTTGATGGAACAGTTTTTCAGCGCTGACTACATTTCCTTTGTTTTCCAACAAAATACGCAGAATGGAAAACTCAGTAGGGGTTAATGTAATTGGCCTCCCTCCCAACAGGCATTTATGGGCGTTTACGTCCATTTCCAAGTCTGCATGAGCGATAATGTCTTTTTTTTCATATGGGGAGTGGGATGGATTATATTGTTTGTAACGGCGCAGCTGGGATTTTACCCGCGCAATTAATTCAAGGGGGCGAAAAGGCTTTGTAATATAATCATCAGCCCCAAGGGTCAGTCCATTGATTTTGTCGATTTCACCGTCTTTGGCTGTCAGGATGATAACAGGATATGTGTGGTTTTCCCTGATTTTCTGGCATAATGTAAATCCATTTATATCAGGAAGCATGACATCCAAAATGGCAAGGTCAAGAACCGTTGTATTAATACATTCAAGGGCGGATTTGGCAGAGTAGAATTTGAATACCTTATAATTTTCATTGTTAAGATACACTTCTATCAAATCTGCGATTTCAGCTTCATCGTCAACAACCAGGATTTTACTTGGCATAATACATTGCTCCTTTGTACGGTTTTCTTTCTATTGTAAACGAAAGTGATGATTGAATTGTTGATTTCTGTAGGGGAAATTATTAAGATTTTATTAAGAGAGATCACGGGAAAGCCTCTGCAGATAGTAGAAAACAGAAATGTAGTAGTTGACAGGATGGTTTTTCTATAGTACAATAGCCACGTTGACAAAAATTGTTTATAGTTATGCTTCCGTGGCTCAGTCGGTAGAGCGATTGATTCGTAATCAATAGGTCGCCGGTTCAAGTCCGGCCGGGAGCTTGAAAAAAAGGAACCAGCCAAAACCCAAGGAAATACGGGCGTTGGCTGGCTTTTTCATTTACTGGGTAACCTGGAAAATCTTATCCAGATGTGAGATACTTGATTTTACGGCCAACAGCTCTACCTCACAATGAACATAACGCTCCGTAGTAGAAATGCTTTCATGCCCCATAAGGGTTTTCAGTGTATAAGCATCAAACTGACCGCCGGATTCCATCTTATCCAGACAGTAATTCCTAGCAAAATTATGGCGGAGCTTATGAGAGGATACTTGAAAAGGCAATTTTTTAGAAACCCTGGAGACAAAAAGCCGGATCGCATTGCGGGAAAGCGG
Source organism: uncultured Lachnotalea sp. (assembly GCA_948470255.1). GTDB lineage: Bacteria > Bacillota > Clostridia > Lachnospirales > Lachnospiraceae > Lientehia. The sequence goes on from CAOKOS010000014.1 coordinate 52,334, forward strand.
ATCGCCGGATTCAGAGAGGAAAACATAATCCTCAGAAGGAAACGGGCAGAGATCAAAGTATTCACGAAGAAGTCCAGAAGAGATATTGCCAAGAGGAACAAAACGGTCTTTATCACCTTTTCCATGGACAAGAAGGCGTGGAGGGCAAAAGGATACATCCAACCGGCGAAGGGAAGAAACTTCCCCCTGCCGCAAACCAGAATCCGACATGAGGGAAATTATAGCGCGATTACGGGCTTTCATCCAAGGAACAGGAGTACTGACTGCCTGAAAAATCTGCTGAATCTCATCATCCGAATAAACCTGCAACTGCTTTTTAGGATTCATAGGAACCTTGATAGAATCCGGCGAAAAATGCTCATGTACGGTAAGCAAGCAACTGAAAACAAACGATAGACCGCCAGCACCACACTATTCCGAACCAAAGAAATCCAAAGGCCAAAAGACAAGCATTGTGGAAATATACATAGCAGGCTATGGAATCATGGATAACTCTATTCACAGCACATGGAAAAGCTAAAGTG
>CAOKOS010000015.1 GCA_948470255.1 uncultured Lachnotalea sp.
AAAGAGTTGGTCTCGTAAAGGTATGTTTCGAGCATGGCTTCCATACCATTATCCATTACATAACACCGCCTTCATTCGTTTTTTGTGTGTTCAAAAAAAGCCCTACTATAAAATATCGGCAAAAACTAAAGATATATAAGGGAACCCTTCTGCTGTACTTTGTTTTCCCTGTTATTATTGTATACGATAAAATGGAATTTTTCAATGAGAAAATCAGTCTCAGGACAAAGGGCTTGCATGTTGGATAAAAAAGCATTAAAATATGTGCTGTGGGAATTTAACATATAAATAAGAAAGGAAGTTTTTTTTATGACTAAAATAGATATCTTTTCCGGTTTTTTAGGGGCGGGAAAGACGACGCTGATCAAAAAGCTGATTAAAGAAGCTTTTCAGGGAGAAAAGCTGGTATTGATTGAAAATGAATTTGGGGAGATTGCCATTGACGGCGGTTTTTTACAGGATGCCGGGATTGAAATTACGGAGATGAATTCCGGCTGTATTTGCTGCAGCCTGGTGGGGGACTTTGGGGAAGCCTTAAAAAGAGTACTGGCACAGTTTCATCCAGACAGGATACTCATTGAGCCTTCCGGCGTCGGAAAACTGAGTGATGTCATCCGGGCCGTCGAGGATCTCCATATGGAAGGGGTTTCCTTAAATAGTTTTACTACAGTGGCTGATGCCAATAAATGCAAAATGTATATGAAAAATTTCGGGGAATTTTATGACGATCAAGTGGAACATGCAGGCGCCATTATTTTGAGCCGGACGGACGGTATTTCTGAGAAAAAACTGGAGGAGTGTGTCGGACTGCTGCGGGGGCACAATGAGGAAGCTGCTATCATTACTACTCCCTGGGATAAGCTTTCAGGGACACAGATCCTGGAGGCTATGGAGCATGGGAATACGCTGGAACAAGAGCTTCGCGCCCTGGAAGCAGAGGCGCAGGAGCGCCGCCACCACGACGGGGGATGTGGCTGCCACCATGGAGAAGGACATGGCCATCACCACGACGGGGAATGTGGCTGCCACTATGGAGAGGGACATGGCCATCATCACGACGGGGGATGTGGCTGCCACCATGGAGAGGGACATGGCCATCATCACGACGGGGAATGTGGCTGCCACCATAATGGGGAGCACGGCCATCATCATGCAGATGAGGTATTTACCAGCTGGGGAGCCGAAACAGCCCGGAAGTTTACGAAAGAAGAATTGGAGCGCGCCCTTACGGCTCTTTCTGACAGCGGGGCATATGGAATGGTTCTGCGGGCAAAGGGGATTGTAGAGGGAGCGGACGGGAAATTCCTTCATTTTGATTATGTGCCGGAAGAAAAAAGTGTGCGCACAGGCCCGTCCGTTGTTACGGGAAGGCTCTGTGTGATCGGTTCCTGTCTCAATGAGGAAGCGCTGAAAAAGTTGTTTGCCCTATAGGGTTCGGATGAGGAGGCTGCAAATGGAAGATTTGCCTGTTTATTTGTTTACCGGGTTCCTGGAATCGGGAAAAACCAGGTTTATCCAGGAGACTTTGGGGGAAAAAAGGTTCAATGACGGGGAGAGGATCCTCCTTCTTCTGTGCGAGGAGGGGGAAAATGAGTATGATACAGAGCTTCCCTGTATGGAAAATGTTTTCATTGAAATCATAGAGCATGAATCAGACCTGACGCCCAGAGTGCTTGATTATCTGGAAAACAAGCACAGGGCGGAACGGGTACTGGTGGAATATAATGGGATGTGGCAGCTTAGTTCCCTTTATGACAATATGCCTGAAGCGTGGGCCGTCTACCAGGAGTTCTTTTTTGCTGATGCGTCCACATTTTTAAATTATAATGCGAATATGAGGGGGCTTGTGGTGGATAAGCTGTCTTCATGTGAGCTGGCGGTATTTAACCGGTTTTTGAAAGATATGGATAAGCTGGAGTTTCACAAGGTGGTGCGCGGGGTAAGCCGCCGGACGGCGATTATCTATGAATCACCGGACGGCGTTGTGGAATACGACGATATCGAGGATCCTCTTCCTTACGATATCAACGCGCCTGTGATCGTACTGAAGGATGAGGACTATGCTTTGTGGTACCGGGACGTGTCTGAAGAACCGAAGAAATACAACGGGAAAATTGTGGAATGTAGAGGGATGGCAGTGGTAAATTCCCGGTTTAAGCCTGGGACATTTGCTTTTGGGCGCCAGGTCATGACCTGCTGTGTGGACGATATCCAGTTTGCAAGTTTTTTGTCCCAGTGTAGTCCGGACGATATGCCGAAAAGTAAAACCTGGTACAGGCTTAAGTTTCAAATGGATTTTAAGTTCCACAGACTGTATGGACGCAAAGGGCCGGTGCTTACGGTTTTATCCATGGAACAGACAGAGCCGCCAGAAGAAACAGTGGCAACCTTTTATTGATTTCTTTTTATCGTTTTTGATTTGGGGGGAGAGAACATGCGGGCAAAGATTCTGATTGATAATCGGTCAAAGAATGAGCTGGCTTGTGAATGGGGGCTGGCCGTCTATATAGAACATGAGGGACACAAGCTTTTACTGGATACGGGGACTACCGGTATCTTTGTGAAAAATGCGGAGTCCATGGGGGTTCGGCTGGAAGAGGTGGAATGTGGGGTTCTTTCTCATGCCCACTATGACCACTCTGATGGCATGTCTGCCTTTTTTAAGAAAAACCAGACGGCGAAATTTTATCTGAGGAAAGGCGCGGAGGAAAACTGCTATGGAAAGAGATGGATTTTTTATAAATATAGCGGTATAGCCAAAGGGCTTCTGGAAAAATACAAAGACAGGATCGTTTACGTGGAGGGGGACTTTACGCTGCTTCCTGGTGTCAGTCTTTTGCCTCACACAACGCCGGGGCTGGAGAAAATCGGAAAACGGGCTGGGCTTTATATAAAAACGGACCGGAGGTGTCATCCTGATTCTTTTGTCCATGAGCAGAGCCTTGTCATTGATACAGAGGAAGGGCTTGTGATTTTCAACAGCTGTTCCCATGGCGGGGCGGACAATATTATCCGGGAAGTTTCCGAAGCTTTTCCGGGGAAAGAGATCTGCGCATTGATCGGCGGCCTGCATCTTTACCGTTCCACAGAGGCAGAGGTAAGGGCTTTGGCAGAACGGATCCGGAAGACGGGGATCCGGAAAGTGGTTACCGGCCACTGTACAGGCGCGGCAGCCTTTGACCTGCTGAAAGCAGAGCTGGGGGATACGGTAGAGGAGTTGTATACCGGCATGGAATTTGAAATCGGATGAATAGCCGGATTCAGGGATATTCTGAGATACATTCCCGACATTCAGAGTCCAGGCTGCAGGAAAAGTCCAGTACTTCATCAGAGCACCTGGTACAGGTGCTTTTAACCAGCCAGAGGGTGTGGGCAGCCATGCGGCCGTCCAAAGGACAGCGTTGATTTTCGTAAGTTTCCTGGTATTGTTCTTTCATAAATGCAGATATCCTTTTTTATTCAGTATACTGTATAAAAAGGTGAATGGCAATGACGGAATAGTGGGAGAGAAAAAGGAAGGATAACAAAAAAACAGGAGGCAGAAAGCCATGACGATTAAAGATCTGGAAATCGGGCAGTCGGCTGTGGTGAAAACAGTGGGTGGCTCCGGTTCCCTGAGACAGCATTTTTTGGATATGGGCGTGATTCCGGGGGCGGAAGTCACCCTTGTGAAGTATGCGCCTATGGGGGATCCCATGGAGCTTCGGATCCATGGATATGAGCTGACGCTGCGGGTTGCAGATGCAGAGCAGATTGAGGTGGAGGCTGCCAGGGAAGACGGCGGGGCAAAAGGCGGCCGGAGTATGGACAAAGCAAGCCCCAAGTCTGTATTTACAAGAATCAGCAGCAGGGAGCATCCTGGTTTTGGGGAAGGCGGCCGGTATCATGTAAAAGCGGGGGAAAATCCTCTTGCCAGGGATACCTGCCTTACTTTTGCGCTGGCGGGGAATCAGAACTGTGGGAAGACGACGTTATTTAACAGGCTGACCGGCGCCAACCAGCACGTGGGGAATTTCCCCGGTGTGACGGTGGATCGGAAAAGCGGGGCCATCAGAGGCCATGAGAATACCCTGGTGACAGATTTACCGGGTATTTATTCTTTGTCCCCTTACAGCAGTGAAGAAATTGTGTCCAGGAGGTTTATCCTGGAAGAAAAACCGACAGGTATTATTAATATAGTGGATGCGACCAATATTGAGAGGAATTTGTATCTGACCATGCAGCTTTTGGAACTGCAGGTGCCCATGGTACTGGCCCTCAATATGATGGACGAAGTAAAAGGGAACGGGGGGGCTGTCCGAATCAATGAGATGGAGGCCATGCTTGGAATCCCGGTGGTGCCCATCTCTGCAGCAAAAAACGAAGGCACGGAGGAGCTGGTTAACCATGCCATCCATGTGGCCAAGTATCAGGAACGGCCGGGAAGGCTGGACTTTTGCGGCCCGGACGACCGGGGAGGGGCGGTACACCGCTGCCTCCACAGCATCAGCCATTTAATTGAAGACCATGCGAAGGCGACGGGGATTCCAGTCCGCTTTGCGGCGACAAAGCTGGTGGAAGGAGATGAACGGGTGATGGCGGCCCTGAACCTGTCCCGGAATGAACAGGAAACCATTGAGCATATCATCTGCCAGATGGAAGAAGAGAGAGGCCTTGACAGGGCGGCAGCCATTGCGGATATGCGGTTTTCTTTTATCGAACGGCTGGTGGAACGGACTGTGGCTAAACCAAAAGAAAGCAGAGAACGGGAAAGAAGCCGCAGGGCCGACAAATTCCTGACCGGAAAATATACGGCGATCCCGGCTTTTGCGGCCATTATGGGACTGGTGTTTTTTCTGACCTTTAATGTGGTCGGCGCCTGGCTCCAGGAGCTTATGGCCTCCGGTATTGACTGGCTGGCAGAAGCGGCCGACAGGGCCCTGACATCCTGGAACGTAAATCAGGTGCTCCATTCCCTGATTGTTGACGGGATTTTCAATGGGGTCGGCAGTGTCTTGAGCTTTCTGCCAATTATTGTCACGCTGTTTTTCTTTTTGTCGCTTCTGGAAGATACAGGATATATGGCGCGGGTTGCATTTGTGATGGATAAGCTGCTTCGGAAAATTGGACTGTCCGGCAGAAGTATTGTCCCTATGCTGGTGGGATTTGGATGTACGGTGCCGGGAGTCATGGCCAGCCGTACCCTGCCGTCGGAACGTGACAGGAAAATGACGATTCTTCTGACGCCGTTTATGAGCTGCACGGCTAAACTGCCGATTTATGGATTTTTTACAGCGGCATTTTTTCCTGAATACAGCGGGCTTATCATGGTGGGGCTGTATTTCCTGGGGATTTTTGTGGGGATTTTTCTGGCCCTTCTATTTAAAAACAGTGTGTTCCGGGGAGAGGCAGTGCCTTTTGTCATGGAGCTGCCCAACTACCGTATGCCAGGGGTCAGGAATGTGGCAAGGCTTTTGTGGGAGAAGGCGAAAGACTTTTTGCAGCGGGCCTTTACAGTGATTTTTGTGGCGACGATTATCATTTGGTTTTTGCAAACCTTTGATATCCGCCTGAATGTGGTGGCGGATTCTAAAGACAGTATGCTGGCGGCGGCGGCAGGCGCCCTCGCGCCTTTGTTTGCCCCTCTTGGTTTTGGCGACTGGAGAATCTGTACTGCGCTGATTGCCGGATTTATGGCAAAGGAAAGCGTGGTGTCTACGTTGTCGGTGCTTTTTGGAGCTGTGGCTGGCCTGACTGCAGCCATTACGCCAGCGGCGGCAGGCGCCCTTCTTGTTTTCTGTCTTTTGTATACACCTTGTGTGGCAGCAGTGGCTGCCATTAAGCGGGAACTGGGCGGCAAATGGGCGGCAGTTGTGGTTGTGGGGCAGTGTGCCGTTGCCTGGATTTGTGCGTTTTTGGTCAGTCTGGCGGGCCGGCTTGCATGATCTTTGAAATGCGGTTATAATAGGAAGTGATGCAGAAATGGCTGGACTATTTGGAGAAATCACTTTCTATTGTTAAACTTTTGACTTAAAAGACGGATAGGTGAACAGGAGGTTCCCATGGATTTTAAATTTATCCATAATAATCTTAATGTTTATGACTTACAGAAATCCCTGGATTTTTATAAGGAAGCCCTGGGGCTTAAGGAGGTTCGCAGAAATGAAAAGGAGGACGGGAGTTTTATCCTGGTATATCTGGGGGATGGGCAGACGCCCCACCAGCTGGAATTAACATGGCTGCGGGATATGGACAGGCCTTATAATCTGGGAGATAATGAAATCCACCTGGCGTTTTCTGTGGATGATTTTGAGGCGGCCCATGAAAAGCATAAGGCCATGGGCTGTATTTGTTTTGAGAATCCGTCCATGGGGATTTATTTTATTTCAGATCCAGACGGTTATTGGATAGAGATTGTACCGGAGAGAGGATGAGTAGGGATAGATGGGCAGCGTAAGGGAAACGAGAACAAGGGATGGTGTGTCCGGGCTGATAGGGCTTTTAAAAAAAGAAGGCCTTTTAATAGAGGCGACGGATGGAATTGGCGCACTTGTCCCTACGATGTTTACGACAAATTCTAAAGAGGTGTCGGAGGGGGCTTTTTTCGTCTGCAAAGGATTTACTTTTAAAAAAGAATACCTGGAGACGGCGGCTCATAGGGGAGCGCTCCTTTATATGGCGGAAACGGATTATGGGGTTTCTCTCCCGCGGATTTTGGTAAAAGATATCAGGAAGGCGGCATCCCTGGCTGCCAGATGGTTTTATGATAATCCGGGAGAGGAAGTATTTGTCACAGGAATCACCGGGACAAAGGGGAAAACGACGACGGCGTATATCCTGAAGTCGATTCTGGATACAAAAAGTCCGGGAAAAACGGCGGTTTTTTCTACCATGGAGGTTTATACAGGAAGAGAATCCCGGGTCAGCCATTTGACGACGCCGGAGCCGGCAGAACTTCAGTCTTATTTTCGGGAAGCAAAAGAAAATGGCTGTGGCCATGTGGTTATGGAGGTTTCTTCCCAGGCCATGAAGCTTTCACGGGTTTATGGAGAGCAGTTCCCCATCGGGATTTTCCTAAATGTGGATGAAGACCATATCGGCGGCATGGAGCATGAGACACTGGAAGAATATGTAAACTGTAAAATTGCGTTTCTTTCCCAATGCGATACTGTCATTGTAAATAAGGACACCCGCTTTTTTGAAAAGGTGATGGCCGGATGCGCCGGAAAGAAGGCGCTTCTTTATGGTCATGACGCGTCCTGCAACGGCATCATACGGAATATCCGCCAGGATGTGTCAGGCAGCCGTTTTGAACTGGGGTATGAAGGCCAGTGGTATACTTTTGAGACAAGCCTTGTGGGCCGCTTCAATGTGGAAAATCTGACGGCGGCTATTTTGGCGGCATTTTCCATGGGGATCGATGCTGGAAGCATCCAGGAGGGAATCCGTTATATCCATATTCCGGGCCGGATGATGTTGATGGAGCATAATGGAATCCATATTGTGGTGGATTATGCCCATAATTATTTAAGTTTTCTCAATGTATACCAGGCGGTGAAAGAGACATTTTCCCCCAGGCATATCCATTCTTTATTTGGAAGCCAGGGAGAGCGTTCTCCGGTACGGCGGAGAGACGTGGGGGTCCTGGCAGAAAAATATGCGGATTATGTTTATCTGACAGCGGACGACCCCGGATATGAAAGGGTAGAGGATATTTGCGATGACATAAAGCGCCATATCACAAAACCCTGCAGGATTATCCCGGACAGGGAGGAAGCCGTCCGCGCGGCCCTTTCGGCGGCAAAGCCGGGGGATGTGGTGATTTTGGCAGGAAAAGGCGCAGAGGTGACGCAGCGGGTCCGCGGAGAATTTGTCCCTTATATTTCTGACGCAAAGGCGGCACAGAAGTGGATCGCGGAGCAGAAAGCGACGTAAGGGATTGTGGCGGATGAGGACGGACAGGCGTCGGCCTGTCGTTGCTGTGTAAAACTTTATGGGAAACAGTAGATGAATTTGCTGTTTCCCATAGTATATATATTTTATTTAATAGCCAGTGCGGGAAACGCCACAATTTTTTTGCGGTGTTTATATATAATATTGGGAAACAAGCCATGGCAGGCCGGAAAAGGAATATGTCATGGGAAAGGGAATGTCATGGTAAAAGTAATTACATATGGAACCTTTGATTTATTCCATCAAGGACATGTGAAATTGTTGGAACGGGCTAAAAAACTGGGGGATTATCTCATTGTGGGAGTGACCACGGAGCATTTTGACGAGGCTAGAGGTAAAGTCAATGTGGTGGATTCCTGTCTGGAGCGGGTGGAAAATGTGCGGAAGACGGGCCTGGCTGATGAGATTATCATTGAAGACCATGCCGGGCAGAAGATCGAAGATATCCAGAAATATAATATTGATATTTTTACCGTTGGCAGTGACTGGGTCGGAACTTTTGATTATTTAAGCGCGCTTTGTAAAGTGGTCTATCTGGAGCGTACTCCCAATATTTCTTCTACCCTGCTTCGTTCCAGCCAGTTTCAGATCGTAAAAGTGGGGATCATCGGTACAGGGAGGATTGCTGCCAGGTTTGTGGCAGAGGAAAAATATGTATCCGGGATGAATATTATCTGTACCTTCAACCCTGAGGCGGAAAGCGGGAAACTGTTTGAAAAACGGTATGGAATCAGGACATATTCGGAAAGTTATGAGAGATTTTTAGATGAGGTCGATGCAGTATATGTGGCCTCGCCCAATGAAACACACTACGAATATGCCAGGGCAGCGGTGGTAGCCGGTAAGCATGTCTTATGCGAAAATCCCATTGCTTTTAATGGAAGAGATGCAGAAGGGCTTTTTAGCCTGGCGGAGGATAGCGGCGTGGTGATTCTGGAGGGGATTAAAACCGCCTATTGCCCGGGCTTCCAGCAGCTCATTAATACGGCCAGGAGCGGCCAGATCGGAGAGATCAGGGACATCGAGGCCTGCTTTACAAGGTTGGCTAACCCGCGTTCCAGGGAATGTACGGATGCCAGGTTTGGCGGAGCATTTTTGGAATATGCAGTTTACACGCTGCTTCCCATTTTTAAATTGTATGGAACGCAGTATCAGGACGTGAAAATCCACAGTATTAAAAGAGAGGACGGGTTGGATCTCTATACCAAAATCGACCTGATGTACGGGCAGGGGATGGCGACAGCAAAATGCGGCGTGGGGGTGAAGACAGAAGGGCAGCTGGTCATATCGGGGACTAAAGGCTATATTCTGGCAGAATCACCTTGGTGGCTGACAAAGAAATATAAACTTTGTTATGAGGATCCCGGCAAAACGGAAACTTTTGAGCCTAAATTCCAGGGAGACGGCCTACGGTATGAAATGAGTGAGTTTGTGGCCCAGATCAATAAAAATAAATATCTCCTTACGAAAAATGAAATCGTGGCCATGTCCGAGATCACGGAAATTTTCATGGAAGAAAGAATGAGATCAGGAAAATGAGGCTGAAAAAGCAATAAAGAGGAAAAGGGAAACAGCATGGAAACGCGTTTAGGCATTATTGGAACGGGAAGGATTGCAAACCGCTTCGGGACTGACGGCTGGCAGGGCCTTGACGTCAGGCTGGCGGCAGTATACAATCCTAATTTAACAAGTGCAAAGCTATATGCGTCAAAATACGGCCTGCCTTTTGGGACTGACGGCTGGGACGCGTTTGTGGAGCAGATTGATGCTGCTTATATTGCTTCGCCTACCCTGTCCCATGGGGACTATATCAGGAGACTTTTGGAGCGGGGAAAACATGTTTTATGCGAGAAACCGATGGTGTTAAAAGAGGGGGAAGCCAAAGGGCTCTTTGCGCTTGCCGGAGAAAAAAAGCTGATTCTCATGGAAGCGATCAAAACCGCCTATTGCCCGGGATTTGGGGCTTTGCTGGAAGTTATAAATGAAGGGCGCATCGGTGAGGTGAGGGATGTGGAAGCATGTTTTACCAAACTGGCGGATCCCGGCCTGCGGGAGCTTAACGACAGGGCGTCGGGAGGCAGCATGACAGAGCTTGGGACATACGGCTGTTTTGCGGTATTGAAAATATTAGGCTGTGATTATAGTGATATAAGATTTGCCGTGCAGCGAAATGAACGCGGGATCGACATTTTTACAAAAGTTTTCTTTGAATATGGGGAAGGCGGGAAAACCGGGCTGGTAAAATCAGGGTTGGGAGTAAAGTCAGAAGGGGAACTGATTATATCCGGAACCAAAGGATATATCCTGGCGAAAGCGCCCTGGTGGCTGGCAAAAGGGTTTGAAGTACGCTATGAAGACTCTTCAAAAAGAGACAGATATGATTACGCTTACACCGGTAATGGGCTTCATTATGAACTGGGCTGTTTTCTGGACAAAATACAGGGACGGCACAGGGAGGACTTTGTGAAGGCCCGGGAGAGCACTGCCCTGGCGGGGATTATGGAAAACTTTCTGGAAGCGGAGAAAGTATATAGAGTACATACTATTTGATGTTGGGATCCATGTTAAAAAGTGGGAAAAGGAATGGAGAGAAAGGGGCGCATATGGTACAGCTCGATGAAAAAACGCTTAGGCAAGTCCGGCTTATCCAGCTGGAAATGCTGGCGGAGGTGGACAGGATCTGTAAAAAATGCGGGATAAAATATAATATCATAGCAGGTACTTTGCTGGGGGCTGTGCGCCATAAAGGATATATCCCGTGGGATGACGACGCTGATGTGGCCCTGCTCCGTGAGGATTATGAAAAATTCCGGAAAGTATGCCGGACAGAGCTGGATAAAAGCAGATTTTATTATCAGGATTACAGAAACACCAAAGGATACCGGTGGGGTTATGGAAAGATAAGAAGGAAAAATACCCTGTTTTTAAGGGAATATCAGGAAGATATGCCTTACGGACAGGGGATTTTTATTGATGTGTTTCCCTTGGACAGTGTTCCGGCCCACTATTTGCCAAGGAGTATAAAAAACTTTGAATGTTTTTGCATCAGGAAGATTTTGTGGTCGAAGGTGGGGAAAAAAGAGGACAGGAGTTTTTGGAAACGTCAGATATATAAACTGCTAAACCGCATACCGGAGCAAATGGTCCTTTCCTACTATTATAAAATGGAGAAAAGGGCAAATAAGAAAAAAACACAGATGGTGCGGATTTTATTGTACCCCACACCAAACAGGGAGTGGGGATATTATAGAAACTGGTATGAAAACAGTACAGAATTCCTGTTTGAGGGACTTATGCTACAGGGGATTAGAGATTATGACAGCTATCTGAGCTTTAAATTCGGGGACTATAAAAAACTGCCGCCTAAAGAGGAACGTGTCACCCATCCTGTGAGCGCCATCCGCCTGTGTGAAGTGAAAGAACGGGGTGGACGGCGGGAGTGGGAAAGTAGCAGCCGGTAATGACAATATAGCAATGAGCGTAAGTTGGAGGCAGGCCCATGGATTGGGGAAAATGGAGAAACAGGGAGATCATTGTATATGGGACAGGATATGTGGCCCGCAAATTTTACAAAGTCCTGGAGGAGCATGGCCTGCGCGGCCAGCTCCGGTGTTTTGTGAGGACAGATCATGTAAAAGACGGTGAAGTTTTTGAAGGAATTCCTGTCCGCCGTTTTAAAGATATCGGTATAAAGGGGAACACCTTTATCTGCCTGGCTGTCCATGAAGCGATTCTGGGTGAGATTGAACATGCAGTAAAACAGAGGACAGAGGAGTATTTGTGGATTTATCCCTGCTTGTATGAGATGATGTATGGGGAACCAGAACAAAAGGCGGTGGAGATTCCAGTCAAAGCGCTTTTGGGGAGGTTCTCCAATGATTTTCGCCTGGGTATCCGCCTGGCGGCCATTGGGCAGCAGAAAAGCATCAATGACTGGGGATTTGACGTTTACATAAGGGCACAGATGATTTACTGCGGCCACGCGACGGCAGTGGGGCGGCTGGAGCAGTTTAAGAGGATGATTGCCAGGTGGGAAGAGGAAGGATATAAAAAGGACTATCCGCTGTCTTTAAACCGCAGCCTGGGAGTGATTGACGGCAACCACAGGTTATCCATGGCGGTATATGCCGGTCAGAAAACGATCTGTGGAAATATTTATCCCACAGATTTGTCCATTGAGGAGATTCATGGATATGAGACTATGCAGTCGGAAAAACTGCTGCGGCAAAATGGCTTTACAATGGGGGAAATCCAGAAATTGGAAGAAATACAAAAAAAGTATTGGGGGGCATATGAAGATGGAGCAGAAACAGACGGAAAGAAAGCATCCTTCAGTCAGTATCATCGTTCCGGTCTATAATGTTTCTTTGTGGCTTGACCAGTGCATGGAATCTGTAATGGGCCAGACATTTTCTGATTTTGAGGTTATTTTGGTGGACGACGGTTCCACGGACGATTCCGGTGACAAATGTGAGAAATGGGCGGAGAAAGACCGGCGGGTAAAGGCGATTCATAAAAGGAACGAGGGCCCGTCTAAAGCCAGGAACCTCGGAATACAGGAGGCAAAAGGGGAATATCTGGTATTTTTGGATGGGGATGACTGGCTTGACGGCCGTTTTCTGGAGCTTCTGTATGGCCGCGTGGCAGAAGCGGATGCCGATATGGCAGAATGTGACGTATACAGGGTGAACAGTGAAACGGGGATAAAGACGTACCGGGTCTGTTCCGGGGATATGGGGTTCCAATACACTAAAAAAGAACGTATGAAATATGGATATACTTCCATCTGGAAATGTATGTTTAAAAAAGAACTTTTTGTGAAAAATGGGATTGTTTTCCCGGATTGCCACAGCGAGGCCAGGGCAGTTTATGCCCTTCTTGTGGCTGTAAGCAACCGGGTGGAGAGTGTTCCCCACGCCCTGTATTATTACAGGGTGCTTCGGAAAGGCTCCTTGACGGCGAAACCGCGTTCTTCAGGGGAAGATGGAAACGCCATCGGGATTCAGGCGCTGGCGGTTCTTTTGCAAAATTTTAAAAATACTGGTCTGTATGAAACCTATGAAAAAACATTGCAGGAAATTGTGAAATTAAAGTTATCGGATTTGCTGTCGATGTTTTTTTATAGGAAAGAAAAAGCGGATTATCTGCAGCTTGCAGGAAATTACCGTTCTTTTATCAGGAGGATGTTTCCCGGGGCTTTGGATTACCGGTATATTACCTGGGGCGGATATAATTTAAACCGTATCGCCAGCTACATGAATTTTCTGCATGACCCTTACGGCAGGTTTAATTTCTCCAGCCTGATCAGCCTGATGAATCCTGTCGAAGGGGAATTTTCATGGAAGCACAAAAACCGATACCGTGAAATTATGTTGCGAAGGGAAATTCAGAATGAGTTTTGGGATATTCTGGAGGAGACGGCTCCCCATTACCTGATCCTGGATTTCATTGAAGAGCGGTTTGATATGGCGGTTTTCGGAAATGGTTTCTTGACAAAAAGTGATGCATTTGACGGGCTGGAGGCGCTTTCGGCCAATGGGGAAACGATAGGACGGGAAACGGAACGCTGCCGGGAGCTGTGGGAACAAAGCTGCAGGCAGTTTATTGGAAAGCTGGAGAAACAGTATCCGTCCATGGGGATTATCCTGGTAAAGAATTACCTGAGTGAGAAGACGGGGGATATTTACAGCCAGAAGGAATATCCGAACTTGGAAGAAATCCGCAGGATTAACCAGGTTTTAACAGGATATTATGATTATTTTGAAAGAAACTGCAAGGCAGTAAAGATAGTGGAGGCGTCAAAGGGGCGCTGGTATTTCACAGACAGGCAGTATGAATATGGGGCAATTCCCTCCCATTTAAACGAAATTGTAAACAGAGAGATTGCCGGCATGATCGAAAGGTGTATGGAAGTGTGAAGGAAATAAAAGCGGAGCTGGAAAAACGTTATGAGGATTTATTTGAAAAATACAACCTGGAGCGGCCTCTGGATTCCAAAAACATAAGCCTGATTATAAAACGGTCATTGTGCAAATTTCTGGAAAACTGTAAAAAGCCGGCTGTATACTGCGGCGGCGGGCACACGAAAATGCTGATGGCTGATTTTATTTACGAGTTGAAAAAAGTCCGCTATATTGTGGATAATTACGCAAAGCCTGAAGCGGACAGTGGTTTTATACTGATACGGGATGAAGAGATAGAAACAGAAGGGATTGATGCCGTCATCCTTTCTTCCTATAAATTCCGCAGGGATTTGAAGGAAAAACTGAGAGAAAACCACCCCGGCCTTCCGGTTCTGGATATCTATGATGAATTTGAAAAAAACGGGGTGGCAGTGAAGGCTGAGTATTATTACTCCAATCATCCGTATCAGCATTATAAAAGAATCAACCAGCTGCAGCGGGAAATCCGGGAAGAGGGCAGGGGACAGGCCAGAAAAGAATTGTATAAAAACCTTGTGACCAAATACCTCCATATTAAAGATTTTCGGACAGCGCTTATGAAGCTTGATGAATGGATAAGCCTGGAAGGTATCACAAAGGAAGAGCAGATGACGGCCCGGAGGCTGTCTGCAGATTTGGAAAGCCTCTATAATATGGAGAAAGAGGCGGCAGCTTCTTTGCCGGAAGACCATGTCCTGCTCTTTTGTATGGATGGGCTTCGGAGGCAGGATTTATCGGAAACGGATATGCCGAAGCTGAAGAAAATGTTGGATGAAACTGGCTATCAGTTTACAAACGCTTATTCGCTGTCCACGTCCACTTTTGAAAGCCTGGTGCCGGCATACAGTGAAAACTGTGATTTGAGAACCAGGTATTATGAAAAGAATTATGTGAACCTGGAAGACTGCCGTTTTGCGTCCCTGGCGAAAAAGCAAAATCGGGAAATTTATATTTACGGGGATGTGGAACATTTTATAGAAGGGGAAGGGATACATTACAGCGGGCAGTTCCTTACGGTTACGGAAAAACTGTGGCAGTTTATTTTGGATGCCCATGAAACGGAGTGGGGCCTGTTTTACATCCATGAGTTGTATGAAAGCCATTTTACCTTTTCAAACCCCTATACAAAGGCGCCTTTGATGTCGGAGGGGACGGCCATGCTCTTTGACTTCCTTCCCATGAAAGGCGGGCGTCTCAGGGCCGACTATGCAGGGCAGCATAAGGATGCCATACATTATCTGGATGATGTGGCAGGGCCGCTTCTTTGTCCCATGAAATGCAGGATGGCAGTGTACGCCGACCACGGGACGCTGATTTTGGATTATGACACAAAGCTGCCAGACATCGGGGATATGGAATACGTATGTTCGGAGGGCTGGATAAGGATACCACTTGCAATCCGCTCTAAGGAGATGGGGGTGGGAAAAGATGAGACATTGACGTCCCTTTTTTCCTTCAACGACATTGTCATAAGTATGCTGGAGAAGAAGCCGTATGCGGCGCTTGATAATTTGTTTATTAAAGTAGCAAGGTCAAAGCTTTATAATCCCGATTTCCGTTATCTGTATCAGGAAATAGGGAAAGAGAAGTACCTTTTGGCTTTCGAGGCGTTTGTTTTTGCGGAGGGGTACAAGCTGGTGGTTTATGGGGACGGTACAGCTGCGCTTTACCGGATCTGTGATGATAAAGAATATAAGGACAGCGGGCTGATGGAAGAACTGCTTGAACGAATCAGGCCGCAGATTACTGTTTGTGACGGAGAACATGTGAAGACGGGAGAGTGAATCCAGATGCAGCCACTGGTCAGTGTAATCATGCCGGCGTATAACGGGGAAAAGTATATAGGAGAAGCCATAGAATCTGTTTTAAACCAGACCTATGAAAATTTGGAGCTGATTATAGTGGAGGATCATTCGACAGACAGGACGCCGGAGGTGATCCGGCGCTATGGTGATCCTAGGCTGCGGGTATATTTCAATGGCCGGAATGAGGGAATCGCATATTCCACAAACAGGGGAATTGATGAGAGCAGGGGAAAATATATTGCGCTGCTTGACGACGATGATATAGCCACAAAAAGGCGTCTGGAGTGGCAGACGGCATTTTTGGAAGAGCACGAAGAGATTGATGTCCTGGGGGCACGCAGCGCCCTCATCGACAGGGACGGAAAGTTTCTCAGGTATGACGCAGAGCCGATCTATAATCCCAAATACATAAAAGCCAACTTGCTTTTTTACAACAAGAAATTTGCAAATTGTACGGCAATGATACGCAAAGACTTTATGGAAAGGAATCATTTAAGGTATCAGGATCATTGCCTGGGGATGCAGGATTTTAAATTTTATATTGACAGCTCCAAGGTGGGTACAATTTCTTCCATAGACCGGCTGGTGCATCTGAAACGGATTCATGATGAAGAGGCGACGGTCTTAAGTAAGAAGCTGCATGGAAAAGAGCGGGCAGATTTATTTGCCCGGTTCCAAAGGGAGTCCATCTGTAAAAGTGGGTTTTGTATAGGCGAGGAGCATTTGCAGGCCATCAATGATGTTGTGACGGAAATGCCGAAAGACAAGTATTCCATAGAAGATGTAAAGCGGCTGTACCTGGCGTTTCAGGAGATTGTGCTGCAGGCCCGTGAGATGGGGATTGATTATCTCAGTGAATTGGAATATGCATGTAAGAGGATTTTGGGAGAGCGGGTTTTGCCGCGGGCAGATCTCTTTGGCCGGGATATTAAATGTTTTGGGCCGATGGATTTGTAAAGTATTTTGACGCAGGAAGGGATAGGGAATGAAAAAAATTCTTATTTACGGGATTGGAAAAATAGGGCGGGAGTATCTTGACTATTGTGCCGCCCATGGGGCAACTGGTTTAGACCTGGCTGATGCCGACTGCCGTTTGTGGGGAACAGAGTACCAGGGAATGAAAATATCAAATCCTGCGGAAATCTTATGGGACGGATATGACCTGATTGTGACGTCTGTAAGTGATGAAACCCAGATGGAGATCGCCGATTATTTGGTGACAGAGTATCAGGCGCCCCGTGAAAAAATCGTATCCCACCGGGAGACTATTATTTTTTCAGAAGAGGAAATCTATAATTTTGGGAAAATGGCGTTTGAAAGCGCCATTGAAAGCAGCGTGATTATGACGGGAAGGGAACTGGGAGCGAAGTTAAAAGCAGATTCCCTGAATGATTTGGAGCAGTTTTATTTTAAAGAAAGCCATAGGTGCGTCAATAAATGGATGCATTATTTTGAAGCATACGACAGGTTTTTTTCAAAATACCGTGGAAAAGATGTGACAATCCTGGAAATAGGCGTCTTCAGGGGCGGATCCTTACAGATGTGGAAAAAGTATTTTCACAGCCCCGGCCATAAAGTCAGGATTTATGGGATAGATGTGGATCCGGGATGTAAAGAGTTTGAGGAGGAAGGAATTGAGATTTTTACCGGTTCCCAGGAGGACAGGGAGTTTTTGCGGGAGGTAAAGCAGAAAATAGGAAGGGTTGATATTTTAATTGACGACGGCGGCCATACGATGAGCCAGCAGATCATTTCTTTTGAGGAATTGTTTGATCTTGTGGATGATGATGGAATTTATCTGTGTGAGGATCTGCATACGTCTTATATGAAAAAGTATGGAGGCACATATAAAGGGGATACATTTATTGAGTATTCTAAAAATCTCATTGATTTTCTGCATGCACAGTATTCTGAGACTGATCAGCTGGCCAGGAACCAGTATTCTGACCAGATTAAGTTTATTACATATTGTGACAGTATGATGGTGATCGAGAAGAAGCCGAAAACCACAAAAAGTATCAGTGTATGTGTATCAGATATTTGATATAAAAGACGAAGGGAATCAATATGAGGACAGTATTAAAGCGTGATATCCTGAAAATGTTCGAGACGCTTCACCAGGCGCATCTTATCATCAAAAACCATATAGAGTTAAAACAGTATGGGGCTGCCAAAGACGTGCTGGGCCAGTGCCAGGAGAGCGCAGTCAGTATTGGGACGGCAATCGAAAGGGCGGAAGGCGAGGGGACTGTAACAGTATCATATCTGGAAAAATACTGTGAGATGCTGTATAGCGCGTATGAAGCGCTGAACAGGGATTACATAAAGGCCGGACAAATCTGTAAGCGGCTGAATAAAAGTCTGCTGGCAGCGGAAAACAGTGTGAAGCAGGATATTCCTGTCAGGTATGAGATTGTATTTCTGCCTTATAAGGCATCCATGTGGGACTCCCTGGCCAGTGTCTGGAAAGCGGCGGATGAGGAGCCGGATTGTGATGCATATGTGATTCCCATTCCCTATTATGACAAAAACCCTGACGGCAGTTTCCGAACAGAACATTATGATGGAGGGGCGTTTCCGGCAGATGTGCCCATTACCCATTACAATGATTATGATTTTGAAAACAGGCATCCGGACGTGATTTTTATTCACAATCCCTATGACCAGTATAACTGTGCAACAAGCGTACATCCTTTTTTTTATTCAAGTAAGCTGAAAAAGTATACGGGGAAGTTAGTTTATATATCTTATTATATATCGGCAGAATGTGATTCAAATAACAGCAAGGCGTGGGAAGGCAGGAAAGGTCATATCGTCACCAGCGGGGCCATTCATTCAGATATGGTGGTGGTACAGTCTGAGAATACAAAAAAAGGGTATGTAAATGTCCTGGAAAAGGAGCTGCCTGAGCTTCCGCGCAAGTTTTGGGAACAGAAAATATGGGGGCTGGGTTCTCCCAAACTGGATTTTGTAAACGGTATGCAACGGGATGATGAAAAGCTTCCTGAAAATTGGAAAAAAATTATTTATACAGAGGAAAAGGTAAGAAAGAAAGTAGTTTTGTATAATAACAGTGTCGCTATCTCTTTGGATACGGAAGAGATGTTTGCAAAGATTAAGGACACTTTGAACTTTTTTAAAGAGAACCGGGATGTGGCTTTGTGGTGGCGGCCCCATCCGCTGTATGCATCGAACCTGGCGTCTGTCAGCGCTGATTTATTGGAAGAATATGAGAAAATCGTGGATCAGTATAAAAAAGAGGCGTGGGGGATTTTTGACGAGGGGGCAGACCTGGACTGGGCCATAGCGGAGACGGATGCCTACTATGGGGACAGGAGTTCTGTGGTGGAGCTGTATCATGAGGTACAAAAGCAGGTTATGCTCCAGAATGATTTGGTGAAAACGGGAAAAGAGATGGAGGTTGAGGATTTTCCTGTGTGGCCCTATGCTTTTTATGGAAAAGATGGGGATGTCTGGTTTGCCCATGGAAAGATTAATGTGTTGATGAAATATAGTATGAGGGAGAATTACACATATGTAATGGGACGGATACCGGGTGAAGTAATATTTCAGGAAGGCGGATACGCAGGCATATATAAATGGAAAAATAAAATTTTTTTACTTCCTTGCTGGGCCCGTGAGATTGCAGTTTATGACATAGCAGGAGAGACGTTTGAAAAAATTCCTCTTGACCATATAGAAAAATATAGCGGAAAAGGGTTGTTTTCCAAAATCCATGCCAGAGGCAGGTACTTGTACGGCATACCTTTTTGGTATGATGCAGTTGTGAAAATTGATATGGAATCTGCCAGTATAGAATACATAGAAATTGCCGGAATGGAAAGAGGGTTTGTGAATAATACAGCTCAAATCGGCAACAGGATATTTGCGGCCTATTCCCATACGAATCAGATATTGTGCCTGGATATGGAATCAGATACTGCATCGGTGGAGAAGCTGGGGAGCGAAGATTATGAGTATACCAGTATAGGAAACATAAACGGGGAACTTTATTTATTTGACGTGGCCGGCATAAGGATTATCAGATTATATGGAGAACATTATGAAAAAGCGGAGGAATTTTGCAAAGCGCCGTATGAATCCCTGCAATTAAGCGGGATTCCTGGGGATTTGCTGCTGATTGATTCGATAGAAGAAGATGAAATGCTGGTTATGAACCGGGACGGGGATATTGTGGAGACAGCGGGCAGTCATCAGCGGGAGGACAAACAGAAGGAGAAGGCTGGAAGAAGCAGTCTTCTGTCTCTATATTATTGTGGGAATGGGAATGATGCTGTAGAGGAGGGGGATGTTTTTCTTTATTCTTCCTGGGGTACAGGGATTATGTATCAATTTGTAAACGGAAGATTGAAAAATCAGTTTACGATGGATTTAAAGAAGCATGAATATGACAGATTAAAGAATATAATTTCTTGCGCGGGAGGACAGGAAACCATAGAAACCAATCTATACAGCCTGAAAGACTGGAAGGAAAATTTACAAAAAGAAACCAGCTTTTCCAGGGAAGCAGCCTTTGGCTGCGGGCGGAAAATACTGCAGACTGTAAAAGAAAATTTATAGGGGAGAAATTAAGGTTAAAGGGGGCTGCCAGAAGATGTGCGGGATGGAGAGATAGTATGGAATGTAGAGGAAAAATCATTCTTTTTGGAAGCGGCAAGATTGGACAGAAGGTTCTGGAAAAGTTAGGGGAAGACTACGTATATTGTTTTTGTGATAATAATACTTCTCTGGCAGGGGCAGAACGGTATCACAAACGAATTATTTCCTTCCAGGAGCTGAAAGAGATATACAGTGGATATATTGTCATAATCAGTGCAGATGAAAATAATACGGAAGATATTGCAAGGCAGTTGGAAAATGAAGGGATATATGATTATTTAAGCTACAGTGATATCGAAAAAAATTTAATTAAAAACAATGAGATTTCTGAATTTATAAGAAAATATCTGAATCCAGTGGAAAGGATGAAGTTTAAAGCTGATCTTTTGGAAAAGAAGCTGAATCGGGCCAGTTTTCAATTAGAGTATTTGAAAGACCATACAGCTGTAGAAACTTTGAAACCGGCAGAAGGCTATTTAAGAAAAAGGCAGCTGGATTTGATTGAGTTTGCAGATGAATTTTTAGAAAAAGTATCAGGACTGCAGATCAGCCCCTTTTTAACAGGGGGAAGCTTATTGGGATATGTCAGAAACCAGGAGTTTATTCCCTGGGAGGACAGTCTGGAATTGGGATTAACCAGGGAGGATTATGAGAGGCTCTGTGAATATTGCCGGAAATCCTATTATGGGGTCTGCCGGAATGGCGGGGAGGAGTGTTGCGGCGAAAATGAAATGCAGCAGACTGACACTGTCACCAGACGCCATAAAAATGAGATAGTTTTCTTTGAATATCCTGATACCATACAGATCTCAAAGGGAAAATCTTGCATCGACAGGTTATGGATTGATTTTAACATGTATGATTTTGACGAATTTTCCGGTTTGGATGGGGATTGCCTGAAGAACCTGAGAGAAGCCGTTTTTCCGTTACGTGAAGATTTTTTTGCAGGAAGAAAGTTTTTTGTGCCGCAGGAGGCAAGACAGGTGGTTCGTTTTTTCCAGCCTGGTTATTTGAATATTCCAGATGATATTGGCATTGGAAAAAATGAGTTTTGGAATGTCTATAAAGAAAGCAGGCTTGTAAACATTGAATTTTATTTGTCAGCCTCATTTGAAATTTCCCATTTTGAGCCGCTTTATTATTTTTTCAGAAATAAGGGGGTTTACGCTGTATTTGTGGCAGAAAATTGCAGGAGGAATACCACAAAGGAGTGGTTTGATTATGAGGCCGCAGTCGCCCAGCTGAAAGAAAGAAAACTGGAATATAAGACTGTTTGTAATCCAGATGCGCAATTTGCGTTTTCGACCCAGGGAAGCTGGGTTTTGAAGAAATATGGAATGAATACAAAAAGGATCCATATACATTATGGCTGTTCCCTGCTGAATGATTCTTTCTGGTATTTTTCTAAACATATGCAGGGATATGATTATAAATTTGTCCATGGAATTTATGATAAGGAAATGTGTCTGAAAATCATGCCGGAAGAGAAGATCAAAATCGTAGGATATCCCAGGCATTATGGAATCAGAAATAAAAAACTGAGTACGGAATCGGTGCGCCGGGAGCTGGGAATAGGGAAGGGGAAGCCTGTAATATGCTATCTGCCTACCTGGGATCAGCATGCCTCTATTGAGAGGTTCAGGGGAGCCTTTCTGAAGCTGCGGAAAGATTATTACATTGTTACAAAGCCTCATCATTGCCTATATATGAGGAAAGAAAAAAAGAGAGAATTAGATATCTTATATGAAATATCAGATATGGTGTTAGATACTTTTTATAGTTTGGAAAAGGCATCGTTTATAGGAGATATTACAATTATTGATGCGAAGTCGGCGGCCACTTTGGAGGCATGTTTTATCAATCCGGAAATGAAGATGCTGTGGTTGTCTGTAAGAAAAGATATGAAGGCTATTTTTTCAGAAAAAGCTTTTGATTTGGCAAAAATTATTAACGATCCCGATGAATTCGGTGAAAGCATCAGAGAACTGCTGGACAATGACAGATATAGAGAAGTCAGAAAGAAGCAGATTTATTATTTTTTTGAAGACGGCGATGAGCGCTGTTTGGAAAAGGCATATGAGGATGTGCTGAGGGATTGTCCGGCTGCCATGATCCGGCAGCAAAACTGATTTGTCGGGAAAGGATAAAGGGAATCATGGAAAAATTGGTGTTGTTTGGCGCTGGTTTTTATGCAGAAAAAGCGCTTAAACTACTGGAAAAGGAAAAAATTGAAGCCATTTTTGATAATGATCCGTCAAAATGGGGAACGCGTATGGAGGGAATTCCTGTATGCAGCCCGGAAGCAGAAAAGCGGCTTCTGGAATCCAGCCAAGTCATTATTTCTGTTTCACAGAGATATCAAGGACAGATCATCGGATAGCTGCACCGGATGGATATCCAGGATATTCGGACGATTGAAGAAGTCCAGACTGAAATTATAAAACAGAAAATAGAGGGCAGGAGAGACTATATCCAAATTTATGACAGGGCGGTTGCATGGATAAAACATAATACCATAGACGGACAGGCCATAATCTGTAATACGGAAAAACGGACAGGATATCCTGAAGTGACAGGGTATTATATCCCGACACTGCTCCGCTGGGGCTATCGTGGCCTGGCCCGTTCTTATACACAATGGCTGTGCAGGATACAAAAGGACGATGGTTCCTGGTACGATACGGACGATACCGCGCCGTATGTGTTTGACACGGCGCAGATCTTGAAGGGACTAATTGCGGCCAGAAGTATCTATCCGCAGGTGGACTGCCATATAATCAAAGGATGCGATTGGATCCTGGAGAATATGCAGGAATCGGGCAGGCTGGTTACGCCCACAAAAGAGGCGTGGGGCAGCGGGCGGGCATGTTCGGAATTGATTCATTTATATTGCCTTTCGCCTCTGGTGCAGGCGGCGGATGTTTTAAACAGGCCGCATTATAAGACGGCTGCATATAAGGTCTTGGACTATTATAAAAAGAACCATTACGAAGAGATCATGAATTTTGGTTTGCTGTCGCATTTTTATGCATATGTGATGGAAGCTTTGCTGGACATGGGGGAAAGGGAAATGGCGGTAAAAGCCATGGCCAAGGTGGCAAAGCTAAAAAAAGAAAGCGGCGCCGTCCCTGCCTACCGGGATGTGGACTGGGTCTGTTCTACGGGGCTTTTTCAGTTTGCCCTGGTATGGTTCCGCCTGGGAGACTTGGAGCGTGGAAATAAAGCTTTTGAGTATGCCTGTAAACTGCAGAATGAATCGGGCGGATGGTACGGAAGCTATCTGTCAGAAGAAAACCCCGGGGAAAAGAATGACTATTTTCCTTTCAGTGAGATCAGCTGGGCTGTCAAATATTTTCTGGATGCCCTGTATTATAAAAATGTGGCGGAGTTTGACTGCTGGTCCGGTTCTTTTTTGAATCAGATAGACAGGGAAGACGGGAGATATAAAATCATCCGAAAAACTGTGGCGGAGGAATCCCGTGCCAAATCCCAGCCGCTGAAAATCCTGGATATTGGCTGCGGTAAAGGCAGATATTTAAGAAATCTGCTTAAGGATGAGCCGGAAAATGAATATTATGCCTCTGACCTGTCAGAAAGTGTTATGGAATATATAAAAGAAGAGAAGATTCATAAGCGACAAGGCTCTCTGACCAATATCGGATACCCTGACGATTATTTTGATCTTGTGTATACTTGTGAGGCATTGGAACACGCGGTGGATATAAAGAGCGCAGTGGGAGAGCTGGCCCGTGTCACAAAACCGGGCGGTAAGATGGTGGTCATTGATAAAAACAAGGCAGAACTGGGAAAAATGGAGATCTCCGACTGGGAGGTCTGGTTTGATGCAGAGGAATTGAAAACAGTTATGCTTGCTGAATGTTCATCGGTGGAGGTAACAGGACAGATCAGCTATGAACAGGGGAATCAGGATCCCTTGTTTTTGGCGTGGACAGGAACGGTTGCGGCTCCATCAGCGATGAAGGCGGAACGCTCGTGATAGTCAGATAAATATGGGGAAACGGCAGCAGGGAAAGAATAGCATGAAGGTGATTACAGTTTTTGGCACACGTCCTGAAGCGATCAAGATGTGCCCGTTGGTTTTACAGTTAAAAAAGACAGAAGAAATCGAATGTGTGGTATGTCTCACGGGGCAGCATAGGGAGATGCTCCATCAGGTGATGGAGGTTTTTGCCATCCGGGCGGATTATGACCTGGATATTATGCGGCAGGAGCAGACGCTTTCTTCGATTACGGCAGACGTACTAAATAAACTGGGAAAAGTACTGGAGGCAGAGAAGCCGGATCTGATACTGGTGCATGGAGACACGACCACTTCCTTTGCCGCCGCCCTGGCGGGATTTTACCGGAACATCCCCGTGGGGCATGTGGAAGCCGGACTCAGGACATTCCGTATGGATTCGCCTTACCCGGAAGAATTTAACCGGCAGGCAGTTGACCTGATATCGGAGCTTTACTTTGCGCCCACAAAGGAGGCTGGGCAAAACTTGCTGAAGGAAGGAAAAAGAGAATCCAGTATCTATGTCACTGGCAATACGGTGATCGATGCATTGGCCCTTACTGTGCAGGAAAGCTATTATCATGAGGCGCTGGAATGGAGTAAAGGTTCCAGGCTGATTCTTTTGACCGCCCATAGGCGGGAAAACCTGGGGGAATCCATGGCGCAGATGTTTTCAGCCATCAGGAGAGTGGTGGAAGAATATCCTGACGTGAAGGTCATCTATCCTGTCCATAAAAATCCGAAGGTCCGAAAAACAGCGCAGATACTGGCAGGGGCAGACAGAATCCGGCTGATTGAACCCCTTGATGTGACCGGGTTCCATAATTTTATGGCCAGGAGCTATTTTATTTTGACAGACAGCGGCGGTATACAGGAGGAAGCCCCTTCTCTGGGGAAGCCGGTACTGGTGATGCGTGATACGACAGAAAGGCCGGAGGGGATTGCGGCGGGGACGCTGCGGCTGGTGGGAACTTCGGGGGAGGCAGTCTATCGGGAAACAAAACGTCTGCTTACGGATGAAGCGCTGTACCAGAGGATGAGCAGGGCGCAAAATCCTTATGGGGACGGGCACGCTTCAGAACGGATTGTCCAGGCAATCCTTAAGTACCAGAAGGAAAGAAGGGGACAGACATATGCCTGATGTATCAATCGTGCTTCCCACTTATAATGGGAAAGCATATTTAAAACAGTCGGTGGACAGTATTTTAAGGCAGGCCTATACAGACTGGGAGCTGATTCTGGTGGATGACTGTTCCACAGACGGGACAGATAAAATTGTGGACATGTATGCCGCCATGGACGGCAGGATCCGCGCCATCCATAATAAAGAAAACCAGAAACTGCCAAAGTCTTTGAATATTGGTTTTGCAGCAGCCAGGGGAAAGTATCTCACCTGGACTTCCGACGACAATCTATATCTTCCGGATGCCCTGGCTTTGATGGTCAGACGGCTGGAACAACATAGTGATGTGTACATGGTCCGCTGCGACATGGAGATTATTGACCAGGATGGGATGGTTACAGGGAAATCGGGACCGTATTGTGATGAAAACATGTACATCTGTAATTGTGTGGGAGCCTGTTTTATGTACAGGAGAAAAGTGAGGGATCAAATCGGTGATTACAATGCGGATGCTTTCTGTGTGGAAGATTATGATTACTGGTTAAGGGTTTTACAGAAATACGGGAGAATTTTGCCCATAGACAAGATTTTATATCAGTACCGGAGGCACGGGGGCAGCCTGTCGGAAGTCAGAAAAAAGCAGGCGGCGGAGGAACTGACGAGACTTCGCATACGTTTTTTGGACAGGATTTTTGAAGCGCTTCGGGAAAGACCGGATGAACTGTGCAAAATGTATTATGATATGAAAAGATCAGAATCCGTGACACAGGAGGCCGTAAAGAGATTTAAAAAAGAAATTCCTGAGCTGTGTGGCGTACTGCCTGTTGTGGAAAACAGGAAGTATATTATTTTTGGAGCCGGTGCATACGGGGAGAGGGCGGCAAGGCAGCTTGGAGAGAAAGCCGCCTTTTTTGCAGATAATGACATGGAAAAAAGCGGCCAGATCAAATGCGGACTCACAATACTGCCTTTTTCTGAAGCAGTTTCCATGTGCAAAGATTACTGTTTTATGATTGCAATAGCAAAAAATCATATTTATGAAATGATGGCGCAGCTTCAGAAAGCAGGCGTGAAGGAGTATAGTGTGTTTACATAGATGAGGAAAACTGTAGGCTGAAAGAAAAGGAGGCCGTAAATGGCACATTCACTGGGGGCCGTTATCCCTGTTTATAATGTGGAAAATTATTTGCGGGAATGTCTGGACAGTGTCATGGGGCAGGCAGTTCCCTTTGATGAAATCCTGGTGGTCAATGACGGCTCTGAAGATGAAAGTCTTTCCATCTGCCGGGAATATTGCCGGAAATATCCTCAGATCAAGCTGTTTAGCCAAGAGAATAAAGGATTATCAGCGGCGAGAAATCTGGGAATGGCTTATGCAAAAAGTGAGTATCTGATTTTCCTGGATTCTGACGATTACCTGGATTTGCGGACTGCCGGGATTCTGAAACAGAAATTGTCAGGACAGGATGTTTTATATTATGGAGCTGCGATACAGGAAGACATGGAGGGGACAAAACACCGCAATATTTACCAGAGGAAAGAAAAGCTCTGCGGCCGCCTGATGACGGGGATGGAGTATTTTTACGAGGCATTTCCAGGAAATTATGTGGTGTCTGCATGTCTGGGGGCTTATAAAAATGTTTTTTTGAAAAATCATGGAATCAGATTTCCAGAAGGCCTTTATTACGAAGACAATTTTTTTCAGATACAGGTGGTATGCGAAGCGGAAAAGGTGGAATGTATTTCGGAGGGGCTGTATATCCGAAGATACCGTCCAGGTTCCATTACCACAACGCCTGCCGACAGGAAAAAGTACAGGGACAGGGGGCGCATCCAGCTGAAAATATGGGATTATCTCCAAAGCGGCCCGCAAAATAAATGGAAGGAAGAAGTTAAAAAGAAGTTTATTTTAAGGGACGTACTGCAGATGAGGGGGCTTGAAAAGCAATACAGTAGCCCCCAGGAGATAAAAACAGAAAAAATATGGTATCTGAAACAGTTTCTGGAATATTGGGAGGCACATTTTCTGGAGGGGGAGCTGTCTTTTGATGTCTGCTGTGTGTTCCTGTATATTTATGAGGAGTTAAAAGAACTCAATGAAAAAATTAATTTCCGGCAGTATGGGAAGGTGAAAAACAGGTTTAAGGAGACGGTGTCAGAGAAATTAGGAAACCTGTGTTTTGATAACCCCCATGCAAAAGTCGGAATTTATGGAAAGGGAAAACATACGGAGGCGATGTTTGCTTTGTATGAGAGGATGATTGGGAAGATCAGATGCCAGTATATTTTTATTGTGTCTGATCCGGGCCGGGAGCAGGAAGGTTTCCCGGCAGAAGACGGAGGGCATCCGACAGTTTCCTTCCAAAATATTCCGGGAGATATGGACAGGATTATTTTGTCCAGCTCTGTTTACATGGCTCAGATGGCTGAAAACCTGGCGAGGGCAGGAATAGATTCAAAAAAGGGATATAAGCTCTATGATGAGGGGGATGTCTGCGACTTGATTATGGCTTATGATGTTGTTTGCAAAGAGAAGGATTATTTTTGGATGACTGCAGGTGAATGGGATGGAAAACCGGAAGAAAAATAAATGGAAAATCAATGTGATCGGGCTGGGTTATATCGGTCTGCCGACTGCCCTGATGCTATCTGGAGGAGAGTTTGAAGTCGTAGGGACAGATGTGGATTCCGATGTGGTGGAAAAACTTTCGTCAGGAAAGACAGAATTCAGTGAAAACGGGATGGATGAACTGTTTATGGAAGCGTGGGGCAGAGACGTCCGCTTTTCGACAGAGTATGAATCTGCTGATATTTACATTGTGGCTGTTCCTACACCTTACAGGAAAGCGACAAAAAAGGTGGATGCGTCCTATGTGGTGGATGCAGTCGCCAGGATTTTGAAAGTCTGCCCGGAGCAGTGTACCATCGTTATTGAATCCACAGTTTCGCCCGGGACGATCGACGCATATGTCAGACCTCTGATAAGTGGTGAAAAGAGCGTACAGCTTGCCCATGCCCCGGAACGTATTATTCCCGGGAGGATTATTTTTGAATTGCAGAACAATTCCAGAATCATTGGGGCGGACAGCGAGGAAACAGGAAAGAAGATAAAAAGCGTATACCAGAGTTTTTGTAAAGGTACGATTATCATCACGGACATCAGAACGGCAGAGATGACGAAAGTGGTGGAAAACACTTACCGGGATATTAACATAGCCTTTGCAAATGAGCTGACGAAAATATGCAGGTCGGCAAAACTGGACGTATATGAAATCATACGTATTGCCAACATGCATCCGCGGGTGAATATCCTGTCGCCGGGGCCGGGGGTGGGCGGTCATTGCATTTCTGTTGATCCATGGTTTTTGGTGGGGGATTATCCAGGGCTTGCCAATATTATCCTGGCGGCGAGGAAAATCAATGATTCTATGCCGGAATATGTGCTGGAACGGACATCTGAAATCATGGAGGAGAGAGGGATACAGGATGTGTCAAAAGTCGGATTTTACGGACTGACTTATAAAGAGGACGTTGATGATATCCGTGAAAGCCCGACGCTGCAGCTTCTGTCAATGATGAAAAAACATCTGGCGGTGGGGGCCAAGGTGTATGATCCATATGTCACGGAGAAAATTGCCGGGAACCAGTTTTTTGATTTTATGGAATTTGTCAGGGAGGTTGAACTGATTGTGATTATGGTTGGGCATAAGCAGATCAGGGAAAATCAGGCTGCCATTAAGGACAAGGTTATTTTTGATACCAGAAATGTGGTGGGACTAAAAGGTGTTTATCATCTGTGAATAAAGGTTTTTTGCCGATTTACCGTCGGAAGAAGGATAGCCGGGGAAAAACGAGAGGATGGGAAGTATGGCAAAGGGGATTATTATATTTGGGGCGGGGGATACAGGGAGGAAAGCATTTCACGCACTGGGGCGGCAGTATGAGATTGTGGCTTTTGCAGATAATTGTCCAGGAAATTACGGGAAAAACCTGCTTGGCGTCCCTGTCATTTCGCCGGAGGGAATTTCTGCATATGATGTGGAGCTTCTGATCATTGCAAGTGTCTATCATGTGGAAATTGCAAAGCAGTTATATTCCATGGGTTTAAAAAACATGAAATTGTTCTGGCCGTCGGAAGAATCAGGCAATTATACGCTGTTGGATCTTTATGAAGGGGATCCTTTTTGCGGCTGTATTTATAAAATGCCCTATGTCAAACATGGCAGTGGCAAGCAGAAAATGGTTTACTGCGGGGACAGGAAAAAAGTATTGGTGATTGCCTATTATTTTCCGCCAGTTGGGGGATCAGCGGTTCAAAGAACTTTGAAATTTGTGAAATATTTACGTGAATATGGCTACGAGCCTGTTGTATTGACTACAGAACCACAACCAGCTCTCCATAAATATTCCATGGACACTTCTTTGATGTCTGAAATCCCGGAAGGAATACAGGTGGTTAGAGTAAAAGACGGTTTTTCGTGGCCGGACGTGATTTCAAAAGAAAAAGCGCAGGAAATCACAGAGTTTCTCTATAGTATATCAGGTTCAGGGGAATGGATGGATTTGTTTCTGGAGGCGCAGAAAACACAGCCGCGCTATATCCTTCCGGACAAGTTGGTTTTGTGGGCAAATGAATGTGTGAGGCATGTGGAAGAATATGTCGATATGACGGATATGGATTTGATTTATTCTACGGCGCCGTACTGGAGCCCGCATCTGGCGGCATATTTCCTGAAGCAGAAATATGGGATTCCATGGATCGCAGATTACAGGGATCCATGGGTGTCAAACAGGGATTATGTGAAATTATATTATCCGTGGATGACAGAAGAAGAGATTGCTTTAGACCATGAGCTGGAAGAGAAGCTGGTAAAGGAAATGGATTTGATCGTTGTAGCAGGAGGAAAATGGGCAGTTGATTTTGTAAAAGATTATGGTGTCTGCCCTTCAAAAATCACAGAAATTACCAATGGCTATGATGAAGAGGATTTTGCAGGGCTGGATGTAAAAACAGAAAAAACAGAAAATTTACTCTTTGTTATAATGGAGTAGTTGGATACAATAGGAATCCAATACCGGTGCTGCAGGTGTTAAATTCCATGATAGACCGGGATATACTTAGGCAGGATGAGGTCCAGTGGATTTTTAACGGGGCAATGTCCGGGGATTATGCAAAGAAAATTGCTGCAAACGATCAATATCATATTGTGGTTCAAAATGGGATACTGCCACACAGGGAAAGCCTTCAGATTTCTGTAGATTCTGATTTGATGGTCATGTACGGGGAACCGGGAGAAAAGGGATATTTGAACTATCCGGGGAAATTTTATGAATACTTAAGAACCGGGAGGCCCATCCTCTGTTTTTCATCGGACAGAAGCTTTCAGGCGGACGTCCTCAAGGAAACAGGACAGGGAGTAAATATGGATTTGTATGATATAGAGGGCATCGAGGCGTTTTTAAAGGAAAGGCTGGCAGCCTGGAGAGAGGGCAGAGGGGCGGCTCCCGGTATTACGGAAGCGGTTCGGAAATATGAAAGAAAAAATCTTACACGGATGCTGGCAGAGGGATTCGGAAACGTACTCAGGAATTCAGGCCGCTTATAGACGATATCGGGTTTTACAAGGGAAGGCTAAATTAGTTGTCAGTTGTGTGGCGGGTGTGTATAATAACAGGACAGGACATGTAAAAGAGAAGATGGATTCACTGACAGAATGAAATTTCTGGTAGAAAATGGCGTAATAGTGTATAGACAAGAAAGGGCATTTTATCTTTTGGCAGATAGATGCCCTTTTTATACGCGAATTTATTTAGAAAAGGAAAAGAACGAAAACGTCAATATTTCAAGTATATTATTGTGGTGTAAAGATTGTATGGAGAATACGGAAATTCTTTATTTCTACATTTTAAAATTTGTGGTATAGTGGATTAAACATTTATTTTAAAGACTGTGAAAAAAGATGATATGGCTTATGGATTTCTGGATAAAAGTAAGAAATATAATAGATGGAAAGCAGGGGCAAAAGGATAATGAAAAATTTACAAGATATATCAGACCGTATAGCAGAAATCAAAAATTTTGCAAAATCGAATGATAATGCAATCAGTTTATTCATTGTTCAGGATATTATAAAGAATAAGAAAACAGGGGTAGATGAAGATTTGTTAAACATGGCGCTTCATCAGCTACAGAGAGAAGGCATAAAGATTCTGCCGTTGGATATGGATGAAGGATATAAAGCAGATTTAGATGAACCGGATAAATTTATTCCTTCTGACGTAAATATTACTCAAATTCCGACCAGTATTTCAAATATAATGGATAGGCTGGAGAATAGGGAATTTGATCTGACCCCAGCGTTTCAGAGGCATGGTGGACTATGGGATGAAGAAAAACAGAGTCAGTTGGTTGAATCGTTAATGCTAAAAATACCGCTTCCGGCATTTTATTTTGATGCATCTAAAGAAGATGAGTGGATTGTAATAGACGGTTTACAACGTCTCACCGCTTTCCAAAATTATCTGGTGGGAAATAAAAAGGAGGATGGCTCAAGGGAAAAGAGTAGCTTTAAAGGGCTGCAGTACCTGACAGATTTTAATGGAAAAACTTTTGATGATTTACCAAGGCAATATATTAGAAGAATCAAGGAATCTTCGATTGTTGCATATACTGTTACACAGGGAACCCCAGATGAGGTTGTGTTTAATATTTTCCAGAGAATTAATACAGGAGGCGTTCAATTAAACGACCAGGAAATCAGACAGGCTCTTTATTCAGGAAAAGGAACAGACTTGATCAAAGAGATGGCAGAGAGAAAGGAGTTCCAGGAGGCAACTCAGTTTGCGGTAAAATCGGAACGGATGTTGGATCGCGAATATGCATTACGTTTTCTTTCTTTTACCGAGTTGGATTATAAAAAAGAATATAAAGGGAATATCGATAATTTCCTGATAAAAGGTTTAAAAAAAGCGAATAATTTTAATGAGAAGGATGCCGCGCGTGTTATAGAACGGTTTGTTCAGGTAATGGATGCGTGTAAAGGCATTTTTGGGAAATATGCTTTTAGAAAATATAATAAAGATTTCCGTCGTGGTCCAATCAATAAAGCTATTTTTGAAATATGGGCAATATGTTTTAGTGGATTGAATAATGAACAGTTAGAAAAAATAAAGGGAAAAAAGGATAAATTTGTGATTGAATTTGGAGAAATTCTCGCACGTACTGACTTTGCAACTGCGTTAAAGGCAGGAGATCAATATTCACTTATAAAAAGAATTGAAATATGTCAAAAGTTTGTAAAGGAGTTCTTATGCTTAAAGGATTAGTTCTGGAAAATTTTAAGTGCTTCGATGAGATGAAATTAAGCTTTTCTACCTTGAATGTTTTGACGGGCTTAAACGGGATGGGAAAGTCAACGGTTATGCAGGGGATTCTACTTTTGGGACAATCTCAAAATAGTATTATGTCTGAACAGGTATTGTCATTAAAAGGCAAATATGTAAATCTTGGTGTTGGGCAGGATGTTTTGTTTGAAAAAGCAGAGAAAGATGAAATTGGTATTGGCGTTTGGACGGAAAATACAAAGGAGCGGTATCTTTTTAGGTATCAGCCAGAAACGGATGTCCTTCCCTTAAAAAGCATGGATAAAAATATGAATACAAATGTATATTCGGCATGGGAAAACCGTTTATCCTACCTATCGGCATATCGTATCGCGCCACAGTTCCTTTATCATCTTGAGAACGAGGAAGAAGTTTCCGAGAGGTATTTTGCAAAAAACGGAGAGTTTGCCATTCAATATTTGAAATTGCATGGCGGGGATGATGTAATAAACAGTACAGTTTTGATTGGAAATAATAAAAAGACAATCGCAGATCAGGTAAAGGCATGGATGGATTTAATCTCACCAGGTGTATCTCCGATAATTACTATTAATACATCTTCCAGGACAGCGGAATTAAAATATGAGTATATTGAAGGAAGAGATAAAACAAATTCATATAAAAGTGTCAATGTTGGATTTGGTATTACCTACGTGCTTCCGGTAGTGGTTACTCTGATATCAGCAAAGCCAGGGGACATTATTTTGCTCGAAAATCCAGAAGCCCATATTCATCCAAAAGGCCAGAGGATGTTGGGAGAATTATTAGCGGCTGCCGGGGCAGGAGGCGTTCAGGTTATTCTTGAGACTCACAGTGATCATGTGATGAATGGAATTCGCGTTGCCGTTAAGAAAGGAAAAATGGAACCTCAAAATACTCGCTTTTTCTATTTTTATAAAGATATAAATGATTCCTATCGGCATAAAGTGGTAAGTCCGGTGTTAGATAAATATGGCCGGTTAAACGAATGGCCAGAAGGTTTTTTCGATGAATGGGATAATGCGCTTTTGGAGTTACTATAAGGCGGGTGGTAAAAATGATTGCTGTGATCAATGATGTTTCATTCCAATATATGTTTACTACAAAGAAACTAGCAATAGAATATATGCACAAATTTCTTGATATCTGTAAACGAATTAAAAAAGAAGAAGTGACTAATGTTCATGAAATAAGAACAGGAGTCATTGATACACAAAAGGAGATAAGCCATGATTTTAAACTAATCCAACTGCTGCAAAATTTTAAGACAAGAGAAGAGAGAACATTTCTGCTGGGATTGCTGACAAATCAGGGGACTTATTGTTCAGAACAAGGGTTTCTTTGCCAGATTGGTGAAAAAGAGTCATTAATATGCGCGTATGCGATAGATAACATATTGATAAGTTTGCTATCAAATGAATTATTTGAAACACCAGTGATAATGGGAGTTGTTGCCGGAGAGGAGGTTAGTCTGAAAAACCTTTCTAAAGAGGAGCATATAAACTATTATAGAAAAGAACTGGGACTTAGAAGATATATAGGAAATAACAAAAAACATAAATTTGACAGAGAGAATAGAGAATCCTTATGGAAAAGGAAGAATTGGAAGCAGAATGGATCTACGTGATGAGGAAGCACAGGATTTATTGAATAAAGCGGTTGAGATCAAAGGGCGACTGTATGCGAAGAAGAATGGTTATTATTATGCTTTTCAAAATGAAAGGGATATCGATTACCATGGATACAGGGTTGATGATGTGGGGGAAGATGTTAAGTATCAATTAGACAAAGAATTTACATGAAAATAGACAAACTTAATATAGTATTTTAGGTACATATTGATCCCGGTTGTGGTTGAACATGTAGAGGGACATAAATATTTAAGGGATTGCTGCAAAATATCAGACCCCCCATATTTTGCAGCAATCCCTTGTTTTTTAGTTAAACCCATAGATTTTCTGGGTGATGTTGTAGGCGATGACGGAAATTTTCCGTCCCAGTGTCCCAGGCAGGTTCATAAAAATGCCCAGGAGAGTGCGGCAGCGGAATTTCCTGTAAAGGGACGGGTTGGCATCCTTTAAATATTGCCACAGTTCCTTTTTCCACCGGAGGTGTTGGGCAGTGCCGGACTTGATGGCCATGATGGAAGAAACGCTCATGATAATATTCAAATAGGAGCACATATTCTTACACTGAGTGTCACTTTTAAAACGGACACCGGACTTAAGCAGGATGTCAATCATCAGGTAATTGACCCGGTACTGCTGATCCAGCCTGGAGATCATAACAGACTCATTGACGGACTGATCTTCCCTGCCGATGAGATAGCGGTAAAAGTCCACATCAATATAGTAAATCGTATTGATATGGGGCATCGGCTGGAATACAAACAGATTGTCCACATAGAAAGTATGCTTTGGAAGCTTAAGGCCACAGGCCCGAAGGACTTCTGTACGGTAAATAACAGAATGCATCAGAATATAAGTGGTAGGTGGTAAAGGCTTCACGTCATCCCAGGTGAAATACGTATCCGTAGGGAAATATTTCCGGTACTGCATTATTTTTTTATGGGTTGCGCCCTGCTTTTCATATACGTAATTGGAGAGAAGGAGGTCGGGCAGCTTGTTTTTGGAGACGGCGTTCCTTAGAAAATCAAGAATTTTCCCATAAGCCTCCAAATCCACCCAATCGTCGCTGTCCACCACCTTAAAAAACAGTCCTGACGCATGTTTCAGTCCCGTGTTTACGGCACCGCCGTGGCCGGCGTTTTCCTGATGGATGGCGCGGATAATGCCTGGATGTTCTGACTCCAGCCTGTCAGCGATGGCAGCGGTCCTGTCTTTGGAACCGTCATTGACAATGAGAATTTCCACTTCCTCTCCTCCGGGAAGGAGGGACTCAACACAATGCTCCATATAATCCTGTGAATTGTAACAGGGAACAATAATTGATAATAATTTCATGGAGGATACTCCTTAAATGGTACTATATGAGTTTTGTATATTATACTGTTTTTTAGTATACCCTCTTTTCCAGAAAGTTGCAACGGTTCCGGGATGAAATGGATAAAAAACGGTTAAACTGTATCAGTTGCCAAATGGGAATATATTTTCTATAATGGTTTTGACGGTGTGGGCGCCGCAGATAAAATATGAAGGAGGTATCAGAAAATGGCAATCAGCTGTGAAGACAAGTACAAAACACCAGTACCGGAAGACAGGACTTGCCCTGTCTGTGGAAAGGATATTGAAGTTTTTGTTGTAAAAGGCCGGGTGGTCGAGGATGCAGAATGTGAGTGCGGACATGTGATCAAGGCAGAAGAGCCGAAAGTCTAAGGG
Source organism: uncultured Lachnotalea sp. (assembly GCA_948470255.1). Lineage (GTDB taxonomy): Bacteria > Bacillota > Clostridia > Lachnospirales > Lachnospiraceae > Lientehia. The sequence continues at coordinate 36,141 of CAOKOS010000015.1, forward strand.
GAAAGAAAATGGAATTGCCCGGGTTTTCACCCAGGCAGTTCCATAAGGTTGGTTTCAAGCTGGAATTATTCCTTTGTTTTAAAAGCATAAGTCAACCTCTAAGGAATGGGTATCCAACATTGTGAGCGTTCCTGATTATGAGGTAGAGCAAGTGACGGCGTAAGAAAATAACATTGCGGAAACTTATACCTTTCCCCCTCAGTTTTTCCAAACCTGAGGGGGATTTATCATTTTGCCGATAGTCATGGAAACCGCCTGCAAACCAAGCGAGTACTGTCCCGGTTTTCTTTTTCAAAGAAAAACACGGAAACTCAATTATAACTTGTACACTTTATGGGTATTGTGTTATACTAAACGGAGAATATTTTGGATGTAAGTGAGGGATACCATGGAAAAAGCGAAACGGGTATTACTGAAACTCAGCGGGGAAGCACTGGCCGGGCCTTTGGGACATGGCTTTGACGAGGCGACGGTGAAGGCGGTGGCGGAGCAGGTAAAGCCCTCTGTAGCTGGCGGTATGGAGATTGGTATTGTGATCGGCGGGGGAAACTTCTGGAGAGGCCGCCAGAGTAATGCCATCGACAGGCCGAAGGCAGATCAGATCGGGATGCTTGCCACTGTGATGAATTGTATTTATGTGTCGGAAATTTTCCGGTCTGCAGGGATGAAAACAGAGATATTCACTCCTTTTGCCTGCGGGACCATGACGAAGCTTTTTTCCAAAGACGAGGCTGGCAGGTGTTTTGAAGAGGGCCGGGTAGTGTTTTTTGCCGGAGGGACAGGCCATCCTTATTTTTCCACAGATACGGGGATTGTACTGCGGGCCATTGAGATGGAGGCGGACATCATCCTTTTGGCAAAAGCCGTGGACGGCGTATATGACAGTGACCCCAGGAGCAATCCTGCGGCGAAGAAGTATGATACAGTTTCCATTGAGGAAGTAATTGCGAAGAAGCTGGCGGTGGTGGACTTGACGGCTTCGATTATGTGTATGGAGAACCATATGCCCATGGCGGTGTTTGGTTTGGGAGAGAAAGACAGTATCGCCAATGCCCTGAAGGGGGATATCACGGGAACTGTTGTGACAGTAGAGTAAAGCCGGGAGCGGCAGCAAGGGCGACCTGATCTATAAAAGGGAGGATATTAGGACTATGGAAGAAAAAATGAAAGTTTATGAAGATAAGATGGAGAAGGCGGTCAGTGTGCTTCGCAGCGATTATGCAACGATCCGCGCGGGGCGGGCCAATCCCCACGTGCTTGACCAGATTACGGTGGATTACTACGGCGTCCCCAGCGGGATTCAGCAGGTGGCCAATGTGTCTGTGCCGGAACCCAGGATGTTATTGATCCAGCCTTGGGAAAAGAGCCTGATCAAACTGATTGAGAAAGCAATCCTTACTTCTGACCTGGGGATTAATCCCAGCAATGATGGGAACGTAATCCGTCTGGTGTTCCCGGAGATGACAGAAGAGCGTAGAAAAGATTTGTCCAAAGATGTGAAGAAAAAAGGCGACAATGCCAAGGTGGCCATTCGGAATATCCGCCGCGATGCCAATGATACCATCAAGAAGCAGCAGAAGGGCGGAGAGATTTCCGAGGATGAGCAAAAGCAGTATGAGGAAAAGATTCAAAAGCTGACGGACAAGTTCATCGAGAAAGTGGACAAGGAAATCGAACTCAAGACAAAGGAAATTATGACTGTGTAGGCAGTACATGAAGGGATAAAGAAAATAAGGAAGCAGGGGGCAGGCTTAGTTTACATCCTGCTCCCTTTATGCTTATGGAGGTTTCGGATAAGGTATTGGTTTTACCGTCGAATTATACAAAGGTTTCGTTATACTGTGCATTGACGGGGAGATTAGAAGTTCAATCTCCGCGGAAGCGGCACAGAGAACGAACCTTTTATATAATTTGACGGCAGAAGATAAAACCAATGCTTTCCCGAGTTTGAATCTTATGGAGGTTTTTATGGCAGAGGAACAGAGTTTGAAAATACCGGAGCATGTGGCGATTATCCTGGACGGGAATGGCCGCTGGGCCAAAAAGAGGGGGCTGCCCAGGAATATGGGCCATGTGGAAGGCTGCAAAGTGGTGGAACAGACGGTGGAGGATGCGGCCAGGCTGGGAATCAAATATCTGACGGTCTATGGTTTTTCCACAGAGAACTGGAAGCGTTCCGCCGAGGAGGTGGGGGCGCTTATGCAGCTGTTCCGCTACTATATGAAACGCCTGTTGAAAGTGGCGAAGAAAAATAATGTGCGGGTGATCATGATCGGGGAGAGGAGCAGGTTTGATGCGGATATCATTGCCGGTTTAAACCGGCTGGAGGGGGAAACCAGGGAGAATACGCGGATGACATTTACCATTGCTGTCAATTATGGAAGCAGGGATGAGATCACCAGGGCTGTGCGCCGTATGCTTTTTGACTGCCAGGCCGGGAGGCTTTCGCCGGAGGATGTCAGCGAGGGGACGATAGGGAGCTATTTGGATACGAAAGAGCTGCCGGATCCGGATCTTTTGATCCGTACCAGCGGTGAGGAGAGGCTTTCCAATTATCTGCTTTGGCAGCTGGCTTATACGGAATTTTATTTTACGGATGTCCTGTGGCCGGATTTTAATAAAGAGGAATTGGTCAAAGCCATTGAGAAATACAATAATAGAGAACGAAGGTTTGGAGGGGTATGAGGATGTTTAAGACAAGGCTGGTCAGCGGAATCGTTTTGGTGGCTGTGATTATCGGGCTGCTGGTCCTGGGGGGAAGTGTACTGGCGGCGGCGCTTTGTCTCATATCCCTGGTGGGGATGTATGAGCTTTACAGGACGGTGGGGGTGGAAAAGAGCCTTTTGGGTGCGGCGGGATATCTGGGAGGTATTGGTTATTACCTGATTTTGTTTTTTTCTGGCCACCCGGAGACGGATTCCCTGCCGGTGGTATTTTTTGTGGCTGTAGTGATGATTTTGATGGCAGTTTATGTATTTACCTTTCCTAAGTATTCGGCGGGGCAGGTAATGACCGGCTTTTTCGGCCTTATTTATGTGGCGGTTATGTTGTCTTATATCTGCCGGACCAGGGCTTTGCCGGGAGGGCAGATTTTGGTATGGATGGTGTTTTTAAGCTCCTGGGGCTGCGACACCTGCGCGTATTGCGTAGGGATGCTTATAGGGAAGCATAAGATGGCCCCCCGTTTAAGCCCCAAAAAATCGGTGGAAGGCGGTATCGGAGGAATCCTGGGCGCCGGGATTCTGGGAGGGGTTTTTGGAGCGGTTTTTGCCGGCAGCCTGGAAAGCGTCCTTGGAAATCCGGCGTTTCACTGCGCCTTGATCTGTATGGTGGGCGCGGTGATCTCCCAGATCGGCGACTTGGCGGCATCCGCCATCAAGCGGAATCATAATGTGAAAGATTATGGAAAACTGATTCCCGGCCACGGAGGAATCCTGGATCGGTTTGACAGCGTGATTTTTGTGGCGCCGGGAATTTACTATACCATTGTGCTTTTGATGGAAGGGATGGAAGCTTTGAACAGGTTTTTACAATGACAAAGGACGGAGATCCCATAAAGTGGCCTGTAAACACGTGCATGGATGTTCAAAGAACGGAGAATACTGATTATGAAAAAGATTGCAGTACTTGGCTCCACCGGTTCCATTGGAACACAGACCCTTGAGGTGGTGCGGGAGAATTCTGGCCTGCAAGTGACAGCATTGTCAGCAGGGAAAAACGCAGAGCTTTTGGAAGCCCAAGCCCGGGAATTTCATCCAAAAGTTGTGAGCCTTCAGGATGAGGAGGCGGCAAAGACATTGGCTGTCCGTCTGGCAGATACGGATATCCGGGTGGTGTCCGGTATGGATGGGCTTCTGGAAACAGCCACGGAAGACACGGCGGATATTGTGGTAACGGCTGTGGTGGGAATGATAGGCCTCCGCCCCACCATTGCCGCCATTGAAGCTGGGAAGGATATTGCCCTGGCCAACAAGGAGACGCTGGTGACGGCGGGACATTTGATTATGCCGCTGGCGAAAAAGCGGGGTGTGCGCATTTTACCGGTGGACAGTGAGCACAGCGCAATCTTCCAGTCTTTAAACGGAGAACAGGGAAATAGGATTGACAAAATTCTTCTGACAGCTTCCGGCGGCCCGTTCCGGGGATGGACGAAAGAGCGGTTAAAAAGCGTTCGCCTGGAGGATGCCCTGAAGCATCCGAATTGGGCCATGGGCCGCAAGATTACCATTGATTCTTCTACCATGGTAAATAAAGGGCTGGAGGTTATGGAGGCCAGATGGCTGTTTGATGTGGATCTCGATGATGTGCAGGTGGTGATACAGCCCCAAAGCGTCATTCATTCCATGGTACAATTTGAGGACGGCGCCGTGATGGCTCAGTTGGGTGTGCCAGATATGAAGCTTCCGATCCAGTATGCGCTTTTTTATCCTGTGAGGAGGCATATGTCCGGCGGGCGCCTTGATTTCTGGACTCTAGGTTCCCTTGATTTTGCAGCGCCGGATTTTGAAAATTTCCCCGGGCTTTCTTTGGCTTATGAAGCAGGAAGGGCGGGAGGCACTATGCCCACCGTATTCAACGCGGCAAATGAATGGGCGGTGGCAGCTTTCCTGAAGAGGGAGATTTCCTATTTGGATATCACAAATCTCATCGGGGCGGCCATGGCGCATCATGTGAAAACAGAAGATCCCGGTCTGGAGGAGATCCTTCAGACAGAAGCGGAAACATATACATATCTTTCAGAAATGTAAATCTATCTATTATTAAAGACAGGTGGTAAACAGCATGGTTTTAAGCATTTTACTGGCAGTGCTGGTGTTTAGCCTTTTGGTGGTTTCTCATGAGTTCGGACATTTTCTTCTGGCAAAGAAGAACGGTATTGGCGTCATTGAATTTTCCGTGGGGATGGGTCCGCGTATTTTAAGCGGTGTCAAAGGGGGGACCAGGTATTCCCTGAAGGCTATCCCATTCGGCGGTTCCTGCCAGATGGTGGGAGAGGACGATGATGACGACAGTGCAGATTCTTTCAACAGCAAATCGCCTTTCGCCAGGTTTGCAGTGATCATTGGCGGGCCCTTATTTAATTTTCTGCTGGCTTTTATTTTGTCGGTGGTGGTTTTAAGCCTGGCCGGGGTCAATGAACCGCAGGTATATTATGTGGAAGAGGGATATGGCGCGGAAGCTGCCGGTTTTAAGGAAGGCGATGTGATCAAATCCATTGACGGCCACAATATCACTTTGGGGCGTGACATTGAACTTTATTTCCTGAACCATCCCATGGATGGCAGCCCCATTACCATTGAGTATGAGCGGGGTGGGGAACTCTACACGACAGTCCTGGATCCTGCTTACGAGGCATATCTGACCGGGTTTTCTTATTATGCTTCCGGCGATGAAGCAGTTATCACTGCCGTGACGGAAGGGCTTGCCATGGCAGAGGCGGGTGCACAGGTGGGGGACGTGATCACGGCGGTGAACGGAAGGGTAGTTGCTTCCGGCTCCCAGCTCCAGGATTATTTTAATGAGAATCCCCTTCAGAAAGATGTGCCGGTCACTTTCACCCTGGACAGGAAGGGCATAGAGCTTGAAGTCACGGTGACTCCGGCTCATTACACTGCTTCAACCCTGGGGATGGAGGCAGTGGTTTACCGAAATAAAAACGCAGGCGCCCTTTCCATATTGAGGAATAGTTTTTCCGAAGTGCGCTACTGGATGAGTTATACGCTCACTTCTTTAAAAATGCTGGTGACGGGAAAAGTGGGGGTGGAAAACCTGTCTGGCCCGGTGGGGATTGTCGGAATGGTGGGCGAGGTGGTTGAGCAGAGTAAATCCGACGGCGCGCTGTACGTGTTTTTAAATATTCTGAATTTCAGTATCCTTCTGAGTGTCAACCTGGGCGTTTTAAACCTCCTGCCCCTTCCGGCGCTGGACGGCGGCCGCCTGGTGTTTATCCTCATTGAGATTATCCGGGGAAAGCCTGTATCCAGGGAAAAAGAAGGCATGGTCCATACCATTGGGATTCTGCTTTTAATGGCGCTTATGGTATTTGTCATGTTCAATGATGTGCTGAAGATTTTCAGGTAAAAGGAGAAAAATGGATTACGAAAGATATATAGACAAGGATATAAAAACAGCGGGCGGAAATGAATCTCCCATACCCAAAAAGTTTGATAATGTCTTGTATCCCTATGGCTGGAGAGAAATACGAATCAGCGGCGATTTAGTTGTAAAAAAATATCCGCGTCAAACGACTCAGCGGAGAGGCCGCTTTTCAGATAAGCCATATGAAATTGAGACAATAGAAGGTTATATTGATGGTCATAATATAGACTTTTTAAAAAATCGGGTTGCTTTTGACTTGGAATGGAATAGTAAAGATCAGACCTTTGACCGTGATTTGTTGGCAATGAGGACGTATTTTGACTGTGGCTTAATTGATGTTGGTGTTATTGTGACAAGGGCGGAAGAACTTAATGATATTTTTAGGCAGGAAAAAGATGATCATGGACAGCCGTTGATCAAAAAATATGGAGCTAGCACCACATGGATAGGAAAACTGATTTACAGGCTTGATTCCAGGCGCAATGGAGGGTGCCCGATTTTAGCAATAGGAATCAGAAAGGAATGTGTGAAAGGGTATGGAAGACTTAAGGAGTACTATACAAAGTTTGAAGATGTTTACACAGGGAAAGAAGTATAATACTATTTACGCGGATCCGCCTTGGCAGTTTCAAAACAGAACTGGTAAAGTTGCTCCTGAACATAAACGGCTCACTAGGTATGAAACAATGACCCTTGAAGACATTAAGTCACTGCCAGTACCTGATATAACGGGAGATAAGGCTCATTTATATTTGTGGGTTCCCAACGCACTACTTCCGGCGGGGCTTTCTGTTATGGAAGCCTGGGGATTTGAGTATAAAGGGAATATTGTCTGGGAAAAGGTGCGTAAGGATGGAGAACCAGATGGCAGGGGAGTCGGTTTTTATTTTAGGAATGTCACAGAATTGATTTTGTTTGGAATAAAAAAAAGGAGTGCGCCCAACCGGACTTTACAGCCGGCAAGGTCGCAAGTCAATTTGATTCGGACGATGAAACGTGAACATAGCCGTAAGCCGGATGAAATTATCCCGATCATTGAAGCCTGCAGCCAGGGGCCGCGAATTGAACTTTTTGCGCGCGGGGTGCGCAAGGGGTGGGATATGTGGGGAAATCAGGCGACGGAAGATTATGAGCCGACATGGGATACCTATTCTAATCATACGGTTGCCCATGCAAAATAGCATAGGAAACGGGGAGGAAGATTTATGACACACCGGCAACAAACGAAAGTAGTCCGCATTGGGAACCGGGTGATCGGCGGGGGGAATCCTGTGCTTATCCAGTCCATGACCAATACGAGGACGGAGGATATTGAGGGTACGGTGGCCCAGATCAAAAGGCTGGAAGCGGCTGGCTGCGAGATCATCCGCTGTACGGTGCCGACTTTAGAGGCGGCGAAAGCCTTAAAGGAGATTAAAAAGCAGATTACCATTCCGCTGGTGGCGGATATTCATTTTGATTATAAGATGGCCATTGCCGCCATGGAAAACGGGGCGGATAAAATCCGTATTAATCCGGGTAATATCGGCAGTGAAGAAAAACTGAGGGCTGTGGTGGAGACGGCGAAAGAGCGTCATATCCCCATCCGGGTCGGCGTCAACAGCGGTTCCCTGGAAAGGCGGTTTTTGGAAAAATACGGAAAAGTTACGGCGGAGGGGGTTGTAGAGAGCGCCCTGGAAAAAACACATATGATCGAAGACATGGACTATGACAATCTGGTGGTCAGCATTAAATCCTCCGATGTACTTAAGTGCGCCAAGGCCCACGAGCTGATTGCAGCCCAGATGGATTATCCCCTCCATGTGGGAATCACGGAATCGGGGACATTGTATTCAGGAAACATCAAGTCGGCCCTGGGGCTGGGGATTATCCTGTATCAGGGAATCGGTGACACTATCCGGGTGTCCCTGACCGGTGATCCGGTGGAAGAAGTCAAGTCGGCGAAGCAGATTCTCCGGGCCATGGGTCTTAGAAAAGGTGGCATCGAGGTGGTTTCCTGCCCTACCTGCGGGCGGACAAAGATAGACCTTATCAGTCTCGCTAGCCAGGTGGAAACCATGGCGGCGGGGATGGATCATCTGAATTTGAAGGTGGCTGTTATGGGCTGTGTAGTCAACGGGCCGGGAGAGGCGAGAGAAGCAGATATCGGAATCGCCGGGGGGATCGGGGAAGGGCTGCTCATCAAAAAAGGAGAAATCATCCGAAAAGTGCCGGAGAGCCAACTTCTGGAGACATTGAGGGAGGAACTGATTAACTGGAAATGACAGAGCTTTTCAAGGGCCGTTTCTTTGATGGAGAAGGCGGGTTCTTTTCCTGCTTTTCCTGAACTTACGAAAAACGTCCATTACATCCCGCAAGCAGACGATAGGAAGGTTTTCTAATTTCATTGCGGCTAGCGGGAGGCGATGAGCGTTTTTCGTATGAAAAATCTAAGGAGAAAAAGAACCCGCTTTCCCTACCAAAAAGAAACGGCGTTTAAAAAGCTCAGGAAGGAGAGTCTAATGGCGAAGCAGTTTTGGGAGGTTCTTCCGGGCCTTCAGGTTTCTGAGGAAATGCGGGAGCTTCTCTCTTTTGCGGTAGTGGAGAAGGTGGCGGCCAATGGGGACAGAAGCTCTGTGCGGATTTATCTGTGCTCGGAACGGCTGATCCATAAGCGGAATATCTACATATTGGAGGCCAGCATAAAAAAACAGCTGTTTTCCGGCTATGAGACGGACGTGAAGATTCAGGAACGGTACAGGCTTTCCGCCCAGTATACGCCGAAACGCCTTATGCAGACATACCGGGACAGTATCCTTCTGGAGCTTAAGACATACAGCCTGATTGAGTACAATGTGTTTCGGAAAGCAGCGTGGGAGTTTACGGAGCCGGATATTCTGACACTGGAGGTGGAGAATGACCTGGTAACCAAAAGCCGGGTGGACGAGCTAAAGCGGGTACTGGAAAAGATCTTCAATGAGCGGTGCGGTTTTAACATTGAGGTGCGCTATCTGTATAAAGAGTGCGAGCAGGGACAACACCAGCAGGAGAAGGAGCAGCTTACCAGGAGGCAGGCCGCCCAGGTTGTGAAAAATTCTTCCTTTGGCAGGAACAATTCCGGACAGGGGGGGAAAGAGGAAGGCGCTGTAATCCTGTCTGCAGAACCGCCAAAAGCGCCGGATGGGAAAAAGGAACCGGTACAGCCGGAGAGGCCGGCGAAACCTGCCTTTAAGAAAAACAGCCATTACAGCAGGAAGGTGAAAGTCCACCATGATGATGTGGTCTTTGGATATGATTTTGACGATGGGGATGAAGTGCCTTTAAACCAAATCATCGGGGAAATGGGGGAAGTGGTGGTCTGCGGCCAGGTGATACGCCTGGAAGAGCGGGAGCTTCGCAGCGGCAAGACCATTATGATCTTTGACCTTACAGATTTTACGGACACCATCACTGTGAAAATGTTTATTAAGCCGGAGATGCTTTCAGAAGTCAGAGACTTTTTGAAAAAGGGCGCGTTTTTTAAAGTGAAAGGCGTGACCAATATTGATAAGTTTGACGGGGAGTTGACCATCGCTTCGGTGGCCGGAATCAGGAAATCCGGGAATATTACGTCGAAAAGGCAGGATTTGAGCGAAGTTAAGAGGGTGGAGCTCCACTGCCATACAAAAATGAGTGATATGGACGGCGTATCCGATGTGAAAGACATCATAAAACGGGCGAAGGAGTGGGGGATGCCGGCTCTTGCCGTCACGGACCATGGCTGCGTCCAGGCGTTTCCCGATGCGTTTCATACCTTTTCCGGTTATGGTTATGAAACCATTAAGACAGATCCATTCAAGGTGATTTACGGGGTCGAAGGGTATCTGGTGGATGATTTGAAAGAGGTGGTCGTCCGTTCGGAAAATCAGTCCCTGATGGATTCATACGTGGTCTTTGACCTTGAAACCACTGGCCTTTCTGCCAAAAAAAATAAAATCATTGAGATCGGCGCGGTCAAGGTGGAGTCCGGGGAAATTACAGACCGGTTTTCAGCTTTTGTAAATCCGAAGATTCCTATTCCTTTTGAGATTGAGAAGCTGACGGGAATCAATGACAGTATGGTCATGAATGAACCGCCTGTGGAGGAGGCGCTTCCACAGTTCCTGGAATTTTGCCGGGGAGCGGTGATGGTGGCCCATAACGCTTCCTTTGATATGAGTTTTATCGAATACAACGCGGCCCTCCTGGGGCGGGAGTATAAACCGACGGTGGTGGATACGGTGGCCCTGGCCCGGATTCTCCTGCCGGAGTTAAAAAGGTTTAAGCTGGATACAGTGGCGAAAGCGCTGAATGTTTCTTTGGAGAACCATCACCGGGCAGTGGACGATGCAGAGGCCACGGCCCATATTTTCGTGGAATTTGTAAAACGGCTTCAAAAAAAGCAGGTGGAGAGCTTGGACGGAATCAATGAGCTGGGGGCCGCTTCCGTGGAAAATATCCGGAAAATGCCCACATATCATGTGATTCTTTTGGCAAAAAATGATGTGGGACGGGTGAATTTGTATCGTCTTGTTTCCATGTCCCATCTGACGTATTTTGCCAGGAGGCCCAGGATTCCCAAAAGTGAACTGGTGAAACACCGGGAAGGCCTGATCATCGGTTCCGCCTGTGAGGCGGGGGAGCTGTTTCAAGCAGTCCTTGACGGCGCCCCTGACGAGGATGTGGCCAGGCTGGTGAAGTTTTATGATTATCTGGAAATCCAGCCCACAGGTAACAATGAGTTTATGCTGCGGGAAAAGAAACACGGAATTGAAAGCCGGGAAGACCTTGAAAATCTCAACAGGAAGATTATTGAACTGGGGGAGCAGTTTGGAAAGCCGGTGGTGGCTACCTGCGACGTTCATTTTCTGAACCCGGAGGATGAGATCTACCGGAGGATTATTATGGCGGGACAAGGTTTTTCGGACAGCGACAACCAGGCCCCCCTGTATCTTAGGACCACAGAAGAAATGCTTCGGGAGTTTTCTTATCTGACACCGGAGAAGGCCTATGAGGTGGTGGTGGAAAACAGCAATAAAATCGCGGATATGTGTGAGCCTATCGCCCCCCTCCGGCCCGATAAATGCCCGCCGGTGATTCCCAATTCCGATTCAGACCTTAGGGGGATGTGCTATGAGAAGGCGAAGTCTGTCTATGGGGAGGAGCTTCCGAAGCCGGTGGAGGAACGGCTGGAGCGGGAGCTACATTCCATTATCACCAATGGCTTTGCTGTTATGTATATCATCGCCCACAAGCTGGTGAAAAAGTCCAATGACGATGGCTATCTGGTGGGTTCCAGAGGCTCCGTCGGATCTTCCTTTGTGGCGACCATGTCGGGAATCACGGAGGTGAACCCCCTGTCGCCCCATTATTACTGTGTGGAATGTCATTATTCGGATTTTGAGTCAGAGGATGTGGCCAAGTACAGCGGCGGGGCAGGGTGCGACATGCCGGATAAATTGTGCCCGGTTTGTGGGAAGCCTCTTAAAAAAGACGGTTTTGATATTCCTTTCGAGACGTTCCTGGGTTTTAAAGGCGATAAGGAGCCTGACATCGACTTGAATTTTTCCGGCGAATATCAGGCCAAAGCGCATACGTATACAGAGGTAATCTTCGGGAAAGGCCATACTTTTAAGGCGGGAACCATCGGCACTTTGGCAGACAAGACGGCTTATGGTTATGTGAAAAAATATTTTGAGGAACGGGGGACCAGGAAGCGGAACGCGGAAATCAACCGGATTGTCCAGGGCTGCGTCGGTGTGCGGCGGACCACAGGCCAGCATCCCGGCGGTATCGTGGTCATGCCCCATGGGGAAGAAATACATTCTTTTACCCCCATTCAGCATCCGGCCAACGACATGGCTTCTGATATTGTCACCACCCATTTTGATTATCATTCCATTGACCATAATCTGCTGAAGCTGGATATTCTGGGGCACGACGATCCTACCATGATCCGTATGCTGGAAGATTTGACAGGCTTAAATGCCAGGGAAATTCCGCTGGATTCCAAAGAGGTTATGAGCCTGTTCCAGAACACGTCGGCCCTGAATATCGCGCCGGAGGATATCGGCGGCTGTAGGCTGGGGGCCCTGGGGATTCCGGAGTTTGGCACCGATTTTGCCATGCAGATGTTGATTGATGCAAAGCCCACCTGTTTTTCTGACCTGGTCCGGATTGCGGGGCTGGCCCACGGGACGGATGTATGGCTGGGAAATGCCCAGGATCTGATCTTAAGCGGACAGGCCACCATCCAGACAGCCATCTGTACCCGTGACGACATTATGATCTATCTGATCGGCATGGGTATGGATAAAAGCCTTTCCTTTACGATTATGGAGTCGGTGCGAAAAGGGAAGGGGTTAAAACCGGAGTGGGAAACGGCCATGAGGGAGGCGGATGTGCCGGATTGGTACATCGGTTCCTGTAAGAAAATCAAATATATGTTTCCTAAGGCCCATGCGGCGGCCTACGTTATGATGGCGTGGCGTATTGCTTATTGTAAAGTCTTTTATCCGCTGGCTTATTATGCCTCTTTTTTCAGTATCCGGGCGTCGGGTTTCTCCTATGAGCTGATGTGCCAGGGGAGGGACCGGCTGGAATACCACCTGCAGGATTATAAAAACCGTTCGGATAGTTTGTCACAAAAAGAACAGGGGACCCTGCGGGATATGAGGATTGTCCAGGAGATGTATGCTAGGGGCTTTGAGTTTATGCCCCTCGATATTTACCAGGCGAAGGCTGACCGGTTCCAGATCATTGACGGAAGACTGATGCCGTCTTTAAGTTCCATAGACGGGCTGGGAGGCAAGGCGGCAGAGGCTGTGGTGGAAGCGGTGAAGGCAGGGGAACGTTTTTTGTCCCTGGAGGATTTCTGGCAGAAAACCAAGGTGCCCAAGGGAACCATCGACCTGATGGCGGACATGGGGATTTTTGGGGATTTGCCGAAAACTAACCAGCTGTCCCTGTTTGACCTGGCGTTGTAAGGTATGGTACAATGGAAGTCATAAAGCCAGAAAGGGAGAAAGGACTGGGAGAAAGATGGAGTGTGGGAAAGAATGTGCGAACTGCGGGAAGATGAAGCACCGTGATGAGAAAGAGTATAAAGATTTGATTCACCGCCTGAACCGGGTGGAAGGGCAAATCCGGGGGATACGGGCCATGTTGGAGGAGGACCGCTATTGCGTGGATATTCTGACCCAGGTTCAGGCCGTGAGTTCTGCCCTGAATGCTTTCAACAGGACGCTTTTGTCTAACCATATTAAGACGTGTGTGGTGGAAGATATCCGGGACGGCAAAGAAGAGTCTGTGGATGAACTTTGCAAAACCATTCAGCGCTTAATGAAGTAATATAGAAAAATTGTGGAAAGTTTTCCGGTGAGAAATTTTTGAGGAAATTTAAAAAATTTTCTTGACAATAGGTAAAACTTAAGATATACTTACTGAGGTATCGAGGCGTGGCTCAGTTTGGTAGAGCGCCGTGTTCGGGACGCGGAGGCCGCAAGTTCGAATCTTGTCGCCTCGATTATC
>CAOKOS010000016.1 GCA_948470255.1 uncultured Lachnotalea sp.
CGCTGCTTCCGCTGATTCTGTCGCGCTGGACATCATGGCCTGGATCTCCTCCTGGGAAAGTTTTGCATCCCCTCCCGCTGCTTCCGCTGATTCTGTCGCGCTGGACATCATGGCCTGGATCTCCTCCTGGCTCATTGTACCATCCGCCTGAATACCTGTCTGAATAATAGAATCCTCCGGTTCCGCCACAGGAGCTGTTTCTGCCACCTCCATCGACTGAAAAGAATCTGCAAAAGGAGCCAGCAGACGCTTAATCAAGTCAATGGACATAATGTTCATAAATTCACTCTTTAAAACATCATCTCCGATTTCCAGCGTAAAGCGAACCAGCACCTGCTCTGTCCCTGTCGGAAAATATCTTTCTTTAAATGACAAATCATCTGTGATTTCAAAAGACTTGGGAGTTGAAATATCCACCGGATAACCTAAAAATTCAGAAAGAGCCGTCGCCGAAGAACCCATCATTTGGTTCATGACTTCACAAACGGCGCTTACGTTTATTTCATCATCCATTACAAAGTCTTCTTCCGGTATCTCCGCTCCCATCAGAATACCCACAATAACGCGTACGTCATTGCGGCGGAAGATCATTACATTACTGCCCTCCAGGCCTTTGACATAGGATATATCTACACCTACAGCCGGCTCCATGCGCTTAAATGAAAATTCGTCACTGGAGAGTACCTGTGCCACCGGCGTAGTAATATTTACCTTTGTGCCCAGCAGGGTTGATATCGCCGTAGCTGAAGCGCCGAGACTGATATTCATTATCTCGCCTATGGCATCCAACTCCATTGCGTTAAAGCTGTTAGCACCCATTATCTAATCTCCTTTGTTGTATAGTTTCAAATTTAACTTCCTATCTCCAAAGCTTTTTGGGCCATCAGCTTAATCGCATTCAGTGCCGTTACATTCGCCTCATAGGAACGGGTAGCCGACATACTGTCAACTGTTTCCTTCAGCGCATCCACATTGGGCAGGTTCACATATCCATTTTCGTCTGCATCCGGATGTTCCGGATTGTAGACCTTTGTAAGCTCTGTATCATCTTCTATAATTTCCGCAACCCGGACTCCGGCATTCCGGCTGGAATACGCCTGTCCTTTGGAGACACTTCTCAGGACTGACTGAAAGGAATTGCCGCCATAGCTTTCCAGTACAACCTCTTTTCTACGGTAGGTCCCGCCGGATTCCGTACGAGTTGCATTCATATTTGCAATATTCTCTGCTGCCACATCCATACGCACTCTCTGTGCACTCATCCCGGAGGCGCAGATATTAAACGAACTTAAAAAAGCCACTCTTCAATCCCTCCTGTTCTTTAGCTGCCTAAGATCTGATTCACGGCCTCTACAATACGGTCTGCGTTAAAAGGCTTTACGATAAAGTCCTTAGCGCCATATTTAATGGCCTCCACAACCATACTCTGCTGTCCCATAGCTGTACACATAACGATCCTGGCCTCCGGATTTGTCTCTTTAATCTTTTTCAATGCCTGAAGACCATCCATATTAGGCATTGTAATATCCATAAATACCAGATCCGGCTTCTCCGCTCCAAACTTTTCTACCGCTTCTGCCCCATCTTGCGCCTCAACAAAATCCGCAAAACCGTTCTTTGTCAAGGTGTTTTTAATCATCATCCGCATGAAGGCTGCATCATCGACTATCATTATCTTTGCCATATCTGTTTCCTCACTTTTTCTTCGTTTTTATATATAAACCTAATTGTACCCTTTGAGTATTCCATCATGCCATCCGGCTCATCACAAACCATATGTTTCTTAATCTGCCAATATTTCAGCCAATTCCTCCTGCTCCTGCTCTTCCTCTTCTTCAGAAGGATTTCCCACAAGCCCTTCAATCTGTACCGCGAGATTCTTTTTGGAAACTCCCATCCGCCCGGTAAACCAGGGCTGCCTTCCTACATACAAATTGACATTGCTGTTCTCCACCTTATTCAAATCAATAATATCTCCCACCTGAAGACGGTAAATATCATTCAAGTTAAGCTGCACTTTGGCCAATTCCGCTGTAATCGGAAGCTGGGAATATCGAATATTTTCCAGAATAATATCCCTATTATCATGATAAGAAAAGCCTTTGGCAATATGCTTCCTGCTATCAATCAACAGGAAAATCAGCTCCAGCAAAGTGCCCGGCATACATATTCTTATTTTTTCCACCGCCAGGCCCGCCACATCCACATTTAAGTGAATGATCGCCACGGCCTCATCAAGTCCCACATCCTGCAGCATACTGGGGTTCGCTTCTACACGGGAAAGCGCAAAATCCAAATTAATATAATTGGAAAACCCATCCTTCAGCGCCTGGATAAAATACTTCACCACCCGAAGGTACAAAGCCCTCTCCACGTCGGAATAACGATAATCACTTTCCTCCCTGACTACTTTGTCCCCGCCTCCCAGCATATGGCTGATCAGCGTAAGGATCAGTCCCGGAGTCACATACATATACATTGCAATATTATTTTTTACGCCATCCGGTGTTGACACGTCAATCAGGGTGACTTCGTCATTTTCATGAAGACCATTTACATATTCATAATAACGCTTTTCCTGGACATCCAGAACCGTAATATCCGTCATGGCGCGGAAAATACCGTTTACCTGAGAAGTTAAAATCCTGGCATAATTTTCATAAGAGCTGGTTAACATCTTCATACGCTCTTTTGTAAATTTCCTCGGACTATAGAAGTCATATTTATTATACTTTGTCTCCTCGGCCGGCTTTACGGTTTCCTTCTCCTCCACCTTCGTCTCAGCGACTGCCCCGCCGCCTCCGGACATGGATTTCAGGAGTTCGTCAATCTGACTTTGAGATAATACATCTGCCATCGTTTCGCCACCTTTTTCTTATTCTGTCACAGCCCCCGGACAGGCTTTGCCCCATAGATCCTTAATTTTCAGGATCCACGGCTGGAGCCTGCATACTGGCGCCGCCTTCCGGCGGCGCGGTTCCCTCCACAGGAGCAAAGCCAGGATCTGTCTCTCCCTGCGTAGAAGGTACGCCTGTTGTCACAGTCGTCTTATCCTCATTGACGCCGCTGTTAAACTCTTCATAATATTCATTTAAAGAACGCACTTCGGAACCCTCGTTAATCAAAAGAAGTTCCACACGGCGGTTCCTTGCCCTGCCTTCCGCCGTCTCATTGGTATCCACCGGCCTGAACTGCCCGTAGCTGATTCCCACCAGCTTTTCAGGCTCAATGACATTTCTCTGCTGAATAAAAACGCTGACCTCTGCTGCACGCATAGCCGAAAGCATACGGTCCTCTCTGGGTAAATTGGGCTGATCCGGGCTTTCCTGTGCCGTATGAGCCATGATATCAATCTGATTAATCTGTGATGACAGAGGATCAATCACATCGCAAAATATTCCCAGCACTTCCTGTCCCTGCTCTGTAATTGAGGAACTGTTTCCTGAAAAAAATGTTTTATCCTGGAAAGCAACATAAGTGTATCCATCGCCACCGGAAACTGTCACTCCCTCAACGCCTTTTTCATTTAAAGCCTCCACCAGCTGCTCATACAACTGCTCGATTGCCAGGGCTTCCAATTCTTCCAGTTCTTCTGGAGTGATTTCTTCCGGATCCATTTTTATCTCTCCGCTTATATTATCCTCACCCTCCGGCTGGTTAATTCCTATGGATTCTTCTGATGCCGTCGGATAAATACTGCGGATAAAAATTTTCAATTTATCCTGATCTATGGTAGACATGGAATACAGCATGACAAAGAAACACAACAGCAGCGTTACCATGTCACCATAGGTATCCATCCAACTACCGCAGTCCTCGCCGCCTCCACGTTTTTTCATCCTTCTCCTCCTTCAGAAGAGGGTCCCGCCTTCTCAGCCTTGGCCAAAAGCTTCTTTCTGGAACCCTGTTTCAGAGATGACAAAAGCTTTTCCCTAAGTGTCTTAGGGTTTTCACCCGCCATGATGGCAAGGACGCCATCCACAATGGTGGCGCAATATAATTCCTCTTCATCTTGACGCACCCTCAGTTTTTTCGCTATAGGCTGAAAGATCATATTTGCAAGGGCGCTGCCGTAAAAGGTCGTAATCAAAGCTACCGACATATCCTGTCCCAAGGTAGCCGCACCGCCGCCATCGTCAAAATTCATTCCTTTTAACATGTTGATCAGACCGATCAGCGTTCCGATCATACCAAAAGCCGGCGCATAGGAAGAACCCTTTTCATAAAATCCTGCCGCCTGATCGTGGCGGAGCATCATGGTTTCCATCTCTTTTTCCAAAGTTTCCCGGACTTTATCCGGATCACTGGCATCCACAATCATCAAAATACTTCTCTTTAAAAACGGATTCTTGATCTCTTCCGCCTTTTCCTCCAGCGCCAGAAGTCCGCTTTGTCTGGCCACCATAGCCAGATCAACCAACTGATCCACCAGCTTCGGAATCTTATATTTACCACCCTTAAACATAATCACGAAATGTTTCGGGACCTCTTTCACTACGGAAAACGGGTAACTGGCAATCAGAGCCGCAATGGTTCCACCGATTACAATCTGGATACTGGGAACATCAATAAAATTTTGCAGCTTTGCCATTTCGGCAAAGTTACTGCTGATACCCATTACTACCAAAACTGCGCCCAACACAAGCCCAACCAGCCATGTAGGATCCATGATCTCAATCCTCCTCTGTAATTAAAATACTATCTATCAATTATTCTGCTGTTCCTTTAAACAACAGCTCTCTTTCCCCTGGTGCAATACAGCTATGTAAAAATGCCACAATCTGCTCCTGAATGGATTCCACTGAATCCCGCACCAGATAATACCGGCCGGTGGTCAACTGAACCTTCGTCTCAGGAATTTCTTTTATATATAAAATCTGAAAATAATTCAAGTACCGGACAGCGCCATCCAGCCCAACTACTTTAATCATGCTATCTTCTCCCCGAATATCCATATGGATTCCCCATGCCAGGTATAACTATTTCCCCCAGCATGGGGAATCCGAGGCTTATCTATTAACGCTTCATATTTACAAGTTCTTCCAGAATCTGGTCGCTGACTGTGATAATCTTAGTATTGGCCTGGAAACCTCTCTGAGTGGTAATAAGCTCAGAAAATTCCTTTGCCATGTCCACATTGGATGCTTCCACATAGCCCGTAATCAGGCTGGAGGTCGCGCCTTTGCCCGGCGCTTTCGCCTGGCAAATACCAGAGTTGTCAGCCTTTGAAGCAGTATAATAACTGCCGCCGGCTTTTGTAAGACCTTCCTGGTTCTGGAACGTGGCAACAGCCACCTGGCCAATCACAGCTTCCTTAACCTCAACTGTATCTACACCGTTAACTGTTACGGGAATTTCGATACCTATGGTAATTACGCCCTCATTATCAATTTTCACACTCTTGGCTAAAGCAATCGTATTATTATCGGCTATATCACCATTCTGTGCGCAGACGCGGATGGGCACCAGCTGATCCTCATTAAAAGTAATGGGATCAGCTAAAGCATTGTTTCCGTTGGGTCGGAAGCCGTAAACAAAGTTATTGCTGTTGCTGTCCACCAGGAAGCCAGCGCTGTCGATTTTAAACTGGCCCACACGGGTGTACTGGAAATTACTTCCCTTAATGTCATCTGAAGTACCCGCCGGCACACTGGATACAGTCGGCATAGTCATAAAAAATCCTTCGCCGTCAATGGTAGCTGTAAGGCCGCCCATCTGTGTCGGCGTACTGGCAGTCATATCCACCCAGATGGAACCCATCATAGTACCGTAACCATACTGAGCCGCATTGACACCACCGGAACCTCCGGTATTTCCGGCTCCGCCGGTGGAATTGGTGGAAGTCTGATACATTGCCTCCTTAAACATATAGCTTTGGGACTTATAACCCGCTGTATTTACGTTTGCGATATTATGACCGATTACATCCAACTTGTTCTGGTGTGCCCGCAGTCCTGCAACTGCAGAATCCATTGCTCTTAACATTTTTTCTCGTCATCCTTTCCGCTGTCATTCCGATGTATACTTCTGATACGCCGGACAAGCATCCTTTCGGTCCTGCTTTACATAATAACAGCACTGTCAATATTTGTAAAGATTCTGTCTTTCATATCGTCGGCCGACATGGTTGTCACCACCACGTTATTAGGAACATTCACGATAAATACACCCTGACGGCCAATAACAGCTACATCTTTGGCGCCTTTCAGCCTTGCTCCTTCCACGGCCTGTTCCAAATCGCCCATAAGTTGATTATCCATGGCGATTCCACGTTCTCCCATGCGTTTTGCCGCATGTTTGGAAAAATTTAAACCCTGGCTCTCAAGCGTCCTGGCCTTCAACAGCTCGCCGAAAGCAGCGCTGCCTGCAGGGTTTTGCCCCGTACTTCCCTGACTGATATTGCCTGCTCCATACGGAAGCTTCTGTATCTCGTTTATGCTCATAGGTCCGACTCCATTTCTTATTTTACATCTTCACCACTGGAGTTTCCATCACCTACTGAACTGGTAACATCACCGATTCCCAAAAGATGGCTTAAGGGATGGTCTGTGCTGTCTCCCTTGATTCGGAAGGTCGGTGTGCTTCCCGTCAGGTTCACAGACTCAATCACACCCACTTTGCTTCCCGTCAAAATCTCTATGCCGGAAGCGTTTTCCTCAGTGATTGCCACTGTCACCTCTTTGCCAACCATTCCTGCCACGTAGGTGGTTGTACTCATGGCGCTGGTTGCCGTCATAGTCTCTGTCATGCTGGATAAAGCCTGCACCATAGCCATCTGAGTCATCTGATTCATCATATCACTGTTATCCATCGGATTTGTCATATCCTGATTCTGGAGCTGCGTCGCTAAAAGCTGGATATAACTGGTGATCGTCAATGTATTTTTTGAGTTACTTTGTGGTACGTAGACGCTCCCCGCGTAAGGGTTATCCGTCCCACTGACATTGTTAACTGGCATAATTATCCTCCTTGCCTTTCTTATGCCCCTCTGTACCGGACATCACTTATGTCTTTAAACAAACCCCAGTCTCAGCTGTTGTAAAAATGAGTCCTGGTCAGCCTGGCCTTTATGCTCCTGGCTTTCCTGCCTCTGCTCTCTTTGCTGTCCTTCTCTTTGCTGCTCATGATAGGGCTGTTCTCCTTCTGGCTGTCCCGTATAAATCACGGTTTCCTGTCCGGTTCTTTCCTCTAAAATAGAAGCCAACTCTGTCGCCCTGGAACTTAAAAGCTCCAGCGTCTTAGGATTTGTAGCTAAAATTGAAACTGTTGCTTTCCCGCTCTCATAAAGAACCTGAATGGTTAATTTCCCCAATGAGACCGGTTCCAGTTCGATGGTAAGGGTCCCATTACTTTCCGGGAACCTCTGGGCCAGCGTACGTCCCACATCATTTACTAAGGTAGGCTCGCTTGTTCTCACCGGTACGGAAGGCGCCTCCACCTGTTCGCGAATCCCGTATTCACGAGGCTGTTGAACTGCTGTGGATATTTGCGGTTCCTGGCCGCTTCCCTCTCTGGTATCCTCTTTAGCCTTTCCAAAAGTATTTGCCACAACTTCCGGTTCTTTCACTGTCTGCTGCTTCTCTGTCTGTGAAATCCCTGAAAGCTTGACTCCCTCTTCCGGCGCCTGAGCATCCTTCTGAGACGGCTCAACCTGCATATTCTCTGGAACCTGAAGTTTTTTCTCCGGCATTTCTTTTAAAAATCCCGGTGAAACCACCTCTGCCGCTTCACCTGTGGTCTGCAAAAGCCCTGCATCCCCGGAAAGATTTTCCAAAGCCGCGTTTTCCTGCGTTTCCGGCTGTATCTGCAGCGTTTCCTGAACCATTTCCAGTTCTGGGGCCTCTTCCTCTGGCTGCAAAGTCACTGCCTGGCCTGCATTTTCCTGAAGCTGCCAGAATAGTTCCAGTGGAACTTGTTTACTGTCCTGCACACCATCATCTTTTTCAGCTTCGTCTTCAGCCTGGCTCTCTTTGACGGGTTTTGTTTCATCTTTTTCGGCTTCCGCAGTTTTATCCCCGGAGCCTTTCCCTGAAACCGCCGAATCCTGCATCTGCTTTGAGTCGGCTTGATTCTGTTCCTTCAACAATTTGTTAAAAGTAGAGTCCGCCGCTCCCGCCGCTGCCCGGTATCCGGCCTTAGCGCCCATCTGGAGCATCGACATGATTTCTGTCTGAATTTTTTCCACTCGTTTCTCCTTTCTTTTTTATTTTTTATAATCATCGGCCTATAAAGCCGTGACTACCATCTACATTCCAGGCTTTCGGCAACCATATTGTGAGTGATAAATTCCTCCACAAAGGCTTCTTCTTCTTTCCTCTCTGCCACCTGGTACTCTTTAAAACGTTTATCTTTCAGTTTTTCAAATTTGGAAGTATCTACTTTTGCATCAATAACTTCATTCTTCTTTTTTTCTTCCTTGGTTTTTAAAACCACCAAATGCTCTTTCTCCTGTTCAATCTGCTCCTCCATCCTCTCAATACACATATCATAGAGGAGATAAGATTCAATGGACGCTCCCGCTGATTTTGTTTCATCAAAACTTCCTTCATAATCTAAAAGCCTGCCGTTTAACTGCCGGATTTCTTCTTTTTTGTCATTGACGCTTTTGAGGATCACGGCATGCTCTTTTTTCAAATTGTCCAAAACCTGTGTCTTATAATTCAAAACCGTATCCAAACTATAATGAAACCGTTTCACGTAAGAATCCCTCCATCATCTACCCTGCAATCGAAGTCATCAACTGCACAGTTTCTTCATAAGAAAAGCTTTCATTGATTTCCTGCTTCAAAAACGCATTCATACTATTTATTTTGGACACTGCCTCATCAAGGGCAGGATTTGTTCCCTTTTTA
Source organism: uncultured Lachnotalea sp. (assembly GCA_948470255.1). GTDB lineage: Bacteria > Bacillota > Clostridia > Lachnospirales > Lachnospiraceae > Lientehia. Next base: position 8,853 of record CAOKOS010000016.1, read on the forward strand.
TAAGCGCCAATGGCAATCAAATCGGCATTTTTCTGATATAACGCCAACAAATTACGAAAACGTGAATCCACCATTTTGTGTTCCTGCGGCACAATCTCCACCATCAGTCTCGATATGCTGGAGCCGATATCAATGGCAGGAAAATGATTTTCATTGGCAAGCTGACGGCTTAAAACAATATGTCCGTCCAGGATTCCCCGGACCGTATCGGAAATAGGTTCATTGGTATCGTCGCCCTCCACCAATACGGTATACACACCTGTGATGGAACCCTTGTCGAAATTCCCGCTTCTCTCCAAAAGCTTGGGGAATTCTGCATAAATAGAAGGGGTATACCCTCTCGCAATGGGCGGCTCTCCAATGGCCAGCCCAATTTCCCTTTGCGCCATGGCATATCTGGTCAATGAATCCATCATCAACAGTACATCATATCCCTGATCACGGAAATATTCTGCAATGGTGGTGGCCACCTGCGGGCATTTCATACGAAGCATAGCCGGCTGATCCGACGTTGCAACCACCAGCACAGAACGGCTCATCCCTTCTTCTCCCAAATCCTTCTGGACAAACTCAAGCACCTCACGGCCACGTTCGCCCACTAAAGCGATGACATTAATATCTGTTTTTACATTTTTGGCGATCATTCCCATCAAAGTACTTTTTCCAACACCAGAACCGGCAAAAATACCGATTCTTTGACCTTTTCCAATAGTATTCAGTCCATCTATGGCCTTTACGCCAAATTCCAGCCGTTCCCTGATGGGAGGCCTTGCCAAAGGGTTGATTCCGGGCGATTCCACAGAGTAATAACGGGTGGGCTGAAACTCCGGCCCGCCGTCTATAGGTTCCCCCATTGCATTAATAATGCGCCCTCTTAAAAAATCCCCCACTGGAACCTTCAAACGGCGTCTGGTATTGCGTACAAAACTCCCCGCACTGATACCATTGGTATTTTCATAAGCCATAAGCTGGATACGGTTCTCTTTGAAGCCTACTACTTCTGCCCGGATTTGCCGGTTCTGCTCCTCGTTATAGATCATAACGAGATCTCCAATGCTGCTTCTTCCCCCAGAGGCTTCCACAGACATTCCGACTACATTTTCAATTTTTCCGATACGGCTGACTGTCTCTGAATTGGCAATCAGCTGTGGCAGCTTTCTGAACATAGCCGTCCTGCTCCTTTATATGCGTATGGTTCCTGTAATATCACGGATATTCTCCATCTGAGTTTCCACTCCGATATCCAAAATTTCCTCTGGCGTCTCGATAATGCAGCTCCCACGCTGCTCTTTCTCCATGACAATGAATTTAATGTTGTCGGAAACCCTGGTAAGTTCTGTCACCAAATCTGCATCTGCCTCCATCATCATGTCATAATCCAATTTTTCCATATAGATTTTGAGCCAAGCTGTCTTTCTCAGCTTTTCTGTCTCAAAAACAATCATTCTTTTAATAATATCGCCGCTGGTATCCAGGCTGGTATGAATCACCTTCTCTGCCACAGCAAAAGCACATTCCTTTAGCTGATCCAGATACTCCCTCAGGCATTTGTTTTTTGCCTGCTCGATACTCTTCACCATTTCGGAAAGCTCTTTCCTGACAGACTGTTGCTGCTTCTCAATGGCAACGGTCATATTTTCTATGGCCTGAATCTGCCCCTCTTTTCTTCCTTCCTCTTTTCCCACAGCAAAGCCTTCTAATCTGGCTTCTTCTTTTATTTGCTCCGCCTCTTCCCGCGCATTTTCCAGAAGCTCTTCTGCCTGCCGTCTGGCTTCCTCCAATTCCAAAGCCGTCTGTTGTCTGGCCTCTTCCTCTTCTTCACGCAGCCTCAGCAAATCTTCCCTCACTTCATCTATATTAAAATTCTCTTGCTCTTGTTCTTCTTCCTGTTGATCTTCTTCCCGCACATCCAGATTCCGTCTGTGAAGTTCCCGCACAACCGGTTGTGACACTGCCAGAGGAGGAATGAATTCCCGTACTTTCTCCGGGTTCCATTCTTTAATCACATTCCTAGACGATGATATCATCCTCCTCACTTCCCTTCTTAATGATTACCTCGCCTCTCTCCTCCAGGTTACGAATCAAATTAACAATACGCTGCTGCGCTTCTTCCACATCCTTCAGTCTCACATTGGTTGTAATTTCCAAATCGGCGCGGACAGTTTCCGCCATTCTCTTGGACATATTGCTGAAGAAAATCTGCTGCATTTCTTCTGAAGCCGTCTTAAGGGCATATACAACATCTTTGGAATCACAGTCACGCACAAAACGCTGTACAGAACGATCGTCCATATCCAGGATATTCTCGAAAATAAACATTTTGTCGCGGATGTCCTTTGCCAAATCAGGATTCGTTTTATTCAATTCTTCAAAGATCTTTCTCTCACTGCTACGGTCCACGTGATTCATCACGTCAGCCACATAATCAATACCACCCAGGTTGGTGTTTTCATCGCTGGTGATAATGGCAGAGAATTTACGTTTCATCTCTTCCTCTACAATGGCAATGGCTTCAGGCGAAACCCGATCCATGTTTGCCATCCCTTCCAGCACCTGAACCCGCTTTTCTTCCGGAAGCTGCTCCAGGATTCCCGCCGCCTGCTCCGGATCCATATAGGACAAAATCAAGACAATCACTTGCGACCGCTCATGCTGCAAAAGGGAAAGTAACGCCTTCGGATCGCCTTTTGTAAAAAAGTTAAAGGGTTTTGACTGCAACGTCTTGGATACCTTCTCTAAGAGTGACCTGGCAGTCGTATCTCCAAATGCTTTTTCCAAAACATTGCGCGCATAGTCAAGCCCGCCGTCCGTCATCATCTTATGGGTCAGGCACAGCTTATAAAACTCATCTAAGGCAGCTTCCACCTGTGCATTGCTGGTTTTTCCAAGCTTTGCCACCTCATATGTCAAATCTTCAATATCCTGCTCGCTAAGATACTTATAAATCTGAGACGCCCGGTCAGCGCCCAGAGATATAATCACAATGGCTGCCTTCTGCCTGGAATTCAGAACTACTTCCTTTTCAGGCGCTTCCTCACTTATGTTTTTGTTTGTCTGCACTGCGGCTTCCGCCATTCCTATCACCTTCCTCGCCCAGCCATCCTTGTACCAGTTTTGCTACAATCTGCGGATTCTGATCCACGATTTCACCAATGTTCTGTTTCAACTTAAGATTCCGCTGCATCTTAAGTTTAAGAATCTCCTCATTCTGAGACATTTCCTCATCTTCTTCAAGCTGTATAGGAGCATCTTCTCCGCTGTCCGGGAATTCGTCTTCCGTCCAATTTCCGTGGGCAACTCCCAATTCACCCGGCGACAGCGCCGAAGCAATCTCATCTGCCTCCCGTTTTTTCTTACGCTTCTTCCGAAGCAGCAGCAAAAGCAGAAGAAACAGAATCAAAACGCCTCCCGCTATCAATGCAATTAGAAGAGGGAGCGGCAGTCCTCCTGCCTCCTGATCCGGCTGCACGGCAGGAACAGAATCACCGTCTGGACTTTCCGCCCGCGATTCCGCTGACAATGTACGGACAATCGTAATATTGTTTTCTGCATTTTCAGAAGAGATCCCTGACGCATTTGCCACCAGGCTCCGTAAGTCACTCAAAGACACGGACATATCGTCTGTGTCAATCACAACGCTTATGGTTGTATTTTCCAGAACACCCGGATCAACCTCCGTCTGCTCTTTTACAACATTATAAAGCCATTCCCGGCTGACACTGTCATAACTATAATTGTCAGCGGTATCATCGCCATTTTCATATGTATAACGCGGAACCTCCGCATTTCCATCGGCCCCTGCAACGCCTCCGTCCTCGGGATCCGAATCTCCTTCCCGCGCTCCAGAAGCGCTCTCCCAGTTTTTAAGCCCGGTTTTATCTTCCTCGTCAATTTTTTCAGGAGTGCTGTATGTAGTGGATTCCCGCAGTAGGCGCGACATGTTGACCGTGCCTTTTACAGCAACCTCCACCTTGCCTTTTCCGTATATTTTTTCCAGTATTGTCCGTATATTGGCTGCAATCTTATTCTCAATCAGTTCAGTTAGTTCATTCAAATCCGATGCCGCGCCAATAGTGGAGCTGCTGCTACCGCCACTGCCCACCTCCAACATGGTTCCCGCATCAAAAACGGATATATTTGTAAACGTCATACCACGCACAGCAGTGCTGATCAGGCGCCTTATGGCATCTGCCCCCTCCGCACTTAATGTCCGTCCATTCATCATGGTAACTGTCACTGCAGCAGAGGCTTCCGATTCGCTTTCATCGCTGAGAGCATAATTTGACTCTTTGGCGGCAGTAATCGTCACCTTTGCATCCTGAACACCATCAAAAAGCCGAATCTGGGCTCCCAGCCTGTCCTGAAGATCATACAGTGTATACTGTTTCCGGTCTGATTCTGTAGACATTAACCCTGCGTGGTCAATATACATATCATACGAAAAACCACTCTTCGGATATCCCTGGCTTAAAAGATCCGCCCTGGTCTGATCCACTGTAGAAGATGGCACAGAAATACTTCCATTACTCTCATTATATTGATAGGAAACATCAGCATCCCGCAAAAGGCCCGACACCTGCTGCGCTTCCTCCTGGCTCAATCCTGTAAAAAGAATACTATAACTATTGTCCCGGCTAAAATGCAGGATGAGCAAAATCGCCGCTGCGATAACGATGGTTCCTCCCACAATCGCAATCAACTGCTTTTTTGTTTTATCTGCCAGTTTTTGCCACCGTTCTTTGAGACTTCGCACGTTCTTCCCCAACCTTCGCTCGTAATTTTATTATATATTAATCTTCATCAGCTCATTATAAGATTCCAATGTCTTATTTCGCAATGTAACAAGGATATCTACGCTGAGAGCTGCTTTTGCTTCTGCAATCGGCAAAGTATGAACATCATCGAGCTGTCCTGTTGCAAGAAGATACTGCTTATTCTCCACATCCGCCTGAGCAGTATAAACCTGGTTTACAACATTCTGAAAAACATCAGAAAACAACGCCGCTTCACTATTGTCCCGGCCAGCTGTTTTCTGAGTACTGCTCCCTATCTTATCCCATGCCGTCATAGGCGTAATAAACTGAACTGTATCGAACTCCATTGTATCCCGACTCCTTCCCTACCTTCTATCATACGAATCAATTTTAAATTTTAGAACGCAAAAATTTAAAATGCCTTAGCGGCACTCTGTAAACGCTTAAAGTCATTATTAACAGACTTAAGTAAATACTGGTATTCATAAGCTGTGCGGACAAGATCCACCTGCTCCTGATCCATATCCACATTGTTTCCATCCAAGCGCGTAGACTCTGCCTCGCTGACATGCAGCCGGGCCACGGAAGAATGAATTGCCTGGCCAACCGCAGACTTGGGATGACGGTCTTTGCTGGCGCTCTGAAGTTTCTTCTGAAGTACGCCCTCAAAAGTCATATACTTGGTTTTATAGCCAGGGGTATCTACATTTGTAATATTATTCAAAGTTATACTCTGTCTTCCCCAGAGGAAATCCAAAGTTTTTTCTGTCAGCTCTATACCGTTTCCATATAAACTGGACAACAAAATCACTCCTTCTCTACTTCTTTTCGCCTGTTTCGACCTAATAAGTATATCAATTATTCCTTTAAAACGCAATACTATATTACCAAAAAACAATTCTTTCCATCGTTAGTTTTTTAACCCAATCAACCCAATAATTCTCTTTTATACACCTAAAAAGGGACGGAATTTTATCAACCCCATCCCTCTAAAGCCCATAAAAGTTTTATTCTGTCACCGCTTTCTGATACTGATAACCATCAAGGCTACCATTCTGTTTCCAGTAATCAAAGCGCTTATTAATTTCATCGTGGGTCTGGCTACAGATAGAAGGAAGACTGCTGCCCCACTGTCCCATGGCCTCTTTAAAGCCCTTATCAACAGCCGCTCTCAGCTCTTCAATCTTGGAAGCATCTCCGCCTGACAAAGCCACGCACATATCCATAATCCGTCCGGCTACTGCATTGACGCCCCATTCGCCGTCTTCACCGATTGCCTGCTGTGCAGCCAACTGCTGCTCTGGCGTGACAACCAAATCGCTGAAAAAGTCTTTCGTAAGCCCTTTCTTGGCCAATTCAGCTTTCTTTCCCGCATTGGCCTGGCTGCTTATGATGTCATTGAGCATCTTTGTGAAGGACTGCTCCCTCTGCTCCTGATACTTCTGGATTTCATTGGCGCTTAATTTCTTTGTCTCAGTGGCAGGCGCCTCCGCACTTTTTACAAAAGTATCCACATCTGCCTTTTTTGCCTCTGCCGCCGCTTCTGATTTCTGTGCTGTATTTACTGTAGATGTTGCTTTTATATCCGCTACAGCATTGTAACGATTTGTAACAGCTGATGAAACCACCATGATATAACCTCTCCTTTCTAAATATATATTTTTCATTTTTTATATTTTTTCTCTATTGCCCCGTTGGGACATTGGAATCAGTACTTATCAAATCCGCTCTGAGAATCCATATAAGACGTCGGTTCTTCGCTGTAGGAAACTGCCGGCGCACTGTAAGAAGAAGATGTACTGGAGCCGCCTTTCAGCTTAAACCTGGCAACCAGGCCTTTCAGCACCTGCGCCTGTCCGGAAAGCTCTTCACTGGAGGCTGCGTTTTCTTCTGCTGTAGCAGAGTTCGTCTGCACAACACTGGAAATCTGATCAATACCAATCATCACCTGTGATACAGCTGCTGCCTGTTCCTGAGAAGCCTTTGAAATTTCATATACAACAGAGGCAGATTCTTCCGACATCTCAGTAATCTTGCTGAAAGAAGCCGCTGTCTGGTCTGCGATGGCAGCCCCATCCTTAACAGCTTTGATCGTAGCTCCAATCAGCGCTGCAGTATTCTTTGAAGCCTCTGCAGACTTGCTTGCCAGATTACGGACTTCATCAGCCACAACGGCAAACCCTTTGCCAGCAGTACCTGCTCTGGCTGCCTCTACTGCTGCGTTCAGCGCCAGGATATTTGTCTGGAATGCAATATCTTCAATCGTTTTGATAATCTTGCTGATTTCATTGGCTGAATCATCAATCTGAGCCATAGCTTCTGTCATGCTGCTCATCTGCTGCTTGCCAAGCTCCAGTTCTGCCACGGTAGCGCTCATCTGCTCGCCGGCATCCTTTGCACGGTCTGCGTTTTTATTCACATGAGTAGAAATCTCATTGATGGTAGCGGCAATCTCCTGTACAGAAGAAGCCTGCTCTGTAGCGCCCTGGCTCAGAGCCTGAGCCGCGCTGGAGACCTGGTCGCTTCCGCTTGCCACCTGGCCGGATGCGTCATTAATACGCGTCATTGTATCATTCATGGAATCAGCAATATGCTCCAAAGATTTTTTCACTTTGGCAAATTCGCCTGCATAATCATAAGTCAGACGGACAGTCAGTTCGCCGTCGGCCAATTCATCCAGAACCATGGAAATCTCGTCAATATAATTCACATAATCCTTCAGACGTACCACAGTATCATTGACATTCTTCGCCAATACTCCCAGCTCGTCTTTGGAATGATAATTAATCTCCAGATCCAGCTCGCCTTCAGCAATCTTCTTAGAAACCACATCCAACTCGCGAACAGGGGTGGTAATCATACGGATCACAATCAGGGAACCGCCTATAAGAAGCAGGATACTGATAATGATAATTGTCAACATAATCGTATTAGACGAATGGAATGCAGTTTCCGCCTGGGAAGCAAGAGAATCTGCATCCGCCTTGCTGTGCTCCACCAGCTTTATAAGCTTTGCAGACACTTCGTCATACTCATTTGTAGACTCAATGGAGATCGCCATGGCCCCCTCTGTGTCATTCTGCCTACTGGCCACCAGTACCTGCTCAAAATAGGACATATAAGCGCTCCAGCCATCTTTTACTTCCTGAAGAAGCTGTTTGACTTCGCTGTCAGTCGCTCTTGATACACACTCCTCAAGTCCTGCAGTGATGCTCTCATTTACCGTTGCCATTTCCGCTTCAATCGTTTCCATGTCGCTTTTCTCTGTCGTAAGTACATGACGAAGCCCCAGTCTGCGGAAGTCCGACATATTGGTATGTAATTCCTCTGTCGCTGTCAGAGTCGGAATACTGCTTTCCGTAATCTCTGTAGTCTTCTTGCTAATGATCGTCATACAAACCACAGACACGACACCTGTAAGCAGAAGACACACAACTGCAACAATAAGTATCAGTGTCAGTTTTGAGCGAATTTTTAAATTTTTCATAGCTGATTTTCCTCCATTGTATGTATAAAAAATATACCCTTATTTTAGTTATCGTCACAAAACCTCAATATATAAGCGGCAGCAGAAAAAAAGAAATGATCACCTTTTCTGCTCAAAAATCCTAACTGCGTCCCCTGATTTTAACTCCTGTTGGAAAGTTCCGTTTTCTCCATTTACTTCCAATATAACAGGAGACGTCACTTTTTCTATATCTAAATCGGAATATTCCAGCATATCCATCAGAAAATAAGGGGAACCGTCCGGTTTTGAAGGAAGGATCAGGGGCTGTCCGTTCAAGTATAACATCAGAGTTTCCTGCCTTTTTATTGCCTGAGGCGCTTCAGTAAAAGGCCGGCCGGCCACTTCAGGTATATCTACCGCCACTTCTGCCTCTTTTGCCGGAATCGGAATCTGTCCCTGTATATTTCTGCCAGCCGGTTCAGATGCCACAGAAAGAACCTCCGGTTCAGATACAGCCGGCATCACCTCTGCAGCAGAAACGTATGTAGTGTCTTCCCGCTCCAAAGCTTCGGCAGCCTGCTGCCTTTTTGTCACTGCCACAGCCTCTCCGGCTTGTTTTCCTTCCTCTTCCGGTATCACATGGTTTTTCTTTCTCTCTGCCAGCGCAGCTGCCGTACTCTTTCTTCTCCCTCCAGACTGGGCAGAAGCCTTCTTTTTCTTTTCCGTCGCAGGCGTTCCTGCTGCTTTCGGTTTCGGCCCCCTCTTTTTCGGCGTTTTCTGTTTTGCCCCGCTTTCCCCCTCTGCCCGGTCTGCTTCCTCTGAAACTCCTTCTGCAAGAACAATATCCCCTGCCTTCAGCGGAATATCTTCCGTAACAGGAACTCCGTTTACCGTAATATGGTGATTGGCCCACCCTTCCACCAACTGAGAAACCATGGCAGACGCATCGGCTCCATGCCGAACCGGAATAAATTCAATCCGATCCCCTGCGCGAACCAAGTCAGAGAGCTGCCCATCCTCCCCATTCAGCTTCAGTACGCACGGTTCCGCCTTCTCCCCATAAAACACTTTTCTTTTTCCATTCAGCTGAACCACCAAATTCTGGCCAGATTTTCCCATCATATCCTGATAGCTGTACCCATTCATCATCAAGACATTCATAACCGTAAAAGTTCCACTCCGAAACAATTTTGCCGGCTCACCGTTCAGTAAAATGCGGAAGCTGTCATTGATCATGTTAAGCCCTGCTGAAATTACAATCCCCAGCGGCGTAGCGTACTCCGGATTTTCCAGATTGTACTCGTCAGAATATGCATTTGTCCCAAAATTTCTTCCAGCAATGGCTACTCTGGAGATATCCATACCAAGCCGCTCTGCGATCCCCTCTCTCAAACCGGGGAACAAACTTCCTCCTCCCGCCAAAAATACGGCAGAGGGCGCACCTCCGTTCGCCTCCAGGATTTTAGAGCAAATTTCTTCACAAAGGCCGGAAAACGCCTCTTTCACGCTATCACAAAGCTCTGCACTGGAAACCTTTTGCTCCAGCCCCATAATATCGCAAAATACAATGGGATCCATTTCTCCAATCACAGCTTTTATCATTTCCGCTGTCTGAAAATCCACCAGATATTTTTTTACAATGCTTTCTGTAAGCTCATCCCCCGCCTGAACCGCCATTGTATACCCTGTGATACAGCCGTCCCTGCAGACTGCGATATCCGATGTCCCCGCCCCGATGTCCACCAGAGCCAGGTTCAAAAGCCGGATATTTTCCGGAATCGCCGCATTAATGGCGGCAATCGGCTCAAGGGTCAGGCTGGCAATCTCCAAACCTATTTTATGCATTGCGGAATAAAGACTTTCCACCACCTCTGACGGCAAAAACGTCGCAATCACATCCGCTTTCAAAACCCGTCCGCTGTGGTCAATTAAACTGGACAAAATATAATCATCCAGATAATACCGGCTTACGCTGTAGCCCACCAGATAAAACCTCTGTTCTCCTCCCTCCTCTCTGCCAAAAAAAGCCTGTTCTGCCCTGCTGATGGCCCCTGCTTCCAGACGGCTCACTGTTTCTGCGGTAATCCTGGAAACTTCCTCAAGTTCCATTTCATATGTAACGCTTTCTGTCCGCAACGACCTTCCCGCAGCAGCGACCGCCACTCTGGCAAGTTTGCAGCCCAACCGCTTTTCCAGTTTTTCTTTCACCACCCCGGCAGTCCTGGACACCTGATCAATGTTTTCAATCTGTCCATCAATCATCGCCCGCTCGCTGTGCTCAACCTTTTCGATTGCCGCAATCTGCATCCGCTCCCCATTGGGAATCCCTACCATCCCAATGATGCTGCGGGTTCCGATATCCAAGGCAAAAACCGCCTGTCGTGGCAATTCATCCAAAACATAATGTCCCTGGTTTTTGCTTTCCATAGTTTCCCCTTCGCTTTCGCATGTTCTTTTATCATTTTACCCAGATTCCCCCCATTCGTCAATGGACACCTCATAGTTTCCGTATTTTTCATTTTCCATTATTTCATGGTGAAGATATATACCCCTGTTTTGCAGCCAAAACTATCATGGACATGGCCTAACGTTTTTCTTTATATAATTCCACCAACTCCCGGATTACCATAAAGGCAAAGGGCCCAAGGATAAAGCCTGACACACCAAAAAGCGCCAGCCCGATATAAATACTCATCAGCATTTCCAGCGGCGCAATCCCCATATGCCCGCCCATCAGGCGCGCTTCCAGAATTTCCCTCAGAAAATAGCACAATACATAAATCACCGCCAAGCCGGCTGCATAAACAAAATTGCGCAAAAAAACCGAGATAAGAATCCAAGGCGTAAACACGGTTCCTGTCCCAAACACCGGAAGCGCATCTAAAAGACCGATCAGCACTCCCAAAAGTACTGCATACGGATTCCCCAGAAAGTAAAGTCCCACGCTGCATATAAGGCAGGTAAGACCCATAATCAAAATCTGTGTCCGAAAAAAAGCCTTTCCAATTTTACTCAGGCACCCGGTAATGGCTGCGATTTCCTGTCGAAAAACAGAAGTACTCCTATATCTCCGGATACGATCCATAGAAGACACCATCAACACGCTACCGATGGTGACAATCGCAAAAATAGCCCCGCCTTTTACAACCCATTTTAAAATCCCCATAGAATTTTCCATCACATAAGCCCCAGCCTGGCCTCCCGCCTGTTCCATCACTCTCCGGCTCTGAGTATAAAGGAAATCCAGCGACGTCCCTCTCTCAAGCCCAAAACAGTCGTCACAGTGGCAGCATAATTCATCAAGCCATCCGCAAAGATACCGGATATAAACGGGAAGACGTCTGGCTGCCAGAAAAAGCTGTTCTAAAAACAGTTTCCCCAGATAATAAACTCCTACCCACAGCAAAACAGTAAGCGCCGTCACCAAAAGCGAAGCCCATACCCCCTCTTTGAGCCACAGCTTTTTATGCAGCCATCTGGATGCGGGGCGTACCAGCAGGGCCACCCAGTAAGCCAGTAAAAAAGGAACCACAAGCGGCAGTATATATTTCAGAGAAACATACACTGCCGCCGTAATTCCCGTCACCAGTAAAGCCATTTTTTGTTTTTCTGTAAGTTTTACCTTCATATCATTCCTGCTTTCCTGGCCTGTCCTGTGTCCTATACAGCAAAAAGTATGTGCAGTACCTGAAAATATATGCAGTGGCTGATTAAGGTTTTTTCCATTTTTATATTACATTTTAAAACGGTATCCCACTCCCCATATGGTCTCAATATACTGGGGCCTGGCCGTATTGTACTCAATTTTCTCCCGGATTTTTTTGATGTGCACCGTCACTGTGGCAATATCCCCCACGGATTCCATGTCCCAAATTTCTCTGAACAGTTCATCCTTCGTAAACACATGGTTCGGGTTCTGCGCCAGAAATGTCAGCAGGTCGAATTCTTTTGTGGTAAAGTTTTTTTCTTCCCCATTGATATAAACCCGTCTTGCAGTCTTATCAATTTTTAAACCGCGGATCTCAATTATTTCATTTTCAGGCATTCCGCTTCCAATGAGGCGCTCATATCTGGCCAGATGGGCTTTCACCCTGGCCACCAGTTCACTGGGGCTAAAAGGCTTCGTAATGTAATCGTCCGCCCCCAGGCCCAATCCCCGTATTTTATCAATATCATCTTTTTTCGCCGACACCATAAGAATGGGAGTATTCTTCGTGGCCCGCACCTGTCTGCAAATTTCAAAGCCGTCTGTACCAGGAAGCATAAGATCCAGAATAAATAAATCAAAATCTTCCTTAAGAGCCCGCCCAAGCCCTCTGCTTCCGTCCGTTTCTATCTCCACTTCAAAACCAGAAAGCTCCAGATAATCTTTCTCCAATTCCGCAATGCTCTCCTCGTCTTCCACAATCAAGATTCTACTCATAAATTACCTCCTGGTATTTTCTCAATACAATATGCATGACCGTTCCGATGGACTCTTTGCTGGTGGCCCAGATCCTGCCCCCATGATCTTCCACAATCTTTCTCACAATGGAAAGCCCAATGCCGCTTCCGCCTTTGGAAGAATTTCTGGAAGCATCTGTCCGGTAAAACCGCTCAAAAATACTCGGGAGATCCCTGGCGGCAATCCCTTTTCCATTGTCTTCAATTTCAATCTGGACAAAATCCCCCTCGTCTTTCAGGCGGATATTGATGATTCCACGTTTTTTATCCAGATACTTCACAGAATTGCTGATAATATTATTGATGACCCGCTTCAGCTGCTCTGCATCCGCAATAATCGTCACCGGCTCTTCTGTGTAATCAAAAAAGCCCAGGTCAATATTTTTTGCTTCCAGCTCAAGGCCCAGCTCCTCCACACAATCTTCAAAATATGCGTTAATATTAATCTTTGCAAAAGTATAGGGGATTTTGTTGGTATCAATCTTGGAATAGAAGGTCAGCTCGTCAATCAGTTTATCCATATCATTGGCTTTATTATAAATGGTCCTGATATATTTATCCACTTTTTCCGGCGATGAAGCTACTCCGTCCATAATGCCTTCCACATAGCCTTTGATGGCTGTGATAGGGGTCTTCAAATCATGGGAGATATTTCGGATCAGTTCTTTGTTTTCCTGTTCATACTGGAGCTTTTCCGCTGCATTGTCTCTCAGACGCTGGCGCATCTCCTCAAAATCCATACAAAGCTGTCCGATTTCATCTCTTTCGTCGATTTTTAGCTCATAATCCAAATTCCCCTCTTTGATCTCATTGGTTGCCTTCTTCAGTTCACCAATGGGCCGGAGGATTGTACGGTAAATCCACAAAGAAAGCAGCATGGCAATAAGGATCAGAAGAATCAGTATGGCCATAATCACATTTCCGAAAAGCTGTTTCACCTGGGGAATCATCTCCCCCACGGAAGTCATAATAAAAACGCTGCCGCAAGCCCCATCTGAAAAGGTCAGATCCTGCTGGCGGATCAATCTTTTGCTGGCCCCGATAAAGACACTGCCCGCCCGGCCGTCTTCTCCCTCTCCTCTTTTAAATTCCGGAAGCTCCTCCACCAAATCTTCAATACTCTCCTCAGAACTTCCATTAAATATAATCTCATTTTCTTTCCGGACAATTAAAAAAGAATACTTTCCGGCCAGCCTTTGATTCAATGCCTGCTGATACGAAAGATCTGCAAAACAATCGGGATTTTCTTTTGCCGCTTTCGTAATATCCTGCTGGATTGCCATAGTAAGTGAATTGAACATTTTTACAGCGGCGCCAGAATACATATCCCCAACGCCAATGATATCATAATCGGATTCCAACGCCCTGCTTTGAAAATTTCCAAGCACAGCCAGGCAAAGATACAGCATCGCCATGGGGACGAGAATAATGGTAAAGAAAGTAATCAAAATCTTTGTTTTTAACTTCACATTTCTTTCACTCCCTTTTTATAGTGGCAAAAAAGCTGTCGCAAAATATTATGGTTTATATATGCCAGGCGCCCCCCTGCTGCTTTCGTCTGACAAGCAGATTTTACAGGTTTTGTGAGTATAGCGGCATCAGCCCCTGGTGAGAATCCTGTACAGCAGAATTCTTTTGTATAGAAGCAGCGGCTGACGACAAAAGGCGATGCAACAAAACCCAAAAATCCACGTGAACGAAAGCAGCAGGGGAACGCCTGGCATATAAAAACATCAAAATCGCTTATATTTTGCGACAGCCCTTTCGCTTTATATCTTCCATCATAACACATTCTTTTTTGTCGTACTCATAAAGTACTATAAAGATTATAAACTTTTCATAAAACAAGCCTTACTTCCAGAGTTTTTCTGGATAAACCCCCGCACATTTCAGTTCTCTCAGCGCTTTTACCACAAATGGTTTGTCCTCCTTATATGTCACCCCAAACCATCTGTCGTGGGATTGCAGCACCTGTACGCTGGCACGCCCATTTGCAATAAGGCTTCCCACCACCGTCGGAATATAAAATTCTCCCTTCATAGGATTCTCTCGGAGGGTTTTATTTAGAAACGCCGGAAAACTTTGTGAAAGTTCTTTAAAAATCCCCTGGCTAAATCCCCAAAGGTTCATGGACACAAGAGTTCCTTCTGGAATCACCGCCGTCCCTTCCCCTTCTTCCTCGTATATAATTTCCTTTCCTCTCCGTTCAATTTTGATCCGCTCCGTGACGGCAGAAAGCTGTCCCTCTTCATTGATTTCACAAACACCTCTGGCCACAAAACCATTTTCTGTCAAAGTGTTTTCAACCTGATACCCCACCATGGCAAAACGGTATTTATCATCATCCTCATGACTTACCAAGTAGTCATAGATCACCTTAAAAGCTTCCCGCCCGTAAAAATCATCCGCGTTGATCACGGCAAAAGAACCATCGACAACTTCCCCACAGCTTAAAATGGCATGGGCCGTCCCCCAGGGCTTCACCCGCCCTGCCGGAACCGTAAAGCCAGACGGGACATGGTACAAATCCTGGAATACATAGGCAACTTCCATCTGCCGTTCAATCCGACGGCCCACAGCTTCTTTAAAATCAGCCTCATTTTCCTTTTTGATAACAAAAACCACTTTTTCAAAGCCTGCCTGCTTTGCATCGTAAACAGAAAAATCCATAATGATATTTCCGTATTCATCCACCGGATCAATTTGTTTTAATCCGCCATAACGGCTTCCCATTCCTGCCGCCATGATCACAAGCGCCGGTTTTTTCATCGTCTCTGTTCTCCCTTTTCTTCATGCTACTTATTTCTGAAACCAGAATTATATATTTTTAAAAAACTGTTCCTTTAAAATCAAATAGCCGCCTTTATCATATTTTGATCCAAACAATCCTTTAATCCCTCTGTGTTCCGCCTTGTCAATGGCTTCATCCACCAGCTTTCTGGCCGCTTCTTCCGTAAGCTCTGTCCCGTTATTCCTAAGTCTCTCCGCCGCCGCATAAATTGCCAGATTTGCCATTTCTTCGATAACACATTCCTCTTCTTTGGCATATTCATTGGCACAGGCTACGAACTCATCCACCTCCATCTGGCTGCCTTCCTCCAAATATACACAAAGTCTGTCCAATTCTGGATTATCAATCAGAAGTTTATCCATCCGCTCCGAAGAATCCACCAGAATAATCACCAACGATACAAATGGCTGATTGATTTCTTCCGCCAGCTCCGCTGCCGCTTCAGGACTTAAATCCGCCGCGTTATCCACGATCAAATCTCTTCCCGCCAAACGCATAAAAGTATTGTGCACCCCTTTTGCGCTTAGCTTCTCACCTGATATTTTCGCCACCTGTGTGGCAGCGCTTCCCAAAACCTCATGGGTTTTTTTCAATTTTTCCACTGCAAAAGGAATTCTTTCCGCTCCCGGCTCCGCTTCAACCACTACGCAGGTAATTTCAAAATCGCTGGCTTCCATATCCGGATCTTCCAGCCCTTCGACATCTGATATTTCCAGCCCCTTTTCTGCTGCCGTCTGCCTCTCCGCCGGCCTTTCATCCGGCTCTGCAGCCTTCTCTTTTTCCACCACCAGTTCTCTTTCCACAGCTTCGGGCTTCACTTCCTCCGTCACAGGTTCTTTTTCCGCCGCCGCAAGCTTCACTTCCTCCGTCACAGGTTCTCTTTCCACAGCTTCGGGCTTCACTTCTTCCATCACCGGTCTTTTTTCCGATGCCGCGGATCCTTCTCTCCCCACTGCGGATTCTTCTTCTGCAGACTTTATTTTCATCGCTACTATCTTTTTCCCGAGAGCTGCCGATACTTCATTGAAAAACTCGTCCGTCTGCCCCAGCTCCTTTTCAGGTTCCGGTTTCAAAGCCTCTTTTACCTTCCCTACAACTTCTTTTGTCTGTCCCAGCATTTCTTCCGGCGCTTCGGATTGCTGCTCATTGGGAAGCCAGCTTTCTTTTTCCGCCTCACGGATTGCCTGGGCCAAGTCTGCCTGCATATGGTAGAGTTCTCCGGTAAGTCCCTGTTGATCAGATTCCTCTTCTGGCATTTCTTCTGCCCTTTTCCCCTCCTGTCCGGCAGGCTCTACGGAAAAATCCTGCTCTGAAATGTGCGGCCCCTCATTTAAAGACTCTTCTAAAACATACGGGTATCCTGCCCTCTCCGGTTCTTCCTCAAAATGAAGACGGTCTTTTAAAACCGCCCCTTCGGAAACATAAACAGCTTCCTCTTGGTTCTGCTCCTCTTCAAGATAAACCGGCTCCTCCGCTGTAACCGGTTCCTCCACAACGCGAAGCGGCTCTCCAGCTGTATCCTCCCTGGTCAAGGCTACTTCCTGTATCTGCTCCTCTTCCCGCCGTCTTTCTACGGCCATGTCCTCGCCGTCCATAATCCCCTGGGAATACCTGGTTTCAAACTCACGTTCCACCGCCCGGACACGTGCCTCAAACTTCTTTTTATTTACCAGCTTTTCCTGCTGTGTGGGAGTAAGCGGTTCATATTGCATCTTCAAATTCAGGGCTTTATCCACATAAGTCCCCACACTGAACCACAAAATAATCTCATTGCAAAGCTGTACACAGTCTTTTACCCGTCCGGCCTTATGATAAAGATAGGCCAATTCATATGCCCATTTTTCCTCAAATTCATTTTTCCGGTACAGTTCCAGAATCGTAATCAGTTTCTCCGTCTCGCCGCCTTTGGCCGCTTCGATTTGGTATGCCAGAAGAAGCTTCCCGATATCATTGGGAGCAATCTTCTGGAACTCCTCAAAATAAGCTTCCGCCTCGTCATGATTTCCCGCTTTGACACAGAGTTCTGTCAGTTTGTAAAGCATCCGACGGCCCACCGGTACACGCTCATACGCAAATAAAAGGATATTTTTTGCTTCTGTATAATTCTTGTTTTTTTCATATACCTGGGAAACCAACGTCAACATTTTGAGATTTTTAATCTTGCTCCAGTCAATCGTATCCGCAATCTTCGCTGCTGCAGCATAATCTTTTTTCTCCACATGCTTCTTAATCTTATCTTCTTTAATGTTCAGTTCATATTTATCCACAGCGCCACCTCAAATATCCTTGTAAAATTTCACTTAGTATAAGTCTATCATACTCATTTTCCCTTGTCAAAAACAACCGAAAAAATGTACTGCGGCCGGATAAGACTTTCCGCGCCAGAATCTTATATGACAAAACAGCCGGCTGCTTAACTACAGCTGGCTGTTTCCTTCTATTTCCATTTCTATTTAATAACGCCCTGTCTTGTAACTTCCCGTACCAGCCTGGAGCATGGCTTTCACCGTTGCAAAGCTGGCGACTGCCGTCAGCGCATATCCAATAATCAAATCTTTCCAGTAGACAGCGCTAAACTCTGAATCTGCCAGGGAATCTGGAATCGAGCGGAACGCATCAGTAATCGTGCAATCAATTCCCCAGTACTCTTCCAAGCCCTTTTTGATCTCTATGGCAATCCCAATATTGTGGGCAACATAAATCACCGCAGTCACAATAACCAGAGAAATAACGATCCCGGCCACATTGATCCGGCCGCCAAATTTCTCATACCCTTTCAGGGCGCATACGGCCACCACCAGCCCTGCAATACCCGCTATGTAACCAAGCTGATAAACCACCACCCAAAGGACACCGCCCAGCAGAGCGCCCAAAAGCGCGCCTACGATACCAGTCACAATATTTCCTTTTTGGGCCGCAAGCTGCTGTTTATTGCTCTCCAGAGAGTTACACAGCCCATTGTAACAACTGTCGCACAGGAAATCCATCTCATTGTTAATACTGGAAAGAGTAACAGGAACCTCATTTCCGCAGCAGCCGCAGCAGGGCACATAGCCATTCCGGGAAAGGTAAGAGTAGACCCCATCAAGAATCTGCCTGATCTGCATACCAACTTTTCCAGAATTTCCCACAATAATTTCCAGTTTTTTTCCATCATAGGTGGTTTTTGTAACTTTTTTAACCGTCTGGCGCAGTTCACTAAAGAAACTCTCCATCGAATCCGTCGGAGCCGTGCTTCCCTCTTTGGCATATACCGCCACTTTCCAGAGAGCAGTGCCGTCAATCCCTTGTCTTACATAGACGGGGAATCCCCCCATCCTTCCCTGCAGTATTTTCTTAGGTTTTTCAAACAGATTATCCGTACCTTTAATCTGCTCTACGAGCGCCTCTTTCATTTCTTTATTTCCTCCATCAAGTATTTTTTATTATATTAACATCCTGCGAAAAAAATCTCAACCGCTTCTTTTCTCAAAACATCATTCACCCAAAGATTCTGGCCCGAAGCTTTCAGGAAGCAGCTCTTCCAGAGAAAACACCTGGTAATTTTCCTCAGATTTGGCCAGGATCACCAGAAATTCCGAGGGGCGGCAAAATTCCCTCAGCACCTGGCGGCAAATGCCGCAGGGAGGACAGTATGTCTCCACTTTTCCGGCGTCTCCCCCTATAATGACAATACAAGAAAATTCCCGTCTGCCTTCGCTGACCGCTTTAAAAACTGCCGTCCTTTCTGCACAGTTTCCAGCCGGATAGGAGGCATTCTCAACATTGCAGCCAGTATATATACTTCCATCCCTGCATAAAAGGGCTGCAGCCACATAAAATCCCGAATAAGGCGCATACGCCAAGGCAAGCTGCTCCTTTGCCATGGCAATCATACTCCTGATTTTGGCAGGATCCACTGCTTTTATCCCATCGTACCCGAAACCCATTTCCATACTGCAGCCCTCGCTTTCCTTAAAAGTTTTTCAGCCTTCCGTTTTCATAATCTTTACCAGGCGGCTGGTTCCAAGCCTGTCCGCTCCCAGGCTGACAAACTTTTCCGCCTCCTCAAAAGAACCGATCCCCCCGGCCGCTTTGATCTTTACCTCCGCCCCCACATGGGCAGCAAAAAGTTCCACATCTGCAAAAGTAGCCCCTGCTGTTGAAAATCCGGTGGAAGTCTTGATATAGTCTGCACCGGCTTCTGTCACCGACTTACAAAGGGCCACCTTTTCCTCTTTGGTCAAAAGGCAGGTTTCAATAATCACCTTCAGGATTTTCTTCCCGCATGTGTCCTTTAATGCTTTAATCTCCTCTGTAACCTTGTCAAATTCACCCATGCGGACATCCCCAAGATTTACCACCATATCAATCTCGTCCGCGCCTTCCCGCAGTGCCTCTTTTGTCTCAAAAACCTTAACTGCCGTCGTATTGTACCCATTTGGAAAACCGATTACCGTACAGACTGCCATCCTGTCTCCCAGATATTCTTTTGCCCGTTTCACATAGGAAGGCGGGATGCAGACCGATGCCGCCCCATACGCAACTGCATCGTCACAAATAACCTGGATTTCTTCCCATGTCGCTGTCTGAGACAGGAGAGTATGATCCACATGCTTCACAATTTCTTTTTTGTCCATTACTCTCTCCTTTTCTAAAATGTAATGCCTGCAATTACTATACCATAAATTGCCCTGTTTTACTATATGGATTCAAATGCCGGAAGATACCGCCGTCTGACAAGGACATACCTGCCACTGCCACATCAAAATTCCATTTCCCGCCCGGATATTCACAAAAATTCCGTCATATGTTTTCTGTACCAAAGCGGCAGGAAATTCCTCTGGCAGTCTGGATTTTCCCGTTCTTTGATACTAATAGTATGAAAAAACACCTTCCATAAATCCACGTATCCATCCGCCTCCCCCTGGTCTTCTAAAAATGCATCCGCCTGGGCTTTTGGAAATTCCGCCACCACCCATTCTTCTCCTGCCATATGAATGGCCGCTTCTTCTCTGACATCATCATAAATCACCCAGTTTTCCCCAGGGAAACGGTCGGCAAAGTGCGGCGCCACCAGGGTAATGACCCGGCTTCTTGGCGAAATAGCAGAAAACAAAACACCGTTTTTAAGCTGTTCAAAACGGATAAACTCCAAATACTGATGGGCCTCATTGGCCACTTTTCTGGACAATTCAAAAACATCCGCCACCGCCTTTTTCTGTAAAAGCCGTAAAGCCACCCCTCCATGGCAAAATCCCTCAATCAAAAAACGGTAGATAACGTCTGCACGTTCTTCCCTGGCAGAGAGGGCCGCCCGGTAAACCACCCGGAAAGCCTCGCCTGATATTTTTCTTCGGATAGAGCGGGCCACCTTTTCCGACTTTTCGGCATCTGGCGCAACATCCTCATATTCCCAAAAAAATTCCGGTTCATACTGCCCTTTCATAAAAAGCTTCACATTCTCATGTCCCAGCCCGGAATCCCACGCATCATAAATTCCTGTAAAGATCCCCTCCAGAGAATCTTCACATAAAAAGCCTTTCATAGTCTGAACAGTTTTCTCCTTTCTTGAGTAACTTTTATAATCATAACTGGCCCCCGGCCGCCTTTTTAAAGTCTTCTATCTCCGGCGCCGCTTCCAGCTTCATATCGTCAAAAAGATTCAGCTGCCTATAGTTTTCTTCATGGGTCAGCTTCCAGTTTTTCTTCCGGTTATCACTGATCAGCCCAGCCGTAATCCTGTTTTCTTCCAGGCTCACAGGAAACATCTGCCGCCCCCCCAAAGTAATAAAATAATGGGCGCGCTTCAAAACCACCCCCAGCCGTTTTAAATCTGGAAAATCCAGCCGTCCAAACCTGCGGGCATTATAAATCCTTCTGGCTGACTTTGCCCCGATTCCCGGCACCCGAAGAAGCATTTCGTAATCAGCGCTCATGACCTCCACCGGAAAATACTCCAAATGACGGACTGCCCAGTCACATTTAGGGTCAAGGAGCACGTTGAAATTTGGAGCTTCCTCAGACAGCAGCTCTTCCGCCCGAAAGCCGTAAAACCGCAGCAGCCAGTCCGCCTGGTAAAGCCTGTGCTCTCTCAGCAAAGGCGGAGGTGTCCCCGGGGCCGGAAGGGCGCTGTCATCATTCAGACCGATATAGGCTGAAAAAAACACCCTTTTCAAATCATACTGGCGGTACAAAGCCTGTGTCACCATCATCATATGATAATCACTCTCGGAAGTGGCTCCCACGATCATCTGCGTACTCTGCCCTGCCGGCACAAAAGTTCGGATATCCTGCCTACGCCGGACAGAGGGCAATCCAGCCCCCCTCTCTGCCACAAACAGAGGCGCCCCGTCTTTTTCTGCCTCCAGCCTTTTCTGATAACTTTCCTCCCGGAACAGCCCGCTGGAAAGGCTTTTTACCCCCCAGGCCCTTTCCAGTCTGGCCGTTTGCCCCATAGATTGTCTGGATTCCACAATTTTTTTCTGAATACGGCTCATGGGTTTTAAAATGCTGTCCCTGCTTTTGTGGGGCGCCAGCGCCCGGAGGCTGTCGGCCGTCGGCAGTTCCAGATTAACACTCATGCGATCCGCCAAAAGCCCCACTTCATCCAGGATTGTTTCGTCAGCTCCCGGAATCGCTTTGATATGAATATATCCCCGGAACTGGTAAACTTTCCGCAGCTTGTACAAAATTTCATAAATCCGCTCCATGGTTTCATTGGGCGAAGGAAATACTCCAGAGCTTAAAAACAAACCCTCGATATAATTTCTCCGATAAAATTCTATGGTCAGGCTGCACACCTCATCCGGCGTAAAAGCCGTCCGTTCCACGTCGTTGGAACGCCTGTTGAGACAATATTTACAATCGTAAATGCAATGGTTTGTCAAAAGGATTTTAAGGAGGGAAATACAACGGCCGTCTGCTGCAAAACTATGGCAGATTCCCGCTGCCACCGAATTTCCAATGGCTCCCCCAGCCCCCTTCCGATCCACGCCGCTGGAGGTGCATGCCACGTCATATTTTGCTGCATCCGATAAAATCCGCAGCTTTTCCTGTAGTCCTATGATGTTCTTTCCAATTTCCATCTGAGTCTCCATATCACGAATGTATGTTTGTTTTTTTATTATAGCACATACATTTGCAGATAGCAAGAACTTTCAGAACATTCGTTCTTCCTCATTATGGCAAAAAAACAGCCGGGATGCTCTCCCGGCCATTTCTTTTATTCCTCTGAAAAAGAATCTTTCCCCACTCCACAGACGGGGCATACCCAGTCTTCCGGAAGGTCTTCAAAAGCGGTGCCTGCAGGGATCCCGCTGTCTGGATCTCCCACCTCAGGGTCATACACATAGCCGCAAGGCTCACATACATACTTTTTCATGACGCATCATCCTTTCCTCATTAAATAATAATATCACCATATATCTTTGTATTTCTGCAGTGAAATAGCCCCACCCAGGGTTTCTTTCAGAATACACTGCAAAAATCAGATACCATCATTAAAAACCTTTACTTCCTTTTATATGTGGTAAAAGCAAAAGCAAGCCCCTCATGTTCCATCCGTTCTCCTACAAATGACAGCTCCCATTCCGGATCCGCATCCAGATTCGGAAAGAATGTATCCGCTTCAAACCCCTTGTAGATCCGCGTTACATAAGCTGTATGGCAAAACGGAAGGAATTCCTGGTATATACGGCCCCCTCCGGCAATAAAAACCTTCTTAGAGCCATAATCTTTTAAAATCTCCAGCGCCTCATCCACACTTCCGGCAGTCAGCGTCCCCTCCCTGAAAAATCCCCGGTTTTTTGTCAGAACCAAATTGATCCGGTTTTTTAAAGGCTTCCCTCCTGGAAAACTGTCCAGTGTTTTCCGTCCCATAACCACCACGTTCCCCGTGGTAGCCTGCCGGAAAAATTTCATATCTTCAGGGATGTGCCACAGCAAATCCCCGTCTTTCCCAATGGCCCAGTTCTCTGCAGCCGCCACAATGATTTCCATGACACCCCTCCTTAAACCGCCACCGGAATCCGCTCTGAAAAGGGATGATACCGATAATTCTTAAGGGCAAAACTATCTACCGTAAATTTATAAAAATCTGTAACAGAAGAATCAACCACAAATTCTGGCGCTTCGTATGGCTCCCTTTTCAAAAGTTCCTCCACCATAGGAATATGCCTGTCATAAATATGGGCATCGGCGATGACATGGACAAGCTCTCCCGGTTTTAGCCCCGACACCTGGGCAAACATACAAAGAAGAACGGCGTACTGCAGCGTATTCCAGTTGTTGGCTGTCAGCATGTCTTGGGAACGCTGATTTAATATCCCGTTAAGTTTATCGCCCGATACATTGAACGTCATACTGTAGGCACAGGGGTAAAGCATCATTTCATGCAGATCCTGATGGTTATAAATGTTGGTAAGAATCCTCCGGCTGGCCGGATTATGCTTCAGGTCATAAAGCACCCGATCCACCTGGTCAAACATTCCTTCCTTATATATGTGCCTGACTCCCAGCTGGTATCCATATGCTTTTCCAATGGTACCGTTTTCATCTGTCCAGGAGTCCCATACATGGCTGTTAAGGTCTGCCACCCTGTTGGACTTTTTTTGCCAAATCCAGAGCATTTCGTCAATGGCCCCTTTAAAAGCGCTTCTTCTAACCGTAATAATTGGAAATTCCTTGGAAAGGTCATACCGGTTCACCACCCCGAATTTCTTTACCGTATGGGCCGGCGTCCCATCCTCCCATCTGGGCCGCACCTCACAGTCGGTGTCCCAAACGCCATTTTCCAGAATATCCCTGCAGGTATCTATAAAAATTTTGTCCGCATAGCTCATGTAGGCTCCTTCCTGCTACCTTTTCGTTTTCTCATAACCTGTCTTTTTTCATTATTCCTGGCACGACCTGCCTCTTTCCACTTCCTGGAAGCTGCCATGTTTCTCACAGTTTTCCCAAAAGCTCTGGAGGCACGTAGCCAGACACTGCAATGCCATCTTCCCTGTAGTCTTCAGAAAGAAGCTGTCCATATATCCTGATCAGCTGGATTTTCCCTACTTCCGAATAAGGGTACAGGCGTTCCAGGTAAATTTTCTGTTCTTTCAGCTTCTGCGCCAAAATCTCTTTCAGGCTATCCAGGCCTTGTCCGGTTTTTGCAGAAATGCATAATGTCTCATCAGCTGCAAAGTCCCGGAGCAGAGGCGTTTCTTCAAATAAATCTGCTTTATTAAACAAGGTAATCACGGGCTTTCCCATGGCTTCCAGCTTCCTTAATGTCTCATATACCGTGTACATTTGAAGCTCCATGGCAGAGTTTGCGGCATCCACCACATGCAGGATAAAATCTGCATACCGCGCCTCTTCCAGGGTACTTTTAAACGCCTCCACCAGATGATGGGGCAGTTTCTGAATGAACCCGACCGTATCTGTCAGAAGAATAGATTCCCCATCAGGTAAAAGAAGCTCTCTGGTGGTGGGGTCAAGGGTCGCAAACAATTTATCTTCAGAAAGCACACCAGCCCCGGTGAGGGCATTTAACAGCGTAGATTTTCCTGCATTCGTATAGCCTACAATGGCCGCCACGGCCTTATGATTTCTCTCCCGTCTCCTTCTGGTGACTTCCCTGTGGCGTTTTACCTGTGAAAGTTCTTCCTTTAATACGGAAATCCTTTCATGAATCCGCCGTTTGTCCACTTCCAGCTTCTTTTCTCCCGGCCCCCTGGTTCCGATTCCGCCGCCCAGACGGGAAAGAGATACCCCTAAACCTGTCAGTTTTGCTGCACGGTAACGAAGCTGTGCCAATTCCACCTGGATTTTTCCTTCGCTGGTGGAAGCCCTGGAAGCAAAAATGTCCAGGATTACCATGGTACGGTCCATAATCTTTTTATCCAGAAAACGCTCCAGGTTTTTAAACTGGGCGGGGGACAGCTCGTCATCACAGAGGATCGCCGCCGCCTCTGTCTCCTCTGCCAGCTCCAAAAGCTCCGCAAGCTTTCCTGTCCCCAGATAAGTGGCCGGGTGGGCGGCTTCCCGTTTTTGAATCAGTTTTCCCACCGGCCAGGCTCCGGCAGTCTTTGCAAGCTCCGCAAGCTCTTTTAAAGATTCTTCTGCTTCCCCTCCGTCACCGGCGCTGATTCCCACCAGAATAACACGTTCTGTTTCTTCTCTGATCTCTATCATAAACCTTCGTCTTCATTCCCCGGCCCTATATCGTCGCCGGCCTCTGGCTCTGTCTCATTTCCTTCTACTGCCACTTCTGCAGGTTCCCCATGGCTGGCTGTGTCAGTATGCTCCCGTGGCGTACCGGCGGCTTCCGGTTCCACAACATATTCCGTCACATTTACGCGAGTCTTAAGAAAGGCAATTTCATGTTCCACCGCCTCCTCTGTCCCGTAGATATCCCTGTAAGCCACAAAACACTCAAGGGCTGTCTTAAAGTCCCTCAGCTGTTCATGGCAGACTGCTTCCTCATAACGGAGTTCCTTGAGCACAGGCTCTGTCGCCATGGAAATCCCTTTCCGAACCGTAGAAAGCGCCTGGTCATACAATCTATTCTTTATCTGAAATACAGACTTTTCCAGACATGCGGCTGCATACCGGCTTTTCTCTTCTTCTGTCTGGGGGCTAGAAGACAGGATCACATCCAAAAACTCCATTCCCGTTTCTAATTCCCCTTTTTCAGCCAAAGTCAAATACATGTCTTCACAATATTCCAGATTTCCAGGCGCCATCGCTAAAACCGTCCGGAAATCCTCCGCAGCTCCCGCAATGTTTCCAAGCTCTGCCCTGATTTTACCCCGAAGTAAATAATGTTCCACATATTCATCATCCAGGGAAATCAGCAGGTCGTAATCTGCCTCTGCATTTTCGTAATTCCCGGCTTTTGTTTCCGCCTCCGCTTTATAACGGAGGATATCCTCCCTGACACTTTTTTCCTCTTCTTCTCCCCTTTCCCCAAGCGCCGACAGCGCTTCAGAAAAATAGGTAATCGCCTGTGGGTAATCCTCCTCCTGATAAAAAACAATTCCCCAGGACCGGAGGATACGCGGTTCATCCGGGGAGAGCTTCTGTGCCTCTGTAAGCGCCGTTTTTGCCCCGGCAAGATCCCCCGCTGCCAGCGCTTCCATTCCCTGTTCCACATAAGCAGCCGTATCTGTTTGTTTTCCACATGCTGCCAGAAACAGGGAAATAAGGCAAAAAACCGTAATAACTATTTGTTTTCTTTTTATTCCCATAATATCCTACCGTTTACATCCAAGGTAAAACAACGCCACCGTACCTGGACCAGAATGTGCCCCAATCACAGCCCCAACATGGCTGAAATAAAATGTTTTAGGGCCAAACCGCTCTTCCACCAGCTTTGCCACATACTTTGCGTCCTCAAAACAATCCCCATGGCTAATAAAGATTTCTTCATTGTCATCCTCAAAGCCTTTTATGGTCTGGGCCATATTTTCCACCAGGGCCTGCAGGGATTTTTTTCGCCCCCGCACATTGCGCAGGGGAATCAGCTTCCCCTCATCATCCACATGGAGCACCGGCTTTACATTGATCAACGTTCCAAGAACCGCCGTAGCCTTTGACACCCGGCCTCCCCTGTGGAGGTGGTTCAGGTCATCCACCGTAAACTGGTGGCAAAAGTTCAGCTTATGCTCCTCCAGCCATCCGGCATTTTCCTCCAGGCTGGCTCCTGCCTCCCGGAGCTTTAAAGCGCGGTGTACAAAAAGCCCCTGTCCCATGGAGGCGCAAAGAGAATCCACCACCACGATTTTCCTGCCGGGATAAGCTTCCCTCATCTCAGACGCCGCCAGCATCTCATTCTGGCAGCTTCCGCTTAATCCAGAAGAAAACCCAATGAATAAAATATCTTTTCCTTCATCCAAACGCTTTTTCATGGCCGCCGCCACATCTTCCGGGTTTACCGCCATAGTAGTCGGCATACTTCCATTTCTCATTCTGCTATAGAATTCCCCGATTTCAAGCTGTTTATCCCCTCCATAAATTTCCCCGTCCAGATTGTAGAACAAATTCAGCACGTCCAGGTTTCTCTCCCTGATATAATCCTCCGGCAGATCACAGGAAGAATCTGTCATAATCACATATTCGCTCATAAACTCTCCTCTTTTCTCCTGTTTTATTCCTCTTCTTTTCTTATATCATCTATAGTCCAGTACTTCCAAACCCGCCATTTCTGGAGGTTTGTGCATTGTCATCTTCTGTAATTCCAAATTCCGTAAAAATCCCCTGGGCAAATCCGTTTCCTGCATCCAGGCTGACAGTCTTCCCCTCACGGCCGTCGTTGGTGACTTTAATAAAAATGTGGCCTTCATTATCAGAATAGTAATAATCACTGTCAATAATCCCAACTGTATTGTTCAACTGAAGCCTGTACTTGAAACCCAGGCCGCTTCTGGGATAAATCTGTAAAACCCATCCCTCTTCCATGGAAACCCGGATGCCCGTAGGCACTTTTGCCGACTCTCCCGGTTTCAGGACAACAGGCACCGGGGTAATAAAATCGTATCCGGCGGAACCCGTCGTCGCCCGCCGCGGAATGGAAACCTGCTCATAGGCAATACGGCATTCTTCCTTTTTTCCATCCCCAAAGGTATCCAGAAAATCCTTTTCAAACTGGCTGGGGCTTACTTTCTCAAACTTTGCAATTCGTCTCATAACCCGTCCTCCCACCGTGATAGTATATCACAGATTTCCATGACTTGTAACCTCATTTTTCCAGACTTCCCATAAATTCTTCCAGGGGGCACATGCAAAATACTAAAAGAGTCCCCCACAGGGAACTCTTTTTTCGAGCAGGACTATAAGCCGGGTTCTGTCGTGAATGGTCATCTATCTAGGCCTGCCGTCGCCGGCAGGCTCCAGCAACCTACCCGAAAGCAGGCGGGCCGCCTTATGCTTTCTGTTCGGTCTTGCTTCGGATGGGGTTTACATATGCCCCTCCTGTTACCAGGAGGGCGGTAGTCTCTTACACTGCCCTTCCAACCTTACCGGCCCGAAGCCGGCGGTACATTTCTGTTGCACTGTCCTTGGAGTCGCCTCCACCGGATGTTATCCGGCATCCTGCCCTGTGAAGCCCGGACTTTCCTCGTCTGCCGCCATTACGGCGCAGCCGCGACCATCCATCCCACTCTTGTGGTATCATAACATAAGACACCGCCGGTTGACAAGGACATACTCGCTTTTTCTGCAGCACTTTACAAATCCAATTTCATATAAATAGAAGTCTCCATCGGGCTGTCATTGTAGCTTTCTATCTCATAAAATCCATATTTCTTATACAGGTAGATTGCATTTTTCAAAAAAGGGAGTGTATCCAGCAGCATATGGGAATAGCCGATTTCCTTCGCATCGGTTATGATTTTTGAAATCAGCCGATTCCCTATCTGCCTTCCCCGAAACTGCGGCCTCACATAAAGGCGTTTCATTTCACAGTTTTTTTCATCAATCTTCCTCAGCCCTATACATCCTGCCAATTCTCCGCCGCAATATGCTAAATAGAGTCTGCCGCAGGGAGTCCCGTATTTCTCTTCCAGATGTCCTATTTCTTCATCGTAGTGTTGGATATCAAGATATTTCTGAAAGGAGCTGTCGCCGGAAACCAGCATATCTGTATATTCTGAAAATAATATGCCTACCTCTTTTGGATGATGATAGGCTGGAATTAGTTTTATACTACTCATTGCAGTTATCCCTCCTGATCCCACAGCCATGGCCATACCTGTTTTGGGAAGCTATAAAAAAGAAGGGGGCAGTCTTTTTACCACTTCCCCTCCGGCTATGCCAATGACACATCCCGCAATGCAGCCAGATACTAAAAGCGCTGGAAAATAATACGCCAGAGCCGATGTTTCCAAAATCACAGCCGCCACCATAAGCTGTCCCAGATTGTGCATAACCCCTCCAGCCACACTGATTCCCACTGTGCCAAAACGTTTCGTTTTCTTTAACAGGACCATCGCAAGCAGGCTCAGCGTACATCCCGCCAGGCTGTACACCATCATCAGTGTATTATGGAAGGTGAGGCCGGCAAGCATCACCCGGACTACCGAAACAACCAGGGCCGCCCCGCTTCCCATCCGGTAAAGGGCCGCCACTACCACCACATTTGCCAGCCCCAGCTTAATTCCCGGCACTGGCACCGGCGCCGCAATCACGCTTTCAATGTAGCTGAATATAAATGCCAGAGCGATTAAAAGCCCGTAACGGGCTGTTTTTTTTGTATTCATATATTGTTTCCTTCTGCGATGTCCCTGTAGCAATTCAACAGGCAAACCGTTTTCTACTGTGCCACCGCATCCACGCCGCTTTCCTCCCCGCCTTCAATGCGTATTTCCAGCCGGTGGGGCAGGCAGATGATACTTTCCCCCTGGAAGCGGATGGCTTTCTGGTTTACACAAAGCTTATCTGGGCAGTCGGCTTCAGTGACTTTTGCCGTCCCCTTTTCAATCACCAGCAAATTCGACCCTCCGGGGGACTCAATTTCCAGTGAAAAAGGCTGGGACAGGGAATAGCGCGCTATCACCTCCCTGTCCACCGCAACCACCGCAAAAGCGCCTTCGTCCCTGGAAAAACGGAGGTAAATCCAGGAACCAAGGGCTATTAAAAGTATGGCGGCCATCAGCCAGATATCCCACTTTTTAAATTTCTTCATCTTTTACAGCACACTCATAATCATATAAATAAACCCCATAGTCAGCATGTGCACCGGAACCTGGCTCATGTATTTGAGGGGGGAAGAAAACCGAAGCCTCTGACGCACGGCCACAAAAGCCAGGAGCGCAATGGCCGTTCCCACAAGCCCTCCGATATACTCAGGCACATCGCCTAAAATGAAAGGAGAATAAAGCACGGTCATGGGCGCCAGGGTCCAGAGGCTTTCATCCTCGTCGCCGCATTTCAAAATCCTGTTGGTAAGGCCAAGGCCAAGACCTGCCAGGATAAAGCCGAAAGCAGGTTTAAAATAAGCTTCTGAAATCACTGCCCCCTCTGTAACCACCGCGCCAAAAACCATTCCGCTTCCCAATAGCTCACGCAGGTAAGCCGCCAGCATCAACATTCCATACGCTACAGCCCCCTGTCTCACCAGATCATCCTCAGACTCTTTTCCGCCCATCAAAAACACGTAGCGGGCCATAAAAAGCCCCAAAAGGCCGATTCCTATCATCTGAAGTATGGTACAGGAAATACCGATATAAACAAAGGATCCAAAAATCGCCGCCACAGTCAAAAGGCCGCTTATAATAGAATTGGTCCATCTCCCGCCGCTGACCGGCACACTGCGAAGCACACAGCCGATACATGCCGCTGCTATGAGGAGGATTCCCACCAGGACTGCCTCTTTCATGGTAGAAGTAAACATAATAAAGGCTATGGCAAAGGGTTCCACCGGATATTTTGCTTTCATTCTTTTATCCCTCCTATTTTGCCGCCTGTCCCATGGCATCTTTCACTGCCTGCATAACCCCGTTGGAAGTCATGGTCGCCCCGCTGACCGCATCCACCTTAAATGACTGGGCGTTTATAATCTGCTCCGGCAGCTGTTCAATGGCCGGTTCACAGATACCGGCGCTCTCTCCATGCTCCACCACTTCCACGGACACAATTTCCGTATCGGAAAATGTCACCTTTACTTTAATTTCCCCATTATTTCCATTGCCTGTCCCTATATATTCCCCCGCATTATAGCCATTGGCCCCCAGGGGGCTTTCCGCCTGGCTGCCGCCTGCCAAAAGCTTTGTTTCCAATACCACAAAAAATGCAATAAAGAGGACAACGATCAATGTGGCCACACCACGGTATCTATTTTCTGTCTCCATACTCTATTCCTCCGCTTTTTTCTTTTGCGCCACACCATAAATGTGGGGCTTCACAAACAATTCTATGAAATAAGACAGTACGTTTACCGTCAAAATACCAAAGCACACACCCTCCGGGTAGGTGGGGCTGAAAATTCGGATCAGGGCCGTCACAATGCCTGCCGCCGCCCCAAAAAGCACCTTGCTCCTGGATGAACTCAGCGTATAGTCCGTCAGCATATAACAGCCGCCCAGAATCAATCCTCCCCCAAAAAGGGAAACCAGGGGATTATGGCCGGCAATGGACGTCACCGCCACCACCACCGCTGCAAATACCACCGTGATCAGCCAGTCCAGATCCTTCCTTATAACCAGGAAAGCAAAACCAAGAAGCAGAAGAAAGGCGCTTGTTTCTCCAAGGGCCCCTGGAATCCGTCCCATAAACATATCCCAGATACTGTAGGTGATCTCTTCCCCGTGCTTTGCCATGGACAGCACCGTCGCCGTAGAGACTGCATCCGGCCCCGGCGTCACATAGCTCATGATCTTTGCCGGATATACCACCATCACAAACAGCCGCCCCATCAAAGCCGGATTGGCAAAGTTGCTCCCAATACCGCCAAAGCACTGTTTTACTACAATAATGGAAAATGCCGAAGCCAGTACCGCCACCCAGACCGGCGTATTTGAGGTCAGATTAAAGGCCAGAAGCATTCCTGTCACCACTGCGCTATAATCAAAGACAACTGGAATATGGTTAAGCTTCTGCCATAAATATTCCAGGACAACGCAGGACGCCACACAGGCCAGGGTCAGGAAAAAAGCTCCCACGCCGAAAAAGTAAACTGCGCCGATAAACGCAGGAAGCAGGGAAACACACACATCCCGCATGATGGTTTTCGTGGTCTTCGGGGTTCGTATATGAGGATTCAGATAAGTCTTGCCCATTTATTTCGTCCCCCTTTCCCTGAGCATTGCCCGCACATCATTTCTGGCTTTCACCGTATTTGGGGAAAGCTCCCTTCTGGCGGGGCACACATATGAACAGCAGCCGCAGCCGATACATTCTGTGGCGTAGAGTTTGTGGCAAAGGTCAATGTCGCCTTTTCGCAGGGCAAAATCTATTTTCCATGGTGTGAGCCCCGCCGGGCACACCTTCATACAGGAGCCGCACCGGATACAGGGCGACTCTTCCATTCCTTCATTAAAAAGAATCAGCAGGCCACCGCTGACCTTAGTGACACTCTGGGTTAAATCCGCGCATTTTACCTGGTGCCCAATACAGCTTCCCGTCATGGGGCCTCCCAGAACCGCCTTGTTATTAAGCTTTGCCGGGCCGCCGCATTTATGCAGAAGCTCCCTGAGGGGCGTCCCCAAAGGCACCAGGAAATTCCCCGGCTTCCTTACAAGCCCCGTCACCGTAATACATCTGGAGATACAGGGAATCCCCCCGAATACTGCATCTGCCATGGCTTTGGCTGTCTGGACATTGGATACGATCACCCCGGCATCCGCCGGAAGGCCCCCTGCCCGAAGCTCCTTTCCCGTGGCTGCCTGTATCAGCTGGCGCTCCCCGCCCTGGGGATATTTTGTGGGAAATACCATAACCTCGATGGCTGCCTTCTGGCCTTCCATCAGCTTTCTTAAGTGTTCGGCGCAGTCCTGTTTGTTGTCCTCTGTGCAGATAACGGCTTTCTTCGCTCCGCCTGCTTTCAAAAGGGCATGGACGCCGTTTAGGATCTCCATGCCGTGCTCCAGCATCATCCGGTAATCACAAGTCAGATAGCTTTCACATTCACATGCATTGATTAAAATATATTCAATGGGTTTGTCTGTTTTGTATTTCACATGGGCCGGGAATCCGGCTCCGCCCATCCCGGTGATTCCGGCTTCTTCCATGATGGAGACCAGCTCTTCTTTTGAATACCCGTCAATGGACACCCATTCTTTCTGATAAGGTTTCTCCTGTTCTTCCGGCTGCTCTTTATCGGGCTTTATCACCAGCAGGGGAACCTCCATGGGGCCTTTTGTCTCTGTACGGATCTCCGTCACCGTACCGCTCACACTGGCATGTAAACGAACGGCCGTAAAATTCTTTGGCTGCCCCACAAGCTGCCCCCGCTCTACATGGTCGCCCACGGCCACCAGCGGCTCACACAGGCTGCCGCCGGACTGGGACATCGACAGCTCAATGATTTCCGGCACAAACGAAACAATGGGGGCATCCTTGCTCAGCTTTTTGTCTGAGCCGTCCGTAGGATGAACTCCGCCCGGAAACCGCTGTTCCTTCTTTTTCATCTGACTTCCTCCCTTGCCTTTCCTCTATGTTTTCTTTCCCAATTCCAATTAATATGCTATACTGAATCTGTTGTTTTTCCGATTTTCTCATATTTGGAGGTTCTGTTATGTCTGTTTCTTTTCATTTAAAAAGCTTTCGGCCTGCCATTTTCCTGTTGGCAATCCTACTTTTTTCCTGCTCCGTTTCAGGGGCCTGCGGACAGCCTTCTAAAAGCGCCCGTGTTTCCAGGACTTCCTTTTTTCTCAATACCGTTGTCACCATCACCCTTTTTGGTACGGACGATGATTCCCTCATTGAGGAATGTTTCTCCCTCTGCCGGGATTACGAAGCGGCTTTCAGCCGCACCATGGAGGGAAGCGAAATCTATAACCTGAACCATCGTAATACAAATACGGCGTCCCCTGAAACCCTGGATCTCATAAACACCGGGCTTTCCTACAGCGTTTTGTCCGGCGGGGCTTTTGACCTCACCATCGGTTCCTGCTCTTCCCTCTGGGATTTCACCAGCGAAAACCCTGAGGTTCCGGAACCTGGCTCTATTTCAGAGGCCCTTACCCATGTGGGTTATGAAAAGCTATCCGTAAACGGAAATCAAATTTCCTTTTCAGATGACCAGGCCATGCTGGACTTAGGTGCCATCGCAAAAGGCTACATTGCCGACCAAATCAAGGATTTCCTTGTGGAAAACCAAGTGGCTTCCGCCACCATTGACCTGGGAGGAAACATCCTCTGTGTAGGTTCAAAACCTGACGGCAGTGATTTCAATATAGGTATCCAAAAACCTTTTGATTCCCAGGGAACCCCCTTGCTGACAGTTCCCGTTTCCGGCTGGTCTGTTGTCACCTCCGGTATCTACGAACGGTCCTTTGAAAAAGACGGGCAGTTTTACCACCATATTTTAAACCCGGCCACAGGATACCCCTGCGAAAACAACCTTCTCTCTGTCACTGTTTTAAGTGAACATTCCACAGACGGAGACGCCCTCAGCACCGCCTGTTTTTCCCTGGGCCTCACAGAGGGCATGGCCCTCATTGACAGCCTGGAAGATGTTTATGCCGTTTTTATCACGGATGACTATGAAGTCCATTATTCAAAGGGCCTTCTGGATCATTTTCCTGTCTCCCACTACAACTGATTCCCCGTTATACGATGGCTTTCATGGGGCATTTTTCCGCGCAAGCGCCGCAGCCGGTACATTTTGTCTCATCAATGCGGGCAACTCCGCTTTCCAAGGAAATGGCTCCCGCCAGGCAGACTTTCGCACATGCCCCGCAGCTGATACAGGCGGCCCGGCATACAGCTTTTGCTTCTTTTCCTTTATCCAGGTTGGAACAGGCCACGATATGGCCGGCCAGCTTAGGCACCAGGGAGATCACATGGCGGGGGCACGCCTCCGCGCACTGGCCGCAGCCCACACATTTTTCTTCATCCACCACTGCCAGATGGTTTTCCACCCGGATGGCGTCAAATTTACATTTCTTCTCGCAAAGCCCGCAGCCTATACATCCGTATTTACAAATTTTCCGGCCTTTCTCATTGAGTACCGCATAGTCCAGGCTTCCTTTGCACCGGACAAACGCTTTCCTCTGCTCTGCCGCCTTGACTTCCACGCCCAACACTTTCCCAATTTGTTCTGCCGCCGCCTGGCCGCCCACAGGACAGGCATTGGCCTGGGCTTCCCCTGTGAAAATCGCATGGGCCAGGGCATCGCAGCCGGCGTATCCGCAGCCGCCGCAGTTGTTTCCCGGCAGGCATTTTCTGATCTGCTGCTCTTTTTCATCCACTTTGACGGCAAAAAACGTACCGGCCAGCCCCAAAAGGAACCCGATCACAAGCCCTGTGATTCCTACCACCAGGGTAGCTGAAATAATTCCACCGATATCCATATCCTTCTCCCTCCTGTCAGAACTTAAGGTCAGCGAATCCCATAAAGGCAATGGACATGAGTGCCGCTGTGATCAGCACAATGGGCGCCCCCTTTATGGAATCCGGGATTGGGTTGTCGGCAATGCGCTCACGGATTCCTGCCAAAATAATGATGGCGATGGTATAGCCGATGGCTGTCCCCAATCCGCAGACCACGCTCTGAGCCATATTGTACTTGCTCAGCACATTTTTCAATGCAACGCCCAGCACCGCGCAGTTGGTGGTGATCAGCGGCAGATACACACCAAGCGCCCGGTAAAGGGCCGGAATGAATTTTTTTAAGAACATCTCCACCACCTGCACCAGGGCGGCGATGACCAGAATAAATACAATGGTCTGGAGATATTCCAAATGGAAAGGCACTAGAATCCCATCATATAGAAGGTTTGCCACTGCAGAAGCGATGGTGATGACAAAGCATACCGCGCCGCCCATGCCGGCCGCGGTTTTCGTATTGGTGGAAACCCCCAGGAAGGAGCACAGCCCCAAAAACTGGCTCAGTACCACATTATTTAAAAGCGCCGCTGTGATGGCGATAAACAACAGTTCCTTAATCATGATTTATCCTCCCCCTTTGCCACCTCCAAAGGGCAGCCGCTGCAGGTTAAGCAGTTGCCGTTGCAGCCTGATTTCGGTTTTCCTTTCCGGTTGGTCGCTGACTTTAATCCCAGCTTGTTCTGAAGGGCCGCTAAAGCCGCCACCACCAGGAACGCCCCCGGAGACTTCACGAAGATTTCCACCGGTGCGAAAGCCGCATTGCTCCTTAAGATGCTGACTCCAAACATGGTTCCTGCGCCAACCAGTTCCCGGAAAAGGCCGATCAGCCCTAAAGCCACCGTGAAGCCCAGGCCCATTCCAATCCCGTCGCACAAGGACAGGTATACGTTGTTTTTGGAAGCATATGCTTCCGCCCGCCCCAGGATAATACAGTTTACAACAATCAAAGGTATATACACGCCCAGCGAGGCATATAAAGATGGCACATACGCCTCCAAAAGGAATTCCACCACCGTCACGAAAGACGCCACAATTACGATATAGGCCGGCATCCGGACGCCGTCGGGTATCACCTTCCTAAGGGCCGAAATCATCACATTGGACAAGATCAGGACCGCTGTGGTGGAGAGGCCCATTCCAATTCCGTCGATGGCGCATTTCGTCACCGCCAGGGTCGGGCACATGCCAAGGGCCAGTACAAATACTGGGTTCTCCGTTACAATCCCTTTAAAAACCTGTTTCAAACCATCCTTCATCTGGCTCACTCTCCCTTCGCACAGGCCGCCGCAAAGGCCATTCCGCCGTTGGCGGCATTTACCACCGCATCGGACGTCACTGTGGCTCCTGATATCTGGTCAATATTGTCTCCCAGCGCGAATTTCTCCGTGTTCTGGGCAAACTGGCCTTTAAATTCCGGTTCATCCGCCAAAGAACCTAGGTTTGCCGTCTCACTGCTTTGTAAAATGTCGATTCCCATGGTGGATCCGTCCATTGCCCAGCCGTAAGCCATGGTAATTTCCCCTTGGGAGCCAGCAAAGCTTAAGGACATCACATAGCCCAGAACCTGGCCGGAGCCATCCTTCGCCGCCAGACATTCATTGACTGCCACGCCTGTCACGCCGGCTTCTGACAAAATACTTTCTGCCTCCCCCACTTTGGCGTTCAGCGTCTCTTCCTCCGCAAAATCAGCGGCGTCGGGGAATACCCCCTGGTACGCTTCCCGTTTTTCCCTTGCTTGGCGTTCAGCAATGGGGGTCTTCGTCACCTGATAAGCAAATCCAAGGAGCAGTCCTGAAACCAAGGTAATCACAAACAAGATGGCTGCTTCTTTCAGAATTTTTTTCACATTCATCCTTCTGCCTCCTCTCTTTCCGGCAGCCCTTTGGGCGCAAGATATTTATCAATCAGCGGTACGAGAAGATTGCAAAAGATCACTGCATAGGAAACACCTTCCACCGTGGTTCCCATGATACGGTAAATCCCGGTGATGGTTCCCAAAAGCAATCCGTAAACAATTTTTCCAAGGGCGCCCACCGGGCTGGTAACGCGGTCTGTGGCGAAGAAGAACGCCACAAAGACCAGGCCGCCGCCGCAAAGATGGGACAGCAGGTAATTGAAAGACACCGGCCCGTCTCCAAACAGGCAGACAAAGGCAGAAAACACCGCCAAATAAACAAGGGGTGTGACCAGGGAAATTTTTCTTGCCAGTAAAAGGAACAGCGCGCCCGCTAAAAGGGCCAACACAGAAGCTTCTCCGATGCAGCCGGCATTTGGATTGAGAAGCACCATTTCTTTTAAATTGGGAACCCCTCCGTTTCGCATAATGGATAAGGGCGTCGCCATGGACATGCCGTCAACTATGTACTGTGTCATCGCCGACTGAAAACTGAGCAGTAAAAAACAGCGGGATACAAGAACAGGATTCATAATATGGAACCCGTATCCCCCAAATAAATGTACCACCACAATGGTAGCAAAAATGCCGCCCACCACCGGGACGTACAAAGGCACCTCGCTGGGCAGGCAAAGCCCCAGAAGAAGGCCAGTCAACAGCGCCGTGCCATCCATCGTAGTCACCGGCAGCTTCATCAGCCGTTCGTAAACATACTCTGACAGCACACTGGATACTACTGCCGCCAGAAGTACTTTGAAGGCGTTGAACCCGAATGCATAGACCCCTGCCACAATCACCGGAAGCAGAGCAATGCAGTAATTGGCTGTGATCACCCGCAGATTTTCCGGAGTTTTATACCGCGATTCAACAGCCGATTTGAAAAAAGCCCTCACCCCTAACACCTCTTTCTCATTATTCTCATTAGATTCTTCTTTGCCATTATAACATCACCAAAAATTTTTGCAATAATTGATATTATTTCGTCAATATACAATAATTTTTTAACAATATTTATTGATTTGTACCAGCCAAATGGCCATGATGGGGTACCCGAATGGTATATCTTCCAGGTACAATTTGTTTATGACTCTCAGTGTGGTGTTGAAAAGTTAAGTTCATACAAATATGTTTTTGATGAAATCATAGATAGTTTACCGAAAATCTCAGTAGTTTTTTCACAGTCCTATACGGATTCGCTCATGAATAGTAACAATGGATCAATGA
Organism: uncultured Lachnotalea sp.; assembly: GCA_948470255.1. Lineage (GTDB taxonomy): Bacteria > Bacillota > Clostridia > Lachnospirales > Lachnospiraceae > Lientehia. The sequence continues at coordinate 47,423 of CAOKOS010000016.1, forward strand.
AAAGCTTGTGTTTGCAATTAATCTCTTGATTTTGGGCTGTATTTGAGCTAAAATTAGTCTAAAATCAGGGCGAAAGGACGAATATCATGGAAGAATTAATTTATCTGGACACATATGTGGTGCAACAAGATATGAGAATCCGTTTGCCTAAAGCTATTCTTTCAAATCTTGGAATAGATAAAGGAAAAACGAAATTGGACATCTATCTTAACTCAGCAGACAGAGTTCTGGTGCTGAAGGTACATTGTGAAAACGGAGGGAATCAGTAATGGCAGATATTAGAGCTGTTTCGCTCTTTACCGGTGCGGGGGGCATGGATATTGGGTTTGAAAGAGCAGGTATTAAGGTGGTTTTTGCGAACGAACTCGTAAAAGAAGCCGCCGATACATATAAGACCAACCATCCTACTGGTGTTATGGTCAATGGCGATATAAACCATATAGTAGGTGATTTAGGAGGGTTACCAGCTGTTGATTTGGTTTTTGGAGGTCCTCCCTGCCAAGGTTTTTCTGTTGCAGGGAAAATGAATCCAGATGATGAACGTAGCAAATTGATTTTTACTTTTCTTGATGTTGTGGAGAGGATACGCCCTAAAGTCTTCGTCATGGAAAATGTTAAGGCACTGGGCGTTCTGGAAAAGTGGGAACCTATCAGAAAAAAATATCTGGAGAAAGCGAAGATGTTGGGCTACCTGTGTATGCCGTTTATTTTGAATGCAGCTGAATATGGCGTTTCCCAAAAACGGGAACGTGTGTTTTTTATAGGTATAAAGAATGGTAAAGACCCATTTTACGAACATCATATTCAAGATTTGATAGCGCAACAAAAATCTAAGGCCCCTACAGTTAGGGAATTATTGCAATCATTGGGACGGGCAGGTACTGAACAAAATCCTGATACCTGTACGGCAAAAATCACATTCGCCACGCACCCAGTTATGAGAAAGTCTCCCTATGCCGGAATGTATTTCAACGGGCAAGGCAGGCCAATTAATATTGACGGTTACGCAAATACGCTCCCTGCAGCAATGGGCGGAAATAAAACCCCATTTATTGACGAAGACTATCTATATGGAAATGCTACAAGAGACTGGGTTGTAGATTACCACAGGGGTCTGATGGATGGAAGCATCGTCCCAAACTATGAAGAAGCTCCGAGCAGACTTCGAAGAATTACGATCAGAGAGGCTAGCCGCATTCAAACTTTTCCGGACAATTATGTATTCTGCGGAAATAAAGGAAGTATATATACTCAAATTGGAAATGCCGTACCTTGCAAATTGGCAGAGGTTGTTGCCAGAGCCGTGTTGCAGTATCTTCAAGCGGAACATTAAAAGGAGAGTCGTCATTATGCGGACGACTCTTTTCATGTTAGGGCATGTGAAGTTTTTTCTGTAAATAGTGTTTTGAAAGGTCTTCTATGATAAAATAAAAAATCATAGGAGGCCTTTTATTATGGCAAGAGAAAAGAAACCTGTACACAGAGCACAAATGACCGTGGAAAAAAGAAACATCATCCATCAGCTCTTAGAGAAGTACGATATCCAGACCGCCGAAGATATCCAGGATTCCTTGAAGGATCTGCTCGGTGGAACCATCAAGGAAATGATGGAGGCCGAAATGGACGGGCATAACGGCTATGGAAAATCAGAACGCTCTGACAGCGATGACTGCCGAAACGGCTACAAGCACAAACGTGTAAACAGCCGTTATGGTTCCATGGAGATTGATGTGCCGCAGGACAGAAAATCGACTTTTGAACCACAGGTGGTAAGAAAACGGCAGAAAGATATTTCCGGCATTGACCAGAAGATCCTTTCCATGTATGCAAAGGGCATGACGACCCGGCAGATCTCGGAGACGATTGAAGACATCTATGGATTTGAGACATCTGAGGGCTTTATTTCCGACGTTACGGATAAGATACTGCCGCAGATCGAAGACTGGCGGAACCGGCCGTTAGATGAGGTATCCCCCATCCTGTACATAGATGCGATCCATGATTCCGCCAGGGACAACGGCGTGATCCGAAAACTTGCTGCTTATGTCATCCTCGGCATCAATGCGGAAGGACGCAAGGAGGTATTGAC
>CAOKOS010000017.1 GCA_948470255.1 uncultured Lachnotalea sp.
CGGGCCTGAAAGGCTAATTCCCTTTCCGCGAACTGCGCTTCCCCCGGAGGGTTTTACTTTATAGGACGCACTTTCCTATAAAGTAAAAAAAGGAAGCGCTTTGCGCCTCCTTTCACCTCTGTCTTTTTTCCACAATCCCTGCAATTTCTTCCGCGATCTCCTCCGGGCTGCGCCCGTCGGTGGCCACCATGGCATCGGCCGCCGCTTCGTAAGCATCCCTCCGCTTTTCCATCAGCTCCCTGATATGAGGGACTGTCACCTCTCCTCCCAGGGCCGGCCTTGACCTCCCGTCGCCCACACGCGTAAGGACTGTCTCCGGCCTGGCAGTCAAAAGCACAACCATCCCCTTTTTCTTTAATGCTTCCACATTTTCCGGCCGAAGCACCGCGCCGCCGCCGCAGGAAAGGATTTTTCCATCGCTGCTTCCAAGTTCTTTGATGGCTTCCGTTTCCATATCCCGAAAGGCCTGCTCTCCGTCCTTTTCAAAAATCTCATGGATAGGCCGCCCGTCCTTTTCTACAATCCACCGGTCCACATCCACTTCCTCCCCATGGAGCCTCCTGGCCAAGTACCGGGAAACCGTTGTTTTTCCCACTCCCATAAAACCAATCAATGCCACATTCACAGCTTTGCCATCTCCCTGTATTCCTGTTTCCACTGAGTTACCAGTTTTTGGATTCCAGCCCTCTTGCGGACAGAATCCTTCTCCCAAAACTCTCCGATCGTTTTCGCCTTTCCAGAATATTTTAAGTGCTTACAGAGTGTTTCATACTCCTCCTGCCACTTATATTGCTGCTCTGCCGGAACCGCTAACATCATGGCCTCCGGCAGTTCCACACTCTCATCCATCTGGCAGAGCATAAAAATTTCCTTTAGGATTTCTTCCTTCTCCAAATACTCATAGGATTTTTCAAAACATTCCAGCGCCCGCTCCGACTCAAAAAGCCCTGCGCAGGCCACGCCTTTATTATGATAAAGGGCGCCCATAAATTCCCTTGTCATCCCCTGGTCCTGCTCTCCTGCGGCGATGCTGTCATAAAGCTGGATAGCCGCCGCATATCTCCGCTTCTGAAGCAGGTAGTCCGCTTTTTTCTTTGCCCTCTCCGAAGGCCTCGCCCGGCGCATCCACTCAAGCTGCGCTTTGAAACCTCCCAGTTCCGCTTCGCTGTAGTAATGAATGTCCTGAAGAATCATATAAAGAATCTGTGCCATATCCGACCGGTCTGCAATCCACTTTCGGATTTTTTCTTCCAGCTTTACCATACCAAGCTCCGTCCGAATAAAGTAAAGCAAATGCTCATTGATAAAATCCGGTTCCAGCAAAAACACATAGTTATAAATAAAGTAACAAAGTTCCTCGCCGGAATGGAGAGAAATCCCCAGCTCTGCCACAGGATAAGGGTTTTTCACCCTCCTGCCGCTGCATAAAATTAATCCGCTCATAATTTCCTCTTTTATCTTGAACTGTATCCTAAATCCCCTTGTACTGCCAAAACCAGCCTTTTCCCAAAATCTGTGACAGCTTACAGAAACTTATATCTGAAAATCCTGCCTAATCATCTGGTCTGAGCCAGGGAAAAATTCTCCAAACCCCCTGTCAAAGACCCATATACTGATCTGGGATTCACTGGAAAACGCCGCAATGACTTCCACCCTAGTGGTTTTATTGGGCCTGGCCGGAAACTCATCCAGCGAAATGGCAAGCTTCGTCTGACGGCCATTTCCCACAGGCGTCACCATAAATTCCAGCAGGTTCGTATTATCCAGGATAAAAGAAGCGGAAGCCCGCGCCTCATACCAGTCGCTTCCCGCCGCAGCCAATACCAGCTGCCTCTCCCGCCCTTCATGGTTCACCTGCATACTGATGGTAGAAGAAAGGCGGCCTTCACAAAGGCATACATAAGGATAAGACGTCGTCTCCTGGACAGAATCACACGCCATATAGGCCGCTCCCTTGGCAAAAAGCCCCGGCCCTGCAAAAGCCCTGCGTTTATTGCAGACAAACCGCAAAAAACCAGAAGCCCACTGGCCGTCTTCAAACCCTTTTCCTGTCAAAAACACAGAAGTCACAATCTTTTTCTGCAAAAGACGCTCTGCGCAGGAGGTGAGAATCGTGTCCCCCAGTTTTTTTCCGGCTCCCGTTTCCAGGATTTCCAGGCTGAACCCCTCTTCCAGCTCCTCATGCTTCACTTCCACCACCTGCGGCTTCCTGCCGCGTATCACATTCAGTTCATAATAGTGGAGCCCTGTCTCCGACAAATCAAAAAGGCACGACTGGTTAATCCACAAGTCTTTCTTCTGGCTGATCACATAAAACAGATACGCTTCCGCGTGATTCGCCATATGGATCCGCTCCCTGGGAATCCCCATGTCCTCTGTCACCTGGAGCATAATATCCATCAGAAGACTGCTTTTATTCTGAAATGTGAAAACCACCGCCCCGATTTCCCGGACATTCAGCCGGATAATGGGGATCTCCAATATCTGCCGGACAAAAATCTGAAGCAGATCTCCGGCTGTATACTTAACCCCCTCAATGGTGGCTGTCCCTCCTTTGCCGGCCAGCTTCACCAGCTTATCCACCATAGTGCCTCTGCCATAAAGGGCACAGCGGTATGCCTCCTCACCAATGAACCAGGAATCCGTCCCCTTCTCCTTACAAATCACCGTTGGCACCATGCAGGAATTTTCCTCATCGGTCAGGCCGATATTTTCCACATCAAGGGCCTGCGGATTATAATAACTGATCTGGCTGTAATCATCACATATGTCGATTCCCAATAGTAGCTCCTGCATTTCTTCACCTCGAACTTACAAATATTCAAACAGCCTTTCCGTCAGCTCATCACGGACAGCATAAGTTTCCATCCGCTGCCGCAGTGTATCGTCTTCAAATGCCTGTACCCGCAAAATCCCGTCCAGCCTGCCAATGCGGCTTTCAGGAGGGGTGCTTCCATCCCCGCTGTAGGCGGCCCTGCCTGCCGCCACCGGCTCGTTGCCCCCGTCATAAATTTCATATTCCATGATTTCCCCATAGAATAAAGATATCATCTTCACAAAATGCCCCTCAAACATGTGAGGCATGGTTTCCACTACCACATCGCCGCCGTCAGGCAGAAGTTTCTGATGAATCCAGAGGCTCTGATTTTTCTTTCCCTGGTACTCAATCACCGTTTTCCCCATCAAATCCCGGGGAAGCCGGATAAAACGCGCCAGATGCTTATAGTACCCAAACACAATTTTTTTAGAAAACAATTCGTCAATGATGTTCTGGCAAAGCTCTGCCTGCTTCTCTGTCAGGTTTTCCGCCATACTGTAATATTTTGTCAGAGCCAGCATACAGATCTCCGGCAGGCCGCTCCTCACCTCGTACTGCTCCGCCTGCACCTCTATATAACCGATCACATCCCGGTCAAAAGGCTCGCTTTCATCAAAATAGCGGCTGCTTTTTACCACCAGGTACGCTCTCACCAAACTTTCATCCACGGACTTCCCTTCAATATAATACCGGAATATCCGATCCAGGTGACTGCTGCCTCCGTCGAAAAGCATCTGGGCTAGGAGGCGTTCCGGCATGTCGTAAAGGGGCACCTTTGCAACAACGGCAGCCGACAAAATCCTGTACATAATGCCAGCCAGCCCATTGTAATGGTAACACAAATATTCCACCAGAACACCGTCATAACGGCCTCCCGCGAAACAGTAATTGGCCATTTCCAGAAGGACGCCGTCCTTTTCAAAATGACGCTTTAAAATCATTTTGGCAGTCATTTTAAAGACCCGGCTGATATTCACCTTCCGATACCCATAACGGACTGCCATCTTATAAGCCTCTTCATAAAAATCTTTTGTAATCAAAGTTTCCATCACTTTGACCCGGTCTTCACCGGAAAGGAACTTTTTATCAAGGGCCAGCAGATATTCGTCATATTCATCGGATTCTTCCCGTTTATAATAGTAGGAAACGATCTCCGACACCAGCTTTCTCCGGTAAAGTCCACTGATCTTTTCCTCCTGGGAAATATCTTTAAGCACTTCAATGTCTTCCGCCTCATAAAATTTCCGCTCCAGGACTTTCTGGCATTTTAACAGCCTCAGCATCTCGTGGGCCGGATACAGTTCCTGGGTACGGGCGGAAAGCTCCGTACTTTCCATCATGTCTTCCATGGCATAAGGCACACCGCAGTAACGGTTTCCATAATCATCCTGGAACAACACATATACATTTTTCAGGTATACAGGAATATAAGCGCGCCCTCTGCGCAAAGGCACGGGAGTTTCCCCCTGCATCTCTTCATAACAGAGCGCTGCCTGGCACATCCTGTCATTTGCACAACGGATTTCTTTTGCGTAGAGAAGCTTTGGAAGGACGTGGGCAATTTTTTCGTCCATCATTTCCGGGAAAATCATTTCCCCGTAAATCTTTGCCAAATCCCTGTTCATATGGCTCTGGAAAAGCTGTTCCACTGCAAAGTTTTCAATCTGCCCTTCATAAGTCCGATAGACCTCTTCATCCTCTTTCATAAATCTCAACACGTTCAGATAAAGCACTGCACGCGCCCTGTAATCCAGCGTATGATTATAAGAAAAATATAAAAGAATAATGCGGGGCAGCGCTCCCGCGAAATCCTCCGGCAGCGCATATAAATAATATTCGTACAGGCGGGTCAGATGGATATCCTCCTCCACCCCTCTTTCATACCAGGAAAATGCCTCTCTGGTACGGCAGTCCCCGCGGATCAGCAGGGCGCATACCGCCGTCAGGGCTTCTTTGGAGGGGAACTCTTCATACAGCTTTTTTAAAAGCCGCAGATAAAGCCCCCTGGCCGCCTTCACCTGAAGGGCCTGGAGGGCCGCCAGCCTGGCCATATCTTCTGTAACCATATGATAACGGCAGCCAAACCAAAGGCTCTGGATCTCAAAATCTTCCATCACACGGAGAAGCTCAGGGCTTTTCGCAAGAAGCCTGCACACGGCCAAATAAAGATACGGGCTTCTGCACCCGTTCCGATAATGGCTTTTCAAACGGGAAAGGGCCAGGCTGTCGTTTTCCAAAAGCTCGTCATCCATTTGCATCAGCACATAAAATACCAGATCCAAAGCAGTACCATCCTCGTAGTACCGCCTCAGAAGCTTCACCAGAGTCTGCCTCTGGGTCGCCTCCCCGCTTTCTTTTGCCCTGAGATATGTATAATAACAGTAGGAAGCGATATCCTGATCCCTGTTGTCTAAAATCTCCTCCCGCACCTGCGCAAGGATTTCACGGGCCTGTTCCCCTTTCTCCTGGAGAAGAAAAACGTCAGCCTGGTAAAGACGGATCCTCAGAGGATCCTGCGCCGTCGAATGTGCCCTGGAAAGAGCCGTCTGCATACTGTTCAGCAGAAAATTCCTCTCATATTCCCCTGTCTCCTGTTTCAAATAGAGAGAAACAAAATTCCCAAAATCCCGCTTCCAGGAAAGTCCGTCGGCCCACAGCCTGTTGGAACGCAGCGTCACCGATACGGGAACCATTTCCTCCCCATAAATACCACGGACAAAAATCCTCCCATAATTTTTGCCTGCATGGAGTTCATTTGTATCCACGAGATAGGCCACTTTACAGGTTTCACCGTCAAAGTCCCGATCCGTCACCACCTGCCGCTCCAGTTTAAGCCAGGAGCTGTCGGACGTAAGCTCCAGCCTCACATATCCCCAGGTATTCCTCGCAATCGTAATTGTATCGGGAACAGGCTCATCCGGTATCATATATTCTTTTTTCTTCTCCTTTACGGAAAACCGGACGGGATCCTTTGTCCCTGTCCCCACCAGAAACTCTTCCAGGCTATTCTGGCGGTTCCCCCGCCCCCACAGCCCGTCATAAAGAGTCCTCGCACCGGATGACTGCATAAAAGGGCACTTTGTAAAGTCAGAAGACTCAAAAAACCGGAGGGCCTCCTCTTCATCCGCCCTCACCAATCCGGCAAACTCTTCCAGGGTTTCAATCTGCTGCCCTTCCGGATCAGTCATACATACATGAAAACAATAAGGAATCCGAAACTCTCCCCCGCTGCATACGATCTGAAATTCACCGGTAATATCCTCATCAGCATAAGAGGCATCAACCTCATAGATCACGCGGCAGTCTTTCCCCACGAAATTGTCACTGAACAGACTCACCCTGTAATTGGTCGAATACACAAGTCCCTTGACTGTTTTCCCCTGCTCGCAGACAATGCGGAACTCATCCCTCATTTTGTCATCAAAAATCACCGATGTCTCAATACCTGTCGTTGAAAAGGACACCTGTGTCTCATCGTAATCCATCAAACCCTTTGCCAGACGGTTGATTCTTTCTTTCATTTCCTCCGTGTCACCTACCTTTACCCCTGTATTCTATCATAAAAAGACAGGCTTCGCACTAGAAAACCGTTTTTTTGCCGAAAAACTTAAAATTCTGCACCACTGCCAACCTGAAATATGGTATAATATCGCATAGTTTTTCATTTGGAGGTGTTTCATGGAATATCAAACCACGCCTGGCCGCGCAGGACAATTTACTGCTATCATGGAGGAAATGACTGCATGGTTCAGCTATGCCACCCATCGTGTAAATCATTTTTTAAAAGTTTGGGCTTATGCCCGCCATCTGGGACTTTCCGAAGGCCTTTCGGAAGAAATGCAGTTTCTCTTAGAAGTGGCTGCCTTGATGCATGATATCGGCATCAGGCCCAGTGAAGAAAAACATCACTCTGCTGCCGGAAAATACCAGGAAGCAGAAGGCCCCCTTGTGGCCCGCCCTATTCTGGAGCGCCACGGTTTTGCACCGGAACAGATAGAACGCATCTGCTACCTCATCGCCCACCACCATACTTATGAAAATATGGACGGCCCGGACTACCAGATTCTGGTGGAAGCAGATTTTCTCGTGAATCTTTTTGAGGAAGGCCACACCAGACATTCTATCGAAAGTGTCCGCGATAAAATTTTCCGCACTGCTTCTGGCCTAAAGTGTCTGGATACCCTGTATCTTGGCCCCGGCGGGCAAATCCCGGCCGAAAAGGATTAATCGTCACATTTTTCCATCCCGTTTCCTCTACACAACTTCATAATCACATATCCCGCCAGCATGAGCCCGGCTGCCGGGGGGACAAAAGCAACGCTGCCCGGCGCGGGACGTCCGTTTTTTCCTTCTCCAGGTTCCGCATCTTCTGACAAAGCGACAGGCGCCTCTTTGGAATAAAGGACCGTCAGCCCTTCCACCCCTCTTTTTTTTAGCTCCCGGCGCATAACCCGGCAGAGAGGGCAGACGCTGGTTTCATAAATATCCGTAATTTCAAAGGCAGACGGATCCAACTTGTTTCCTGTCCCCATGCAGCTGATAATGGAAATATCCTGCTCCTTGGCCAGAAGGGCTAACGCCACTTTGGCAGAAACCGTATCTATGGCATCCACCACAAAATCTGGCTTTTCTCCAAAAAATCCAGAAACATTTTCTGGGAGCACAAATTTTTCATAAATTTGTACCTTGGCCCGCGGATTAATATCCAGAATTTTTTCTTCCATCACACGGGTTTTATAACGCCCAACGGTGCTTTGAAAAGCAATGCTCTGCCGGTTAATATTGGAGACTGACACCACATCATGATCAACCAGGCTTAAGCGCCCCACGCCGCTTCTGGCCAACGCCTCAATGCAGTGGGAACCTACCCCGCCAATGCCAAATACCATAACGTGGCTGTCTTTCAGCCGTTCCATAGCTGTCTGCCCAAGCAAACGCCTTGTCCTTGAAAACTCATTCTCCATCTTAGTCCGCCTGATCTCCTTTTCTCCCTTTCCCTAAAAAGAAAATTCCAATGAGGATAATCACAGGAAAAACCACTGCCGAAAGCAGGCCGCTCTTCAAGCCTCCCCCCGTCCTCTCCGCAATCATCCCCACCAGAGTAGGACCCGAAGAACAGCCCAAATCCCCGGCCAGGGCCATGAGGGCAAACATGGCTGTCCCTCCTCCCGGAAGCGCTGCGGAAGCCATACTGAAGGTTCCCGGCCAAAATATTCCAATGGAAAAACCACACAGGGCACAGCCCAAAAGTCCCAGAGCCGGGATTTTCCCGCAGGCCGCCGTCACATAACACCCGATACACAAAACCGCGCTTCCCGCCATAAACCATTTCAAGGAAATCTTCTCGCTGAATTTCCCATAGAGGGTCCGCGCTGTCCCCATAAAGACGGCAAAAGCACAAGGCCCCGCCAAATCCCCCACTGCTTTCGGCACGTGGAGCGCCGACTCAGTAAAGGCAGAGGCCCACTGGCTCATGGCCATCTCCGAAGCCCCGGCACAAACCATCAAAAGAATCAGGAGCCAAAAAGTTTTCTGTTTGACCAGTTTTCCAAAAGACAGCTTTTCATGGCCCCCCAGGACAGGGTAGATGGGAACCAGCAGAAAATAAACCGTATTCACCAGCGGAATCACCGCCAGAACAAACGCCAGTATCCTCCAGTTTTCAATCCCAAACAATTTAAAAAACACTGTGGCAATGACCACCAAAAGCACGTGGCCCCAACAATAAAACGAATGGAGCAGACTCATGGCCGCCTCCTTTTTCTTGGTGGGGCACGCTTCCACGATGGGGCTTAAAAGCACCTCTATAATCCCTCCGCCTATGGCGTAAAGCGCCACCGCCGCCAAAAGCCCTACATAAGAGTCCCCGAAAATCTCCGGGAAGACTGCCAGCCCGGAAAGTCCGCCGGCTGCCAGGATGTGGGCCGCCACAATGGAAGCGCGGTATCCGATCTTGTCCACAAAGACTGCTGAAAAAACATCCACAAAAAGCTGGATGAGAAAGTTCACCGTCGTAAGCAGCGTAATTTTCTCCAAGGTCAGCCCAAAACTGGCTGCAAATGTCAAAAATAAAAGCGGGGCGAAATTATTCACAATAGCCTGAGTCATGTAACCGATATAAGCTGCATAAATCGTATGTCCGTAATTTCCTTTTATCTTTTCAATCATGTTTCATTCCCCCGATTCCCTATCTGTCCATGGCCTCCCGGGGCCATACTCTTCTCATCCTACCACGAACAGGCTGATTTTTCCAGCGGATATTTTCCATGTCTTCTTTTTCATTGACCAGTCCACATTTTCGTGCTATGCTGTTTATAATAAAAACTAAAAAAGGAGAATAAGCTATGTTATACGGTATTTACAATGCATACTGGACCCATGAGTGGTCTGCAAATTATGAGTATTATATCCCCAAAGTAAAAAAGCTGGGCTTTGATGTATTGGAGATTTCCTGCGCGGCATTGACAAGGCACTATGCCACAGATGAAAAAATCCGTGACCTCAAAAAATGCGCTGACGACAACGGTATCATTTTAACAGCAGGATATGGCCCCACGAAGGAACAAAACTTATGTTCTCCTGACGAAGAAGTTGTGAAAAAGGCCATGACCTTTTTTGAGATGATACTTCCGAAACTGCAGATGATGGATATCAAGGTACTGGGCGGCGGATTATATTCCTACTGGCCCCTGGATCCGACTATGCCCATGGATAAAGAAAAAGATACAGAACGCGCCATTAAAAATATGAGGAAGCTGTCCAAGGTTGCCGAGGATTGCGATGTAACATTAGGCATGGAAGTGCTGAACCGTTATGAAGGTTATATGATGAATACATGTGAAGAAGCGCTGCAGTTTATCGATGCCGTAGGCAGCTCCCATGTAAAGGTGATGCTGGATACCTTCCATATGAATATTGAAGAGGACAATATGGCTGCCGCCATCCGTCTGGCAGGTGATAAGCTGGGACATCTCCATTTGGGAGAGCAGAACAGGCGTGTCCCCGGCAAGGGCAGTATGCCCTGGCAGGAAATCGGGCAGGCGCTGCGTGACATCAATTACCAGGGCGCGGCGGTTATGGAACCCTTCGTCATGAAGGGCGGAACTGTTGGTTCAGAAATCAAAGTCTGGAGAGATCTTGTGCCGGATGTGACAGAAGAAATTCTGGACAGAGACGCAAAAGGCGCCGTGGAATTCGTCCGTCACGTATTCGGGATATAGGAGGTGCCGCCATGGGTGTGAAAATAAAAGGCGTATCCCACATCGGGCTGTATATTAAAGACGTTGAGCGTTCCAAAAAGTTTTATACGGAAGTCCTGGGGTTTGAAACCATTTGTGAGTTTATATCCCTGGAAGGAAATAAAATGGCTTTCGTGAAAAGCGGAAATTTAATTATCGAACTGATCCAGCACAAAGTGTGGATGGACAGAAAAGACGGTTTATTTGATCATATTGCCATGGAAGTGGAAAATATTGAAGAAACCAGCGAAAAGCTAAAAGAACTTGGCATTGAGTTTGAAGCGGATATCTATTTTGACGACCTGGTCTTTGACAAAGGTGTGAAGTACCAGGCTTTCCGCGGACCGGACGGAGAACATTTAGAGATTTACCAAACCTTTTAAAAACATCTAAAATCAGTTAAAATCCCTCTCAGATGATACCCCCTCTTTCGTCTGGGAGGGATTTTGCTTGCCAACGGGAAAAATAATGGTTATAATAGAAGAAATTCGGAACATACGTTTGAACCCATAATCTGATTTTGGAGGTCCTTATGGATTTATTTGATTATATGAGAGAAAATAAGCAGACAAAGGAGGCCCCCCTCGCCGCCAGGATGCGCCCCGCCTCACTGGAGGAAATTGTGGGCCAGAAACACATCATCGGCAAAGGCACCCTTCTCTACCGCGCCATCGCCAGCGACAAGCTGAGTTCCATCATTCTTTACGGGCCGCCAGGCTCCGGGAAAACCACCATTGCAAAAGTCATCGCCAACACGACAAAGTCTTCTTTCACCCAGATCAATGCCACCTCCGCCGGCAAAAAAGATATGGAAGAAGTTGTCTCTAAAGCCAAAGACAGTATGGGTATGTTCGGTAAAAAAACAATCCTGTTCATCGACGAGATCCACCGTTTCAATAAAGGGCAGCAGGATTACCTGCTTCCCTTCGTGGAAGACGGAACCATTACCCTGGTGGGGGCCACCACGGAAAATCCCTATTTTGAAGTAAACGGGGCTTTGATTTCCCGTTCCCTGATTTTCAGGCTGGAAAGTCTTACGAAAGACGATATCAAAGAGCTTCTCCTCCGGGCCGTCTCAGACAAAGAACGAGGCTTAGGCGCCCTGTCGGTGAGGGCCTGCGACGATGCCCTGGAATTCCTTTCAGACATCTGCGGCGGCGATGCAAGAAGCGCTTTAAATGCCCTGGAACTGGGCGCTTTATCCACCCCCAGGGGAGAAGATGGGCAGATCGCCATCACTCTGGACGTGGCGAAAGAGTGTATTCAAAAGCGGACAATCCAGTATGATAAAACCGGCGATAACCATTACGACACCATTTCCGCCTTCATCAAAAGTATGCGCGGTTCCGACCCGGATGCCGCCGTCTATTATCTGGCGCGGATGCTTTATGGCGGGGAGGATATCAAGTTCATTGCCCGCCGTATTATGATCTGTGCCTCGGAAGATGTGGGAAACGCAGATCCCCAGGCCCTTCAAGTGGCAGTGGCCGCTTCCCAGGCAGTGGAGCGTGTGGGCCTTCCTGAAGCCCAGCTGATTCTCTCCCAGGCCGCCATTTATGTGGCTTCCGCCCCCAAGAGCAATGCCTGCTGCCTGGCCATCGGTGCTGCCATGGAACGGGTCGGCGCAGAGCAAATCAGGACTGTCCCTCCCCATTTGCAGGATTCCCATTACCGGGGGGCCGCCAAACTGGGGCATGGACTGGATTATAAATACGCCCACGATTTCCCTAACCATTATGTCAGGCAGCAGTATCTTCCCGACGAACTTGTAGGAACCGTATTCTACAGCCCCACAGAGCAGGGCTATGAAAAAAACATCAAAAACTGGCTGGAATGGCTCCGCAGGGATTAGTGTATTTCCGCGCAGTTTCACCGAATATAAGCGTATCTGTACGCTACTCAATCAGGAGGCGGTTCACTGTTACAAAGGTATAGCCCTGGGCCTTCAGCTCATCGACAATCTGGAGGGCCGCATCCACGGATGTGTCGTAAACATCATGAAGCAGGATGATACTCCCGTCTTTCACATCCTGAAGCACTTTTTTCACAACTGTATCCGTGTTTTTCACATCCCAGTCCCGCGGATCCACGGTCCACCCCACTTCTTTCATATTGACTGCGCACTCCAGATTGGAATTCCAGGAGCCATAAGGCGGCCTTATATATTCCACAGTCTGTCCCGTCACCGCAGCAATAGCCTCGTTGGTCATGGTGATCTCCTGACAGGCTTCTTCCAGGGAAAGCTTTGTCAGCTGGACGTGGTGAAAAGTATGGCTTCCAATGAGATGTCCGTCCTCCGCCATTTGTTTCACAATTTCCTCATTCCCTTCCACACTTCCCCCGATCAGGAAAAAGGTCGCCTTTACTTCCCGTTCTTTCAGGCCGTCCAGCAGCTTTTGGGTACTGTCTCCATGGGGGCCGTCATCAAAGGTCAGCGCCACCAGCTTTTCTCCATCTGTTCCGGCCCGCCCTTCTGGCCCGCCTGATTCCGGCGCCTTCTCCTGACTATTTTCGTCGCCTGTCTGTCCCTCCTGCTTTGCCCCGGCCTCCAGGCTCCTTTGTTCCCGTTCCGTTTTTACCCGTTCCATCCCAATCAGGCATACTGCCAGTAAAACCGTTAAAAAAATCGTGACTCCCCGTTTACCCAAATTTCTGTCCTCTCTCAGGCAGTCTGTTTTATCTTCATTATATGGTGAAACAAGTTTCTGCTATGCAGGAATCCTTTTACGTAAATTGATTGCTCTGTGCGTCGTATTCATAATCAATGGCAGACAGGCGTTCCTTCAGTTCTTCTTCACTGATTCCGGCCTCCTCGCAAAAGGCCTCCAGGCAGGGATAAAAATCCCGCAGTTTCATATTGACAAAGCTGAGAAGCATTGCCGCATCCTTTGGTAATTCCATCAGTTTCTCCTCATTTCGTATTTTTCTGATCCGGTATTTTTATTCTACATAAGCTGTCAGTGCACCGTCCTCCACATCCATGACAATGACGCCGCCGGCCCGCACCTGATCAGCCAAAATCAGTTTCGCTGCCTGTGTTTCCACATGTTTTTGCAGATACCGTTTTAACGGCCTTGCCCCATAGATGGGATCGTATCCGTTCTCAGCCACAAATGCTTCGGCGGATGGCGTCAGCCGGATAGAAATCTCCCGTTCCTCCAGGCGTTTATTCACATCCTGCAGCAACAACCCAATAATATGGCTGATATTCTCTTTTGTCAACGGCTTAAACATAATGATTTCATCCAAACGGTTCAAAAATTCGGGGCGGAAATGGTTTTTCAGGTCATCCATAACCAATTTCTCATTTTCAGGGCGGATGTTGCCGTCCTCATCAATCCCTTCCAAAAGGTAAGAGGAACCCAGGTTGGAAGTCATAATCAGCACCGTATTCTTAAAATCCACTGTCCGTCCCTGGGAATCCGTAATGCGGCCGTCATCCAAGATCTGCAAAAGTACATTAAACACATCGGGATGGGCTTTCTCAATCTCATCAAAAAGCACTACAGAATAAGGTTTCCTCCTGACAGCTTCCGTCAGCTGCCCGCCTTCATCATAGCCCACATAGCCCGGAGGCGCCCCGATCAGGCGGGACACAGAATATTTCTCCATGTATTCACTCATATCAATGCGGACCATATTCTGTTCGTCGTCAAACAAGCTTTCCGCCAGCGCTTTGGCCAGCTCTGTTTTACCCACGCCAGTGGGTCCCAAGAACAAAAAGGAACCGATGGGCTTTGTCGGATCTTTGATACCGGCCCTGGAACGGATAATGGCTTCCGTTACTTTAGTCACGCCTTCTTCCTGGCCGATGACCCGCTTATGAAGCTCTTCATCCAGATGCAGCGTCTTATTCCGCTCGCTTTCCGTCAGTTTTGCCACAGGAATTCCAGTCCACCTGGATATAATCCTGGCAATCTCTTCTTCCGTCACCGCTTCATGAAGAAGCGTCATATCCTCTTTTTTGGCCTTCTCCTCCTCGATCTCAAGCTGCTTTACCAGACCGGGAAGCGTCCCGTACTGAAGTTCTGCCGCTTTTTCCAGGTCATAGTTCCTTTCAGCCAGCTGAATCTGGGTATTGATATCATCAATTTGCCCTCGAAGCCTCTGAAGCCGTTCCACAGAAGTCTTTTCATTGTCCCACTGGGCCTTCATCTTTCCAAACTCATCCCTGAAGTCGGCCAATTCTTTCTGGATTGCCTCCAGTCGGTCACGGCTTAAATTATCTGTCTCTTTCTTAAGCGCCGCCTCTTCGATCTCAAGCTGCATAATTTTTCTGGACAATTCATCCAGCTCTGTCGGCATGGAATCCAGTTCTGTCTTGATCAGGGCACACGCTTCATCTACCAGGTCGATGGCCTTGTCCGGCAGGAACCGGTCGGAAATATAGCGGTTGGACAGCACAGCCGCACTCACAAGGGCCGAATCTGTAATTTTGACTCCATGGAATACTTCATAGCGGTCTTTTAGCCCCCTCAGGATGGATATGGTGTCCTCTACCGCAGGCTCATCCACCAAAACCGGCTGGAAACGCCTCTCCAGCGCCGCGTCTTTTTCAATATATTTGCGGTATTCATCCAAGGTTGTAGCCCCAATGCAGTGCAGTTCTCCTCTGGCTAACATGGGTTTCAGCATATTTCCTGCATCCATGGCCCCGTCTGTCTTCCCCGCACCCACTATGGTGTGAAGCTCGTCCACAAACAGGAGGATTTTCCCCTCGCTTTTTTTAACCTCCTCCAGTACTGCTTTTAACCGCTCCTCAAATTCCCCCCTATACTTAGCCCCTGCCACCAGGGCGCCCATATCCAGGGAAAATACGATTTTATCTTTTAGCCCTTCCGGCACGTCTCCCCTGACAATTCTCTGGGCCAGGCCTTCTACCACCGCCGTCTTTCCAACCCCTGGTTCACCAATCAGTACCGGATTATTTTTTGTCTTTCTCGACAAAATCCGAATCACGTTCCGGATTTCCGTATCCCGCCCAATGACAGGATCCATCTCCTGTTTTCTGGCCCTCTCCACCAGATCGGCGCCGTATTTCGCCAGCGTATCATAAGTGGCCTCTGGATTGTCACTGGTGACGCGCTGGTTCCCGCGGACTGTCGAAAGGGCCTGCAAAAACCGTTCCCTGGTGATGCCGAACTCTGTAAACAGAGCCTTTACTGCTCCATTGGGATATTTGATCAGCGCCAAAAACAGATGTTCCACTGACACATATTCGTCCCCCATCTGCTTCGCCTCATCTTCCGCATTCACCAACACTTTATTTAATTCCGTGCTGACATAAAGCTTTCCTGAACCGGAAACTTTCGTCTTCCGGTTCAGCGCTTCTTCCACCCGGTTCATAAAATATTCCGGCTGTATTTCCATTTTAACGATCATTTTTTTGATCAGGCTGTCCTCCAGCTCCAAAAGCCCCGACAGCAAATGTTCTTCATCTATTTCCTGATTACCATATTCATAAGCCAGCTTTTCACAGTTTTGGACTGCCTGAAGAGAATTTTGCGTAAATTTATTGATATTCATAAGGATACCTCCCATGCTGTTATATTTGTACTATAACAATTCTTTTCACCCGCATCATAACACATGCTGTTAGCACTGTCAAGGGTTGAGTGCTAAAATTCTTCAAACTATTCTTGTCAACCTGCAGTACATTTAAGGCAAAAAGCCACTGCCATATTCCTGGCAGCGGCTTTTCGTTCATTCTTCCAGCTTCTGATAAAAATTCCAGCTTGACCCTCACGCCCTAATCAGCTGATGCTCCTTTTGTTACTCGATGTCGTCCCGGCTTTTGGATTCTTTACCCGCCAGCTGCGATAGCAGAAAATAAAATATCCAAGCTTGGTATTAAATAACAGGCTGCAGGGGTATCCCTTCATAAAATCAGTGCGGAATTCATCTCTGGTCAGCAAGCTCTCATTGGTAAGTTCTTCCGCTGTCTCAGCCTGGAACAATTTGCCCATATGTTCAAAAAGCTGCTCAAATATCTGGAAAACCACTCGGCCTTCTATCTCGCTTCTCTCCGTTATCTGAGTATCCAATATCCGGTTCGCCCCCCGGATAACCAGAGGATCTTCCACGCCAAGGAGAAGCTGCAGCCTGATTCCGCCTTCAATATCATAGCGCTGGCGGCCATAAAATCCTGTTCCTATATTTTGCCCTTTATAGTCTGTATCGACCAGTTTCGACTCTATCTGGAAGATTTCCTGCATAGAGCGGTTCACTGCTTTTGATATGACAGCTACCTGCGACGAAAAATTATGACTTTTCTGATTCGTCATCCTGCCTACGATAGCCTGGTCTTCCCTCATAATGTGTTCTACCAGCCAATTATTCATGATCCCCACAAAGCGCTGGACAGCCATCACGGAATAACCTGACATTTCCAGATCCCTTTTGAGGGAAACCACTGTTTTATCTCTGAAATTGTCATGGATCCGTTTGTGCCGCGTATATCCGTTGTAACGGATTGAGCGCATATACGCCTCTTCTTCTAAAAAATGTGTCATGGAATAGGTTTCCAGATATTTTAACATCTCTTTGTATGTATGCTGATAATCCTTTGTAGTTTCGGAAACATCCATCAACTTCTTCATAATCCGAAAAAGCTTGGCGTGCGCCTTGTCCACGATCTCCACACCGATATTAAACTTATTATCCCATACTACCTTTTCCATAAAAAATCCCACCTCCCACTTTTGCTGTTTACCTTACTTTTTATTATAAATTCCTTTTTTCTTTTGTCAACTTTTTATCAAAAGTTCTTTCTGCCGACTGGTAAAAGCAGATAACATAATTTGCATTATGAGAAGTTTGCAGACGGAAGGGTGGAATGTATTGAAAGCGAAATCCCCTTTATGTTACCGGAAAGATGGGAATGGACACGGTTAAGCAGTATTACAGAAATGATTACAAAGGGGGCCTCTCCAAAATGGCAGGGGATTCATTACGCCGAAAAAGGAGTTCTGTTTATTACCAGCCAAAATGTCGGTACAGAAAACCTTATCTTGTCCCCTCCCAAATATCTTGATAAAAAAATAAATGAAGTTCAGCCGCGGTCAGTTTTGAAAACCCACGATGTTCTTACCAATATTGTGGGGAATTCCATCGGGAGAACCTGCGAATATCCATTAAATGCTCCGGCAAATATCAACCAGGCTGTTGCAATTATCCGTATGTCTGATTTGCAGATGGTTCCGTATATCATAAAGTTTTTAAACAGCAGCCACGCCGTTTCCCTTATGATGGAAAACCAGGTAGATGTGGCCCGCGCAAACTTAAGCTTAAGGAGTATATCAAGATTTATTGTGCCGGTTCCCCCTCTCGAAGAGCAAAAAAGAATTACGAATATCGTAAATAAGGCTTTCAAATATATTGATATTATTGATTCAAATATAAAGGATCTTAAAACTTTCATTCAATCATATAAATATAAACTTCTTGACCTGGCTGTTAAAGGCAGACTGATACCTCAAAACCCTGATGATGAACCGGCCTCCGTGTTACTGGAAAACGCCAGGGCTGGAAAGAAAGAATTTACAGATTGCCCAACAATCAGACAACGAAAAAAACAGATGGGCAGACGTCTTCGGGAAACACCGTTTCACATACCAAACGGATGGGCGTGGAGTAACCTTCACGACTTATGTAATTATGGGAATTGTATCCGAGTTCCCGCTGAAAGCATCCCTGACGATGCCTGGATATTAGAATTGGAGGATATTGAAAAATACAGCGGAAAACTACTTCGTCGGATTATGGCGAAAGAGCATACCTCTACAAGTACAAAATATTTTTTTCATAAAGATATGGTACTTTACAGTAGATTAAGACCCTATCTGAATAAAGTTATTTTAGCGGATATGGACGGTTACTGCACACCGGAAATTTTACCACTGGATTTTGTGAAAGAAATCTGCCCGGAATATGCACAAATCTTTTTAATGTCTCCAATTTTTATGGAATATGCTAACCGTTGTTCTCATGGGATGAAAATGCCTCGGCTGGGAACAGAAGACGGACAGAGCGCCTATTTTCCCGTCCCCCCTTACAAAGAACAATTAAGAATTGTAAATACAATAAAGCAGTTTATGGACGTGCTTCAAAACATGGAATTTGTCATTACTTAAAATTATACCCGGAGCTTTTTAGCTCCGGGCTTTTATAAACTTAAATGAACAGTTACCACGTTACAATTTGATCAATCAAGGCTTGTTGTTCCATTGAAGTCCGCCGCAGATAAATTCTTGTGGTTTCTATGCTTTCATGTCCCATCAAATCTGCCAGCAGTGCAATATCACTATATTTTTCCAAAAAATTTTTAGCAAAAAGGTGCCGGAACGAATGAGGATAAATTACACTCTTATCCAAACCATATTTATCGGCATAGTTTTTCAGCTGTTGGGAAATACCTCGGGCAGTAATCCGTTCTCCAAATTTATTTAAAAATAAATAACCGTATGTACGTCTTTTTTCTGCCAGCCATTTTTGTGTTTCTTCACGGAGCCTTTTCGGAATGTACAGCCTGCGCAGTTTTCCGCCTTTGCTGTACAAATCGAAATATCCAAAATCAATGTGTTCCACTTTGATTTGTATTAATTCACTTACCCTGGCGCCAGTGGCGGCCAAATACCAGACGACAAAATACCATTGCATGTTGCCGTCTTTTTTTAACTGTCTTTTCAGGAAATGATAATCCGCATTGCTTACCACATTTTCCAAAAAATTTTTCTGTTGAATTTTAACAGCTGATAACTTTAAATACTTTAACCCTTTAAAATCCAGATATTTATTGATCGCCTGAATCCTTAGATTTGCAGTTCTTGGGCTAAAATATTCCACCAGATATCCTTTATATGCCAATAGATTTTCTCTTGATAAGGAATCATAATTTTGGGCGTAATAGTCCGCTGTCCACATGTAGACAGAAATTGTGTGATCTGATAAATCTTCTTTTTTTAAATAGTCTTCAAATGTCACGTTTTTGCACCTCCAAAAATCTGCGGAATTCCTTGTCATTCTAAGATTATAAGGTCAAAACCGTGAACAAGTGAATTTTTTTCTAATTTTTTACTTTAAGTGTCGCGAACTACGAATCTGATAGATGAATATTTTTAATAAATCCCACCCTTCCGTCTGCAAACTTCTCATAATGCAAATTATCCCCACCACGAAAAATAATTGTATCATTTTTTGGATTTTTTCCTTTTAATTTTCCGTCTCCAGCTAACATTTGCTTTTTCGCATGTATTCTTTCCAACAAAACAGAGGCCGGCTCGTCATCACTATTTTGCGAAATAAGCTTTCCTCTGATTGCCAAGTCCAGTATTTTCTGCCTTAATGCTTTCGTATCCATAAGCCACTCCGTTCCGGTTCCAGTTAAAGTCATGTAATGGCACTAAAAATTGTATCATATCTGCAATGGCACACACAGACTTTTTTCTTCTTTTTTAGACAAAACAAAAAATTAGAAAGACTTTCCAGATAATGGAACCCTTTAATTAAAATCCCCTTCCACGATGATGCCGTCAATGGGCGCTTTTTCTCCCGGCCGCACCGCAAGCATACTTCCTGCCACCGCCATCAAAAAGTTTTCATCAAACACTCTCCCATTCCGGCTCACTTTAAAGGCCTTTCTCACTTCCTCCATAACAGTTTTCACATCACTGCTTTCCTCCAATTCTACAAAAAAGAAGCTATTGCAAAATATAAAACACCCTGATATTTTGCAATAGCCCCTTTTATTTTATAGCTCAATAACTCAGGATCCAAAATCCGTGCGGATATCTCCAATGGAATAATAAACCTTTCCAGCTTCATAAGGAATCCCTTTTGCTGCAAACATTTCTTCCATCGTCACCAGCTGGAACCCCCTGGCCTTAAGCTCTGGAATAATTGTTTTACAGGCTTCGATCGTTTCCGGATGGATATCATGCATCAGGATAATATCGCCATCCGCTGCCTGCAGCTTTTCATCATAAAGCACACATTGGATGGTGGCAGCCGGATCTTTTGTCTTCCAATCCTCCGTATCCACATTCCAGCGAGCCATGGGATATTTCACCTGTCCGATGACGTGATTATTCCATCCACCGTAGGGAGGCCGGACTGTGCTGCATATGGGAAATCCCCAACTTTTCATTATATCATTGACGCCCTCTATCTGGCTTTCAATCTCTTCATCGCTTATTTCCTTAAAGTTTTTGTGCTCCGCTGTGTGATTGCCAACCTGACAGCCCAGTTCCAGCTCTCTCCGGATAATATCTTCAGCCCCATTCCCTTCCAGGGCGCTGCCCACCACAAAGAAGGTCGCCCGCGCGTCATTTGCCTCCAAAATATCCAAAAGCTCCGGCGTCGTCGCCGCTTTCGGTCCGTCGTCAAAAGTCAAGCATACCATAGGCTTTGTCGGATCCACCTTCCCAGAAACAGGCCCCTGGGCCGTCTGCCCGTCTCCAGTTAAATCCATAGCAAGATAAGGCGCCAGCTCTTCCATGGGAATCGTAAAGGAAAAAGTTTCTGAAGTCCCTTCCATCAGCATCCCACCAGGGAAATACAACGTCAGCCCATCTTCATTCCATGTATAATAACGAAAATTCGTATCGACAGCTTCGGTCGCCCCAACCTTCATGACCCCCGTCTGTGTCCCTGCAAATTCTGTCGTTTTCCCTGCAAGAAACTCCAGGTACCCTTCTGTAAACACATCGGAAAGGGCGATTTCCGCCCCATCGGAAAGTCGGTATGTATAGGTCTCTATACTGTCGCCGGATTCATCCTCTTTGGGAAGCTCCTTGTGGATATTAAATTTAACGGAAACCAATGTATCCCCTGTCTGATACGACTCATAATCCGTCGCCATGGTCATACGGGTTCTGCCGTCGCTTCTTAAAGTCTGTACCTGGGTCTTAAACACGGAAGCCATATCATCCACTCTTTTGGCAATGGCCATATCCACAGCTTCGTTTCCCACCACCGGGTAACGGACAGCGTAGCCTTCATAGTCCGCAATTTCTTTTTTCACCTGCGCCGTACCGGCTTCCTGTTTATCTGCCGGAACTGTAAATGAAAAGTCTGCATCCGACAGCGTTCTTTGTGCATTTTCAGTAGTCTCTGCCGCCCCCTGTGAAGCCGCGGCAGGCGTACTTTCCGGTTTTTTTCTGCCAAAAGCCATCCAAAGCGTCACCGCAACAAGCAACACCGCAGCAGCAGCTCCCAAAGAAATTCCTACAATTTTTTTCTGTTTCCGCTGCCTTTCTTTTTCCTCGTTCTTCTGTCTGCGGTATTTCG
The DNA here is from genome assembly GCA_948470255.1 of uncultured Lachnotalea sp. GTDB lineage: Bacteria > Bacillota > Clostridia > Lachnospirales > Lachnospiraceae > Lientehia. The sequence goes on from CAOKOS010000017.1 coordinate 21,343, forward strand.
TCTCTTCCCAACGGGCCCAACGGGCCTCGGAGCTGCCTCTTCTTCCCTGGTACTCACCTGAATTCTGTGCTTCCTGCACATGCTGGGCCACAGCCTTCTGCTGGCCTGATGCCATGCGCCGTGCCTTCTCCCTTTGCTGATTTTCTGCCATACGCGGCGCCTGCGCTCTACGGGGATTTTCTGCCGCAGATTGTGTTTCTGCCCTACGCCGGTTTTCCACCGCGTACTGCTCTTCTGCCATGCGCTGCTCTTCCTCTCTGCGCTGGTTTTCTGCCGCGCGCTGTGCCTGTGCCCTGCGCCGGCTTTCCACCACCCTCTGCGCTTCTGCCCTCATTTCCATCTCTATCGTCTTCCGGTCTCTGGTATCCGGTGCCTCTCCCACCGTGTACCCCTCTTCCCTGCCACGTCTGCCTCCTGACTGAATACTACTTCTGGATCTGTGAGAAAGCCGCAGGTTTTCCTGCCTTCTTCCACCTCTGCCATCCTGTACCATAGTTTCAACCTCTTTCAACTTAATCTTGTACTGTAATTGCCTTTGTAAATACCTTAACACATATTTTTAAAGATGACCTTAACAAAATATGACAATTTTCTTACTTATTAAATCCCAAGGAAAGATTTTACGACAGCTTGCATCTCCGAAATCCCGCAAACTGTCTTATGAAGAATCGGCGCTGTACGGATCTCTTCGACAGCTGCCGGAACCGGCACACCGGAAATCTCTGACAGCCGGTCGGCAAGGGCAAAATCCTCTATCTCATCATATTGTCCTCCGACGGCTTCCATGACACTTCTCGTAAATTTGTAAGGGCTTGCCGTAGAAGCAACCAGCATTTTCCTGGTATCTTTTGTCGTCTCCCGGTACTTTCTGGCTGCAAAGGAAGCCACTGCCGTGTGGGTGTCAATCACATAGCCTGTCTGTTCATAAACCTTTTTAATTTCTTCTGCTGTCTCTGCCTCATCTGCAAAACCACTAGTAAAATCAGCCAGCGCCCCTCTCATCTCTTCCGTTATCTTATAGCTTCCCTTTTCTGACAGTTCCCTCATGAAAAGGGCATCCTGCCCGGCATCATTCCCCGCGATCTTATATACCAGCCGCTCCAGATTGCTGGAAATCAGAATATCCATGGAAGGAGAGCTGGTCAAGATAAACTCTCTGTTTTTATCGTAAACACCTGTGTGGAAAAAGTCAAACAACACTTTATTCTCATTGGATGCACAGATCAGCTTCCCAACAGGCACCCCCATCAGCTTGGCATAATATGCCGCCAGAATGTTTCCAAAATTCCCGGTGGGTACTGTCACATTAATCTCTTCCCCATCGGCAATTACCCCCTTTTGCAGCAGCTTTCCATAAGCATATACGTAATACACCACCTGGGGTACAAGGCGGCCGATATTGATAGAATTTGCAGAAGAAAACTGATATCCATGGCTGTCCAGCTCTTTTTTAAGCCCTTTATCGCCAAACATGGCCTTCACCCCGCTCTGGGCATCGTCAAAGTTTCCATCAATACCCACTACAAAGGTATTTTTCCCCTTCTGAGTCACCATCTGCTTTTTCTGGATAGGGCTTACCCCGTCCTTGGGATAAAAAACAATGATTTTTGTCCCGGGCACCTCTGCAAATCCCGCCAGGGCCGCTTTTCCGGTATCCCCCGAAGTGGCCGTCAAAATCACGATTTCATTCTCTATTTTATTCTTTTTAGCCGCTGTCACCATCAAATGCGGAAGAATAGACAGCGCCATATCTTTAAATGCAATGGTGGAGCCGTGGAATAACTCCAAATAGTAAGCGCCTCCGGCCTCTTTGATGGGCGCGATTTCTGCCGTATCAAATTTATCATCATATGCGCCAGCAATACAGGAGCGAAGTTCCTCTTCCGTAAAATCCGTCAAAAACTGCTTCATCACAGCCAGCGCCGTCTCCTGATAGGAAAGCTCCGAAATCGCCTTCATGCTCATGGGCAGAGCCGGAATACTGTCTGGTACAAACAGTCCGCCGTCATCAGCCAGCCCCTTTAAGATCGCCTGGGAAGCCGTCACCTTCCCGCCGCCTCCTCTTGTACTTTCATATAACAATTCACTCATATTTTTTCCTCTCTGTCTCATTTGCCGAAAAACGGCAGTCTCTTTACTGGGTTTTATCATAACACAGCAATGGATATTTGTCATCCCCCGGAAGGAAGTTGCCCTATGGATTTAGATGTGGGAATATGGCTTCCCGCCCCTGAATCCCATATATAAAAGGAGCTGTTGCAAAATATCCAGATTCACATATGCCAGGCAGACATAATATATCAGGATATTTTTTATTTTGCAACAGCCCCTTCTGTAAGCGCCTGTGGTTTATGCTTGTTCTTTTGTTTCGTTAATGTAATTCATAAGGCCTTCCGCTGCGATGATTTTCTGCATAAATTCTGGAAAAGCCTGGCCTTTAAACTGGGTGTTCCTGGTTTTGTTATAGATCATCCCGCTGTCGAAATCAATCTCCACTTCATCTCCCGCTTCAATCCCTTTTGAAGCCTCGGGACATTCAATGATGGGAAGGCCAATATTTATCGCGTTCCGGTAGAAAATCCGGGCAAAGGTTTCGGCAATGACACAGCTCACGCCTGCCGCCTTAATGGAAATAGGCGCATGTTCTCTGGAAGAGCCACATCCAAAGTTTTTCGATGCCACGATGATGTCTCCCTTTTTCACCTTCTTCACAAAATCTTTATCAATGTCCTCCATACAGTGGGTCGCCAGTTCCGCCGGATCGGAGGAATTTAAATATCTTGCAGGAATAATCACATCCGTGTCCACATTATCTCCATACTTAAAAACAGTTCCCTGTGCTTTCATAAATATCCTCCTTTACATTCCCAGTTCTTCCGGGCCGGAAATCTTTCCGGTTACAGCGCTGGACGCCGCCACTGCAGGGCTTGCCAGGTAGACCTCCGAAGCCACATGCCCCATCCGGCCCACGAAATTCCGATTGGTGGTGGAAACGCACCGCTCCCCTTCCGCCAGCACTCCCATATAGCCGCCCAGACAGGGGCCGCAGGTGGGAGTACTCACAATGGCGCCGGCTTCAATAAAGGTTTTTAAAATCCCCTCTTCCATGGCCTGCAGGTATATTTTCTGGGTGGCGGGAATCACAATAGCCCGGACGCCTTTCTTTACTTTCCGGCCTTCCAAAATCTTTGCAGCCACCCGCAGGTCGTCCATACGTCCATTGGTACAGGAACCGATCACCACCTGATCAATGGCAATATCGCCCACCTCATCAATACTACGGGTATTTTCAGGGAGATGGGGGAAAGCCACCGTGGGACGGATGCTGGAAAGATCCAGGCGGATTACCCTGGCATATTCAGCATCTGCATCCGCCTCATATGCCTTGAAAGGACGCATGGAATGTTCCTTCATATAAGCTTCCGCCTTCTCATCCACCGGGAAAATCCCGTTTTTGCCGCCGGCTTCAATGGCCATATTGGCAATGGTAAACCTGTCATCCATGGAAAGCTCCAAGACGCCTTCCCCTGTAAACTCCATGGACTGGTAAAGGGCGCCGTCCACACCGATCATGCCAATGATATGGAGGATCACGTCTTTTCCGCTGACCCATTTTTCCAGCTTCCCGGTCAGCTCGATCTTAATGGCCGAAGGCACCTTAAACCATGCTTTGCCGGTGGCCATGCCTGCCGCCATGTCCGTACTTCCCACGCCGGTGGAAAACGCGCCCAGGGCGCCATAAGTACACGTGTGGGAATCTGCGCCAATCACCACATCCCCCGCCACCACAAGGCCCTTTTCAGGAAGCAGCGCATGCTCAATCCCCATCTCTCCCACGTCAAAAAAATTTGTAATCTCATGCCTTGCAGCAAATTCTCTCACACATTTACAGTGCTCTGCGGACTTGATGTCCTTATTAGGCACAAAATGATCCATCACAAGGGCGATTTTATCTTTATGAAATACGGAACTGTCTTTCATCTTCCCGTCCATCTCATGAATTGCCACTGGGGAAGTAATGTCATTTCCCAAAACCAAATCCAAATCCGCCTCGATTAACTGTCCCGCTTCTACGGATGAAAGCCCCGCATGGGCCGCCAGAATCTTCTGCGTCATTGTCATTCCCATAATGCTTATCCTCCTTAATTAAATGCTCACGGTTCCGAAGAAAACAACTCCTGCCTCTGATGTCTTTTCTCCGGCCTTTCGATTCTGGAACTCATTATACCATTGGAGACATTATAATTGAAATACAGATTTTGAATGTTTACTATTACTTCAGGTTATGTTATAACATGGATATGGCTCTGCCGGAAAGGAGGAATTTTCGTGGAACAGAATTTATCGTTATACCGCATTTTTTTTGAGGTGGCCCAGACCGGAAATATCTCCCGCGCCGCCAAAAACCTTTATATCAGCCAGCCGGCCATCAGCAAAGCCATCAGCCGTCTGGAGGACAATCTTCACCTTCCCCTGTTTATCCGCAATTCCCGCGGCGTCCAGCTGACCGACGAAGGCCAGATTCTCTACGAACATGTGCAGGAAGCCTTTGAGACTTTAAACCACGGGGAGGATGAGCTGAAGCGGATGATGGAACTGGGCGTCGGCCATATCCGTATCGGTGTCAGCACAGTTCTCTGTAAATATGTGCTTCTCCCCTGCCTGAAAGAATTCATCGCCCGTTATCCCCATGTGAAATTCACCATCCACAATCAATCTACCCTTCAGACTTTGGAGCTTCTGGAAAGACAGCAGATCGACCTGGGACTGACGGCAGAACCATCCTACAATAAAAAAGCCATTACTTTTGACAAAGTAATGGATATTGAGGACGGTTTTGTGGCCACCCCTGCCTATTTAACCAATATGCGCCTCCGGGAAGGCGCCGCCCAGTCGGATATTTTTAAAAACGGCACAATTTTAATGCTGGATAAAGGCAACGTAAGCCGGACATATATCGAAGACTATCTCCGGGAGCAGCATTTGGAGCCTACCCATCTTCTGGAAGTCTCCACCATGGATCTTTTGGTGGATTTTGCCAGAATCGGCCTGGGCGCCGGCTGTGTCATTAAAAATTTTGTCCGGGAGGAACTGGAAAACGGCACCTTTGTGGAAATTCCCATGTCACCTCCCATCCCCAGCCGAACCATTGGTTTTGCCTGCAACAGCCAGAGTGTCCATTCCAAAGCCCTTACCATGTTTATCCGGTTTTACCGGCATTTTTACCATGCGTCTACTGCATTTCTTCCCCGCAGATAAAATACCGCAAGCTGTGTCCTGTCCCGCAGGCCCAGCTTTTCCAGAATAACGCTTAAATAATTTCTTACAGTTCCTTCACTTAAACACATGGCGTCGGCAATTTCCCGGTTGCTGAACCCTTTTGCCACCAGCTGGATCAATTCTTTCTCCCGTTCCCCCATGGAATAATGCGAAAGGTCGGCTCCGCTTTCCTGCTTCATCAGTTCCGGCAGCCTTGCCATCACCTCGTTTCCAAATACGCTCTGGCCAGACATCACCGCCTTCAGGGCCGGGGCAATGGAAGCGATATCCTGTTTGATCAGATATCCTTTGGAACCAATGGTCAATGCCCTTAAAATATATTCATCGTCGGAAAAAGTCGTCAGGAAAAGAATCCTGGCTTCCGGATGGCTTTTTAAAATTTCCTCCCCGGCATCCAACCCGCTTCCGCCACCCATCTGAATGTCCATCAAAAGAATGTCCGGCTCGTATTCTTCATAAAGCCGCACTGCCTCCGGGCCGCTTTTGCCCGTTGCCAAAACAGTGATTCCCTCCTCTGCCTGCAAAATGGTTTTCAAAGACATGCAGACCAGTTTGTCATCATCCACAATGATAATATTCATGTATTCAGCCCCTTCCCCGGGAGGGGAAGCGACACAAAGAGACGAAATCCCTTTTCTCTGTCAACCTGAAAGTTCCCTCCCAATACTTCCGTCCTTTCCCGGATATTCTCTAAGCCAATTCCGCCGCCGGATACAATGTCTGCCCCTGTCCCATTATCCCAGATAACCAGCTGGCATACCGCCGGATGCTCCACCACGGAAACCTCCGCCTGATCGGCATTACTGTGTCTTGCAATGTTAGAAAGCCCCTCTTTTACAATGGCAATCATGCAGTAACTGATTTCTGCCGGCAGTACTTCTGCTTTATAATGAAACGTTACCGGGCAAAACTGAAACTCTTCAGTCAGCTTTTTTAACTGAAGTTTCAAGTCCACCGCCTCATCGTGGAGGTTATGGACGCTCTCCCTGACACTGTCCATGGCTTCAGACAACGTCTCCTTCACAGAGCCAAGCTGGCCGGATACTTCTTCCTCCTGTTTATGGATCACCATCATGGCGCTTACCTGTAAAAGGGATCTGGTCAAAAGATGGCCTACATTGTCATGGATTTCCCGGGCGATCCTGTTCCGCTCATCTAAAGTCGCCAGCCGCACTTCGTAATCCTGCTTTTCCAACAGTTCCTTGTTTTTTTCTTTTAGGTAAAGAGCCTGCTCCCTGGTGGAATCCTGCATCCGGAAATAAGCCCTCTCAGCTCTCTCATATGCCGCCGTCCGGATACTCAAAAGGCAGGCCGCCATGCAAAAAAGAAAAGTCGTCAAAAAACCGTCCAAATCCCGTCTCACAGCAAACCCAGACAGGGAAATCACCCAGAGGAAACGAAAATACCACCGCTCCTGTTTGGTAAAACAGTCATAGGCTACCGGCGCCAGAAACAAGGCAAACTCCCCCCTCCAGACGCCAAAGAGACAGTAAAGGACGCCGGCCGCCCTCCACCTGCCCCCTTCCAGGACATTTCCCAGGGAGGAAACCACAAGCGCCGTTAAAAACGCCGCCACCACCAGAAACCCTGCGTCCGTCTTTCCCCATATTAGAGGAAGGAAACATAAGAAAAATAAAAGCAGCTTATCTACAAGTTCCTGCATGGCAGCCCTCCTCCAATATGCAACACCTGGATATATTTTAACGAATCCCCCCAAAATAAGCAACACAAACATTACATATGTCACTTTAATCTATTGACATCCTTCACTGTTTTTTTCTCCCGGATTCTTTTATTATAGGGATATATCGTCAAAAGAAAGGATCGTGGATATGATTCATGTAGAAAATTTAGTAAAACGCTACGGGAAGCTGGTTGCCCTGGACCATTTTAACCTGGATGTGAAAGACGGGGAAATTTTCGGGCTGTTGGGACCAAACGGCAGCGGAAAAACCACCGCCATCAACTGTATTTTATCCCTTCTTACTTATGATAAAGGAGAGATCACTTTATTTGGAAAACCCATGTCGCCGACAAATTATGAAAGTAAACGAAAAATCGGCGTCGTCCCTCAGAATGTGGCTGTGTTCAATGAACTGACTGTTTATGAAAATATTGATTACTTCTGTAGCCTGTATGTGCCGGATAAAGCCAAAAGAAAACCTCTGGTGGAGGAGGCCATCGCTTTTGCCGGGCTTTCTGATTACCGGAAGTTTCTGCCCAAGAAGCTTTCCGGCGGTCTTTTAAGGCGTCTGAATATTGCCTGCGGCATCGCCCACAAGCCGGATCTTATCTTTTTAGATGAACCCACCGTGGCTGTGGATCCCCAGAGCCGCAACAATATCCTGGAGGGTATCAAGGCGTTAAATGCTTCCGGCACCACAGTTGTATACACTTCTCATTATATGGAAGAAGTAGAACAGCTCTGTTCCCGTATTATGATCATGGATAAAGGACGCGCCATCGCCACCGGAACCAAGGAAGAGCTGACAGCCCTCATCCACACCGGCGAAAAACTGACGGTGGAAGCAGACGGCCTTCCTCTTTCCGTGTTGGAACAGATACGGAACCTGCCGGATGTTCTCCGGGCCGATTATGCCGAAGGCCATTTAAAAGCCGACTGCAAGGGGTACGGCCATCCTGTCATTGATGTGCTGGACCTGCTTCGCCAGTCGGGTGTACACTTCGGCCAGGTTTATTCGGAACCGCCCACTTTAAACGACGTATTTTTGGAAATCACCGGAAAGCAGCTCCGGGATTAGGGGAGGGACGTACATGCTTGCAAATATTTACTGGAAACGAATCCTTGTGGCCGTCAGGAACAGAGGCACCCTCATATGGACCTGGATTTTTCCCCTGATGATGGCAACTCTCTTTTATTTCGCCTTTTCCGGCCTTAACGAAGCGGAGCTTTTAAAAAACATACCTGTGGGAATCGTAACATCGGATGAGTATAAAAACGACACCGCCTTTCAAACGACTCTTACGTCCGTTTCCGACCCGGAGGAAGGTTTTCTTTCCCTCACAGAGTACGATACGGAAGAGGCGGCAAAAGAAGCCTTAAAGGGCGGGGAAATTGAAGGTTTTATCCACCTGGAAAATGGCTCCCCAAATCTGTCGGTCACCAAAAATGAATTGAATCAGACTATTTTAAAAAGCTTTCTGGATCAGTATGTCCAGATGAAACATACAGTTGTATCTCTTATTGAGGAAGGGGTGGCCGATGTTTCCCAGATTTTGTCTTTATTTGAAACGGAATCCTGGACAGAAGCCCTCTCCCTTTCCAAAAACCCGCCTTCCGAGACAGTCAGTTACTTTTTTGCGCTCCTTGCCATGGTATGTCTGTACGGAGGCTTCCAAGGACTGGACAGCGTTTCCTATCTCCAGGCCAATCTTTCTTCCATGGGTATCAGGAGGACAATTTCTCCCGTAAAACGGTTCCCCATGGTGGTTTTTGACCTGCTGGCCGCCCTCACGGTGCATATGGCCTGTCTGCTGTTTTTGCTGGCTTATCTGGTGTTCATCCTGGATGTGGACTTTGGAGCCAACCTTTTACCTGTCATTGTCACCTGCCTTTTTGGAAGCTTTTTAGGCTTGTCTTTCGGCGCTTTTGTTACAGCAGTTTCCCGTGCGAAGGAAGGCATGAAAGTGGCTGTTATTATTACCGTTTCCCTTACCTGCAGTTTTGGCGCGGGCATGATGGTTTCCGGCATCAATTATAAGATCGCCCAGACCATCCCCCTCCTTTCCTGGTTGAATCCTGCGGCGCGGATTTCCGACGCCCTCTACTGCCTGTATTATTATGACGGATATAGCCAGTATTTCCTAAACCTGGGGATCCTGGCCGTAATGGCTCTTGTGTTTTCTATAATTACCGCATTTTTCCTGAGGAGGCAGCGCTATGAAAGTATTTAAGGCTTCTCTGTTGATTTTAAGGCGCCGCGCGGCGCAGGTTGCTGTTTATTTTTTCATGTTCACTGCAATGTTTATCATCATTGCTTCTTTTACCTCCCAACAGGTGGCAACGGATTTTTCTGCTGTCCGTCCTTCTTTCACCGTCGTCAACCGGGATCAGGACACGCCTCTTACGGACGGCCTGTTGGAGTTTCTGCGGGAGCGCGGTACAGAACGTGTTTTCCCCGATGAAAAAAAGGCTCTTCAGGATGCGACTTTTTTTCATGCCACGGAATACATCCTGATCATACCGGAAGGTTTTGACCAATCTGTCTGGTCCGGCTCCCCTCTCTCCCTGGAAGCCGTATCCGTACCTGGAACTGGCAAAAGTTATTATCTGGACAGCCTGGCAAACCAGTACTGGAATTTTGTAAACGTTTACCACAAAGCAAATCCATCCCTTAGCCGGGCAGATATCTCTGAAATGGCCTTGGAAGCATTGTCCATGGAAACTTCCGTGGAAATGGTACGTTTTTCCGACAGCCGGCCGATCGGTGAGCTGTATGAGTCTTACAACCGTGTCCAGTCCTATATCCTGATAGTGCTGACCCTTCTTTGTGTCACCAGCATTACCATGTCCTTCCGGCGCCCTGACCTCCACATGAGGAATCTCTGCGCTCCCATTACCACCCGCCAGAAGAATCTGGGGCTATTTCTTTACTGTGCCCTTGTGGGGTTCATTGTCTGGCTCCTGACCACCGCCGTGGGATTTTTCGTTTCTTTGCCAACCTTGCAGGGGGCAGACGGACGGCTGGTTGCCCTGCTGTTTTTAAACAGTTTTTTGTATACGCTGACGGCTCTTTCCATCGCCATGCTGCTGAATTATTTTATATCCAATCCCAATACCCAGAACGCCATTGTCAATTTCCTGGGGCTGGCTTTAAGTTTCCTGGGCGGAGCCTTTGTCCCCCTGGAATTTTTAAGCGAAGGGCTTCGGGCCGTATCCCGTTTCACCCCGGTCTACTGGTATTCGGAGGCGGTATCGGATATTTGCCGCCTGACAGTCTTAAATAAAGAAAGCCTGGCCCCTGTCTGGCGCTCCTTTGCCATGGAACTGGCTTTTGCCATTGCCATCCTGTGTTTGGCGCTGGCTGTGGGAAAATCCAAAAATAAGGCGGAGAAATCCTTCGGAAGTATCAGAACTGAAATTGAAATGTAGTTTTTACTTTATAGGAAGCAATTTCCTATAAAGGAACAAACCCCCCGGTTGACCGTCCTACAGCAAGGTCAACCGGGGGGTTTTTTGTTATTTAAACTTCTTTAGTGAGGTGCGATTTCCCCGCAGGCTCCGGCCAGTTCTTCTAAAAACAGAAGCTTTCCGGGTATGGTGGGGATATAACTGGAGGTGATCCAGGGAGTAGGCCCATAACGCAGTGTCATCCAGAGGCTCTGACCCTGCCAGCTCATCCCCCGTCCCAGGACGCCGTCGCAGCCTCCAATGGCATAATCGGAACGGAACATGAGGCCAGGCCCTATGGTGTTGGCATAACAGCTCATGGGAATATAATTTCCATGGAAGGTCAGATACGCGTTCTGCTCAATGGTCAAAGGATGCAGCATGGCCCCCACCCGGTGGGTGTCTTCTTTCCACTCTTTTTCCGAAGGGTAATCTTCTGCGAAGTGGGGATCCCAAAAAGCGATATGGCAGGCCCTTCCCACGCCGTAAACCATTACCTGTCTGGCCCCTTTTGCCCGAAGGGCTTCCATCTGCTCCGCGTATCGGGGAAGCTCCTCTTTTGTGGCAAAATGCCGTTGCCCTTCGGGGACTCCCGCCGCCCCCATCGGGCCGTAAAACGCATGTTCCATGGCGTACTGGAATGTCACCGGATTGTCTGCGGGAAGTGTATTTCCCTTCTCGTCTGCCCACTCATCCATGTTGAAACCGTGGACATGTTCACAGGTGATTCCCCATTCTTTCAGGAAATAAACGGTCCAGCGGTACATTTCCATAGGACCCACCGGAAGAATCAGGATTAACTCTTTCCCTTCCTCTTTTGCCATACGGATCTGCATGGCAATCTCATGGCCAAACTGCACTGCCATGGCGTTTAAACCGTCCACAGGAACAGGTTTAAAATCCGGATGCCAGAAGGACTGCCGTTCACAGACTGTTTGCGGGTCGCTTGTCACACAGTAGGAAAGCCGTTCCAAATCCCATCCTGCAGGATAAAGCTGTTCAAATAATGTGCCCTTGATTGTACTGATCATATTCATATTTGTCTTATCCTCCTACACTTGTTTACTCAAGATTCCCAGAATTTTTATGGATCTCAAGCCACTTGTCCACGTTTTCTGCTGTGATCAGTTCCGTATCAACCACCACATCTTCCTGCGTTCCGCTTTCCAGGGTCTGAATCGCCATATTGAGGGCAGCCTTTGCCTGTTCCGGCGCGTTCTGTGCCACAGAGCAGGTGGTCAGTCCCGATTTCACAGCTTCACAGCCTTCCGGAAGTCCGTCGATGCCGCCAAGGAAACTGAACTCTTCCAGACGGTTGGCATTTTCAATGGCTTTTACCGCTCCCAAAAGCATCACGTCGTCGTGGGACAATACGCCGTCGATTTTGTCGTAAGCCGTCAGCCAGTCATCCATGTAGTTCATGGCTTTATCCCGCTCCCAGTTGGCATTCTGAACCACCAGAATATTAATGTCGTCCCGTTTTGCCAATGCCTCTTTAATACCGGCGGTTCTCTCAACCACTGCCGTCAACCCGGCCTGGCCTTCAATCAACACCACGTTGGCGTTTTCAGGAAGGACCTCCGCCGCCTTTTCTCCCAACAGCCGTCCCATATCCCTCTCACTGGAAAGGATGGACGTACTGTTCCCGTCTTCCACTTTTTCACTGAGGGTAATGACAATAATCCCCTGTTCATAGGCTTGTTTAATGGTAGGGATCAAAGACTCAATGTCATTGGGCTGGACAAAGATCACATCCACGCCTTTGGAAATAAAAGTTTCCATACCGGAAATCAGCTTCGCATTGTCCCCGGCTCCGTCAATCACTTCCACCTCAAACCTGTCGCTGAATTCTCCTTCACACGCGGCCACCAGCTCGTTGGCCTGCCACGCCGTAAACTGATCCGTCTGGTTTTTCGCCACCAGCCCGGCCTTATACTTTTTCGCTTCGCCCTCCCCTTTTTCCTGTGCCGTTTCCTTCGCCTTTGTATCCTGTGCCTTCGTCTCTTTGGCCTCTTTGCCACCTCCACAGGCCGCCAGCGAAAATACCATAACTGCTGCCAACAATACTGCCAATACCTTCTTCATACGTCTTCCATCCTTTCTTTTTATTCTTTTCTCTTTGCCATATCAATACCGACAGCCAGCATAATTACGATTCCTTTTACGATGGACTGCCAGTAGGACTGCACATTCATCAAATTCATCATGTTGTTTAACAGGGCGATGATCAGACAGCCAATCACAGTCCCTCCGATGGAACCGATACCGCCTGAAAAAGACGTGCCGCCGATAATCGCGCCGATAATTGCGTCAAACTCATAATTTAATCCAACAGACGGAAGGCCGCTGTTGATCCTGGAGCTTAAGACCACTCCTGCAAACCCGGAGAACCCTCCCAAAATCAGATAAGCTGTCAGCTTAATCCGTTTTGTATTGATACCGGAAGCTATGGCCGCATATTCATTCCCGCCCACTGCGTACAGATATCTGCCGAATTTTGTATGTTTTAAAATTACATAGCTGACCACCGTGATAGCCACCATAAAAACAATGGGGGCCTTGATACCCAAGATACTTCCCTGTCCAAAAAATGCAAAATCCCCAATGTTGTAAATGGTCTTCCCGTCCGTATACACATAGGCAGCGCCTCTGGCAATATTCATCACTGCCAGCGTCGCAATAAACGGCGGGATACGGAACCTGGACACAGCGATTCCATTGACCAGCCCGCACAAAACTCCAAGCAAAATGGAAACTATCATACCAATAAAGGCATTTCCCGTCTGGATGGTCACACCGATTCCCACGCATCCGGCCACTGCCATAACGGCCCCCGGCGACAGGTCTGTCATTCCCGCAATGATCACCATGGTTTCCCCGCAGGCAATAATCAAAATGGGGCTGACCTGTACCAGAATATTGATCAGGTTACTCCATTTCGTAAAGTTTTCCGACATGAACACGGATGCGATAAACATCACTAAAAAGACAAAGTAAATCGCATATTTTCCCAAAAAATATTTTATATTCACCTGTTTTTCTTTCATTGTACTTATCCCTCCTGATGATTGGCCGTGGCATAGCCCATGATTTTTACCTGGGTAGCTTCTTCTCTGGAAAGTTCCCCTGTGATTTTCCCTTCACTCATCACATAAATCCTGTCTGCCATCCCTAAAAGTTCCGGCAAATCTGAAGATATCATGATAATTGACATGCCCTCCGCCGCAAACTCACACATCTGCCTGTAGATTTCATATTTCGCCCCCACATCAATTCCACGGGTCGGTTCATCCAGGATAAATACCTTCGGGTTCGCCGCAATCCATTTGCCAATGACAATTTTCTGCTGGTTGCCTCCTGAAAGGGAAGCTGCCGCCGTATCCAGCCCCGGCGTTTTGATATTCAACCTCTCCACCATTTCCATGGCCGTCTTTTTTTCTGCCCGGTGATTCAAAAAAGGACTTTTGCTGAACCGGTCATAGTTGGGCAGGGAAAGATTTTCCTGTACGCTCCGCTTTGTCACCAGCCCGAATTTTCTCCTATCTTCGGAAACCATCATGATTCCCTGTTCTACTGCGTCAGAAGGTTTTTTGATGGAAATCTTTTTTCCTTCCATATAGATTTCACCGGAATGTAAGGCATCCATCCCAAAAACCGCCCTGGCCGTCTCTGTCCTCCCGGCTCCCACCAGTCCGGCAAATCCTACAATCTCTCCTTTTTTCACATAAAAACTTACATCCTTTACCCGTTCATTCTGAAGATGCTCTGCTCTGAGTATTTCCTCTCCAATCTGTACTTTCACTTTCGGATAAGTGTTTTCAATGGCCCGTCCCACCATTTTTGCAATAATCTCATTTCTGGTGATTTCCCCCACCTTTGCAGAGCAGATTACCTGTCCGTCCCTCATGATGGTCAGGCAGTCGCAGATCTCATCCAGTTCTTCCAGGCGGTGGGAAATATAAATAATCGTAGCCCCCTGCTCTTTAAGCTCACGGATTTTTGCAAATAACCGTTCCGTCTCCGATTCACTGAGGGATGAAGTCGGCTCGTCCATCACGATAATTTTTGAGTTAAAATACACAGTTTTGATGATCTCAATCATCTGCTGCTCCCCAACAGACATCTCTTTCATTTTCAGCTGGGGGCTGTAGGAAAGTCCCTGCTTCTTGAGGAATTCCCCGGCCATTTTGTTGAGGGCTTTGTGGTCAATGAACCCCAGCCGGTTTTTTGGCTCCTTTCCCAGGAAAATGTTTTCAGCAATGGTAAGCTCCCCCACCACGTTCAGTTCCTGATGTACCATTCCGATCCCCAGCTGCCCTGCGTGGATGGAGTCCCTGATCTGAATCTCCTTTCCTTCCAGATACAACTTCCCCCCGTCGGCGTGATAAAGCCCGTTTAAAATTTTCATAAGGGTGGATTTCCCCGCCCCGTTTTCCCCCACCAGTGCATGTACCGTCCCCTTTTCCACGGAAAAAGAAACATGATCCAATGCTTTCACGCCCGGAAAGGATTTTGTGATTTCAGAAAATTCAAGTATGGCTTCCTGTTCTCCTCTGTTTCCTTTCGTCATTCTTACCCTCCTCACCATAAAAACTGTTCCTATCCTGCCGGAATTTTTTCCATGTTTTTTATTCCATGCATTTTTGCCGTATAGGCAATTTTGTTGTTGATAATTTATTTATTCATTTAATTAATTAATATCAGATCATATTGTTTTTGTCAAGCATTTTTGTTGTTTATTCTAAAAAATATCTTTTCTTTTCTTCTATTATGTCTTATAATAATTTTACTTAATGAAAAAATATTCAGGAAATGGAGATTATTATGCCACACGGTTACAACAGCAGTACCATCCAGAGAATTAACCTGAAGCTTATTTTTAATTGAATCCGAAAACAGCAAGCCCATACAAGAGTGGAACTGGCCAAAAAAACCGGCCTCAGCGCCGCTACTGTCTCCAATATTGTAAACAGCCTCATCCATATCGGCCTGCTTTATGAATATCCCATGGCAACAAACGGTGTTGGCCGCCGCTCCATTGGGTTAAAGATCAATTACGACCGTTTCCATATTATCCATCTGCGGCTTACCGTTTCCAGCATTTTTATGGGCCGTTATAATCTGCAGGAGGTGCAGCAGAAATATAAGGTCATCTCTTATAACGATTCCACAAGCCGCCACGATTTGCTTCGGGAATTAAAAAACGCCATCGGGAAAGAGCTGTCGTCCAGGCTGGAACCGCCGATTCTCGGTATCGGGATTTCCCTTCCCGGGCCTTATGACAAAAACAGTAGTTTTGATTTGATCGGAGAACTGGTAAACTGGGAAGGTATCGACATCTGCCATGAGATTCAGGAAGAATTCCATATTCCGGTTTATGCGGAAAACGACGCCAATATCGGCGCCCTCTATGAATGGTGGAAAGACAGCTCTATCACAGACAAAGACACCCTTGTCTATATCACCACTGCCGAAGGAACCGGAGCCGGTATCGTGTCTTCCGGCATGTTGCTTCGCGGCCGCCAGGGGGTGGCGGGGGAGATCGGCCACATGTCCGTGGATTTCAACGGCCCTGTTTGTAAATGTGGAAACCGTGGCTGCCTGGAGCTCTATACTTCCACTTCTGTGATGACAAAACAGGCCAGAAAGCAGGCGGCCGCAGGCGCAGACACCTGCCTGGCTCCCGATTGCTCAAAGAAGGAATTTTTTCAGGCCGTCTTAAAGGGCGATCCTGCAGCCCGTTCCATTTTTGACTCTGCCATGCAGTATCTGGGGGCTGGTATTATCAACATTATTTATCTTTACAATCCCAGTATCATCGTATTTGGCGACGAAATGGTTTCTTACGGTGTCGGGGAACTGCTTTTAACCCTGGTCCGCCAGTTTGTGGCTAAGCGGGTGACGCCTCAGATTTCCGAAAATGTCGCCATGCGGCTCAGTACGGTGAACCATGATCCCGCCTTTCTGGGGGCCGGGGTCCTTGTCCTCAATAATATTAGCGATATCCTGTTTGATCAGAATTTATTTTTATAAAATTTGGTTATTTCTTATAGTTTTTTGTTTTCTGACAGCTTTTTTTGTTTATTTTGCCACAAACCCTTGCTTTTCTTTCCAAAAAACGTTATGGTATAAGTGTATCTCGCAGAAATACATTTATACCATTTTTGTTTTTATGTCACGGAGGGGAAAGTCTCATGAAAAAGAAAAAGCTGGGCCTTGTGCCAAAACTCATCATCGCAATTATTCTCGGTATTTTATTCGGGCAGTTCCTGCCTGAGAGCATCTGCCGCGTGGTTGTCACGGCCTCCGGCTTATTCAGCACATTTTTAAAATTTATTATTCCATTAATGATCGTCGCTTATGTAACCATGGGAATTGCAGATTTAAGCCAGGGCGCCGGAAAGCTGCTGCTGATCACAGTCTGTCTCGCCTACGGCTCCACGCTGATCGCGGGGACATGCTCCTACCTGGTGGCCAGCGGGCTATTCCCCAGTTTTATGAGTCCTGAAGCCATGGAACAGATTGCCGCCACAGCGGATAATTCCCTCAGTTCTTATTTCGGTATCCAGCTCCAGCCTATTCTGGATACTTTGTCGGCTGTGGCCCTCGCATTTGTCCTTGGCCTGTGCCTGTCTACCATGAAGGGAAAGGAGATTGGCGCCAGTCTTTACAATGGCATGAAGGATTTTTCTGGAATTATTGATAAGGTGCTCCATTCCGTGATCATTCCACTGCTGCCGCTCTACATTTGCGGGACTTTCACAGATATGACCAAATCCGGCAAAACTTTTGCGATTTTAAGTATCCTGTGGAAAGTATTCCTGGTGGTCATTATTATGCATCTGATTTATATCGTCATTCAGTTTATTGTTGCGGGAACCATCAGCAAGAAGAATCCTCTCACATTGATCAAAAACCAGATTCCCGGTTATACTACGGCATTGGGGACCCAGTCTTCCGCGGCCACCATCCCGGTCAACCTGGAATGTGCGAAAAATGACGGGGTGACAGAACAGATCCGCAATTTCGTGGTACCCCTTTGCGCCAATATCCATATGGCTGGTTCTATGATCACCATCACAGCCTGTGCAACAGCCGTCTGCCTCATGAATCAGCTTCCCATCAGTATCACTACGGTGATCCCCTTTATTATGACTCTCGGTATCGCCATGGTGGCCTCTCCCGGAGCCCCGGGCGGTTCAATCATGACAGCCCTGCCGTTCCTGTATATGGTTTTCGGCGCAGAAGCAGGCAATCCTGACGGCCCCATCTGTGCAATTATGGTGGCTCTCTACATTACCCAGGATTCCTTTGGAACTGCATGTAATGTATCCGGTGATAATGCCATCGGCGTCATTGTAAACACAATTTACGAAAAATGGATTAAAAAATAAAAACAGGGGATGGTTCTATGAATGTATTTGACATTATCGGTCCAGTGATGATCGGACCCTCCAGCTCCCATACGGCAGGGGCCGTACGCCTGGGCCGCGTGGCATGGAAAATATTAGAAGAAAAAACAGTACGGGCAGATATCAGCCTGTCCGGTTCTTTCGCTCAGACTTACCGCGGGCATGGTACAGATAAGGCTCTCGTCGCCGGTATTATGGGAATGCATTCCGACGACGAACGGATCCGCCGCTCGTTAGCTCTTGCTGACGAAGAGGGGCTTGTCTACTCTTTTAAGGCCCTGGATATCCGAGACGCCCATCCCAATACAGCCAGAATCCATTTAAAAGGTGAAAACGGCGCTGAATGTACGGTTCAGGGAGCCAGCATCGGAGGCGGAAATATCCTGGTGTCGGAAATCAATGGAATGGAAGTATCCTTTACCGGGCAGTACAACACTTTGATGGTATTGCATTATGACAAACCCGGCACCATCGCGGCAGTGACAAATTTCATGGCTTATTCGGGAACAAATATTGGCAACTTCCGCCTCTCCCGCCCCAAAAAGGGCGGAGAAGCGGTTATGACCATAGAGGTGGATCAGGATGTGGATGAAAGCCTGATCCAGAGCTTACGTATCCTTCCAAATGTCATCAATGTCATCTTGATTCGTGCCATTTAACAGATTTTGCAGCACGACAGGAAAGGAGCAGTATCCATGTTGGATTATAATTCCATCGCGGCCATCTGCGAAGCCGCAAAACAAAAACAAACAACCATATCTGCCCTGGTATTGTCCGACCAGGCGGAGCAGATGGAAATACCGGAAGAAAAATTATACGAACGTATGAAGAAAAGCCTGCATGTGATGCAGGAGGCTGTGAAAGAAGGGAAGAATCCCGATATCCGTTCCACCTCCGGACTCACAGGAGGCGACGCGGCAAAGGTGGAAAGCTATGCCCACACCGGCGGCATCACAGGAAAATTTCTGAATCATGCCATGGCAAGAGCCGTCGCAGTGTCGGAATATAATGCTGCCATGGGAAAGATCGTGGCCTCTCCGACGGCCGGTTCCTGCGGTATTCTGCCGGGCACTGTCGTTTCCATGCTGGAGGAGGGCCGCTGTGATGAACATGCCGCCGTTATGGCGCTTTTTACAGCCGGAGCCATCGGAATGGTGATTGCCGCGAAGGCTTCCATCGCAGGCGCCCAGGGCGGATGCCAGGCGGAATGTGGCTCTGCCTCCGCCATGGCAGCCGCCGCCCTGGTGGAACTTGCTGGAGGGACGCCTGCCCAGGCAGCCCACGCTTGTGCCATGGCCATCAAAAACCAGCTGGGGTTAGTCTGCGATCCTGTGGCAGGATTGGTGGAAATCCCATGTATTAAACGGAATGTATCCGGGATCGCAATCGCATTTACTTCCGCTGACATGGCGCTTGCCGGTGTGGAAAGCAAAATCCCGGTGGATGAATGTATCCTTGCCATGCGCCAGGTGGGCGACATGCTCCCCTGTACATTAAAAGAAACCTCACAGGCTGGCCTGGCCGCCACGCCTACGGGGATCCTGTTAAAAAAACAGGTTTTCGGAGAAATATAAATAAAAGGATCCCCCGCCGATTCCGGCGGGGGTTTTCAGGAAAGCATTTTCTGCATAGCAGAAGTTGAAAAATAATTATGTAAAAGGCCACATTTAATTAATGATGGTCTTTTCCGTCTGATAATCAAAAATGTGAATCTTGCTGGTATCCATGGCCAAAGTCACCGTATCGCCTGCCGCCACCTTAAGTCCTGCATCCACGGAAGCTACCCATCCGGAATCTTCCATGTCAAAGTAAACCAGCGCCGTGGAACCAAGCATTTCGTATACGCGCACTTCTGCGGTGAAATGAGCCTTTTCAAATTTCTTCAAAGCATCTTCGCCCTGATGGATGTCTTCAGGACGGATTCCCAGAACCACCTGTTTTCCCACATAGCCGCCGTCTTTCAGAGCCTTCGCCCTTGTCTCATCCAGCGTAATGGACTGTCCCGCGAACTTAAGGGCTACCCCTCCGTCCTCTGCTACGGCATCTGCCGTGATCATATTCATCTGAGGGGAACCGATGAATCCTGCCACAAATTTATTGCAGGGATGATTGTACAAATTCTCAGGAGTGTCAATCTGCTGTACGATACCGTCTTTCATGACCACAATCCTGGTTCCCAGAGTCATAGCCTCTGTCTGGTCGTGAGTTACATAGATAATGGTGCTTCCCAGACGCTGATGCAGCTTGGAGATCTCCACACGCATCTGTCCGCGCAGTTTGGCGTCCAGGTTGGAAAGAGGTTCATCCATGAGGAACACTTTAGGGTTTCTCACGATGGCGCGACCCATGGCCACACGCTGGCGCTGCCCGCCGGAAAGCGCTCTGGGCTTTCTGTCAAGGAGCGCTTCCAAATCCAGAATCCTTGCCGCTTCACGGACTGCCTTGTCGATCTCCTCCTTGGGTGTCTTTTTAAGCTTTAAAGAAAACGCCATATTGTCATAAACCGTCATATGGGGATACAGTGCATAGCTTTGGAATACCATTGCAATATCCCTGTCTTTCGGTTCCACATCGTTGACTACTTTCCCGTCGATAATAAGCTCTCCGGAAGAAATGTCCTCGAGGCCTGCCACCATTCTCAAAGTGGTGGATTTTCCGCAGCCGGAAGGCCCGACAAAAATAATAAATTCCTTGTCCTCGATATCCAGGTTAAAATCTTTTACAGCCTCATATCCGTTGGGGTACTTCTTACATACATTTTTTAACTGAACACTAGCCATAATTCCTCCTATACAATGTTTAGATTCAAAATATCTTATTGCCATGATATTTACGGATTGCTACCTATTTTTCTGCTCTTGTATCAAACAGCCACCGGATTCCGTAGGGCTCCATTACCACGTCCACCGCTGCCACTTTACTGCCGGAGAGCAATTCTTTATACTCCCCTTCTTCCTTAATCCATGCCGTCTTTTCCCAAGGTGAAAAGTTAAACAGCGCAATCAGCCGTTCCCCGTCAAGCTCCCGCGAAAGCCCCAAAATGGCCGGCTCCCACGTTTCCACAGTCTGGACACAGGCCTTTCCACTAAACACCTTATGTTCCCGCCTGATGGTTTCCATCTGCCTGATTCCCTCAAAAAGCTCCTGCCGCCATGTCCCTTCCTCACTCCGCTCCCTGGCTTTTTCCCAGTCGAAAGCCCCCCGGTGGAGGTAACGGGAATCATCTGCTTTCCGCTTATCTTCCTTGTAACCGTAATCATTAAGCTGTCCCACTTCATCCCCGCTGTAGATCACAGGCAAACCCGATTGGGTAAACATATAGCAGTGCAGCATTTTGTCACAGGCAAGAGCTGTCCGAAGGTCTTCCTCTGTCCCGCTCTCAAGGGCCGACTCAATACCGCAGAGGGAGGCTGTCGTCCCACAAAGCCTTGCGTCCCCGGAAACTGGATCATCATTATACAACTCTCCCCTTGACGGGGAATTAAAACAGTTCCCGCGAAAATAGCTGTTTAAAAATTTTTTATGGGCCGTTTCGTCCATGCCCCGTTCTCTGAGCCATCCATATTCCAGTCCCCAGCCGATATCATCATGGCACCTCAAATAATTGAGGAACAGATATTCCTTCGGCAGGCTGCATACAATGTCCATCTGCCGCCGTAAAAGCCCCACGTCTTTCGTAGCCACCGTGTGCCAGGTGGTCGCCATGGTGGTCACGTTATAGAGCATATGGCACTCCGGCTTTTCCACTGTTCCGAAATAAGGCACCACCCGCTCCGGCTCCATCACCACTTCCCCCAGAAGAAGGACGCCAGGGCATACAATTTCACAGATCATCCGAATCATCCGTACAATACTGTGTACCTGCGGGAGGTTCCTGCATCTGGTACCCAGTTCTTTCCAGATATAGGGCACTGCATCGATGCGGATAATGTCAACGCCATGGTTGGTCAGGTTTAAAAGATTATCCACCATGGCATGAAACACCGCCGGGTTTTGGTAATTCAAATCCCACTGGTAGGGATAAAAGCTGGTCATCACAAACTTTTCCATGTCAGGAAGCCATGTGAAATTTCCCGGAGCCGTAGTGGGGAATACCTGAGGGCAGGTTTCCTCAAATCTGGCAGGAATATCATAGCTGTCGTAGAAAAAGTACCGGTCCTGATACTCCTTTTCTCCAGCCCTGGCACGTCTGGCCCACTCATGCTCCTCTGAAGTATGGTTCATCACAAAGTCCAGGCAGACACTGATTCCCCGTCTGCGGCACGACGCTGCCAGATGGGATAAATCCTCCATGGTCCCAAGCTCTTCTTTCACCTTTGTGAAATCCGATACCGCATAGCCGCCGTCGTTTTTTTCTTTCGGAGAATCTAAAAGCGGCATCAGGTGAAGATAGTTGACCTGACATTCCTGGATATAATCCAGCCGTCTCTCCACACCTTTTAAATTTCCTGCAAAGGCATCCACATAGAGCATCATACCCGTTATGTCGTTTTTCTTATACCAGTCCGGTTCTTTAAGCCTTGACTCATCCAAAGACTTAAGGTCTTCATCCCGTTCATGATACCGGACTGAAAGCTGCTTCACAAGCGCTTCAAACATATCCATACAACCCTCATAAAGCTCACAGTAAAGCCACTTCAGTTCATCCAAATGCACTGCCAGACGTTTTTCAAACACCGTTTCCATGTCTGCCTCCTGATGCCTTAAAACTGGTAATACCGTTTCATCTCCTCCTCAAACTGGGCGTTTGGTTCCACATAGAGAAGCTCGCCCCTTGTGAGAAGGGAAATCACCGGCGCGTTCATCCGGTTTGAAGTATAATCCCGGACTGTACGTCCTGTCTGTATCCGGCGCCCCCGTTCCATCTCCTCAATCTCCGTCCTTGTCCCCCGGAAAAGTTCTTTGCGCTTTTCCTTGCGGATGATTTTGGAAACAGTTAAATCGCCGTTTACATATTCATATTCATACTCAATCTTCCAACTCCGAAACAGGAAGAATCCAACCACTGCCAAAATAATGGTGGGAATCAGCATAATTGCCGCAAAGAAAAACGCGTCAATGAAAAATACGATCACCGCCGAAGTTATCACCGCCTTAAGAAGCTGCTGCTTTCTACTCAGCACATATGGTACGCACCACTCAAATACAACGTCTCTCATATCGTTCCCTCCATCATCTTAAGCCGGAACTGGATTCCTTCATACTGTTTCAGTGTCCCGGGAATGGGAAGCCCGGCGTTCATCAGCGCCGCGCCGGAATACCGCCTCTCCTCATTCCCCTTTATTTTATAAAATGCTTCTTTTTGTAAACCTTTCAGTTTTAAGTAAAGCTGGCCGTCATTGCCCTCTGTGTCTGTCAGCACCAGGCTCACCAGCGCTTCTTTTTTATCCGCCGATACATGCTGCCATGCTGTCACATAATGGTTCTCAAAGGGGCTTGTCAGCCGATAATAATCACCTTCGGTAATGAGGCTGTAGTTTTCTTTATAAGCCTCCACCTGTTTTCTGCAAAGTTCCTTTTCCTCCCTGTCAAGGACTGTGGAGTTTAATTCATATCCCAGAATTCCTCCCGACGCCACAATCCCTCTTGTATTCATGCTGACGCTCCGTCCCGTCTGATGATTGGGGCAGATGGAAACATGGGCCTCTATGCTGCTTACAGGATAAACAAAAGAGGTTCCATATTGAATTTTCAGCCGGTTAATGGCATCGGTATTGTCACTGCACCAGATCTGCGGCTGGTAGTAAAGCATCGCCGGGTCGAACCGCCCGCCTCCGCCACTACAGCCACAGAACAGTACATTGGGATGAGTCAGAATCACCTCATCCATAACCCGGTACAGCCCCAGAATATAACGGTGCATGACTTCCCCCTGTCTTTCCTTGTCTGTCTGCCCGGACCATACATCCGTAATATTCCGGTTCATGTCCCACTTGATATACTCAATATGGGCTTCGTCAAGAATCCGGTTTAATGAGTCAATGATATAATCGCAGACATCTTTTCTGGAAAGATCCAGTACAAGCTGATACCGTCCCCTGGTGGCTGGGCGCCCTTTGATACTCAGATACCAGTCAGGATGCTCCCTGAACAGGTCGCTGTCCTCAGAAACCATTTCTGGTTCCACCCAGAGTCCAAACTTAAGTCCCATCTCGTGAATCTTTTCCGACAGCCCGGAAAGCCCATGGCGCAGCTTATGGCGGTTCACCTTCCAGTCTCCAAGGCCGGAACAGTCATTGTCCCGTTTCCCAAACCAGCCGTCGTCCAGCACAAACAGCTCCACACCCATGTCCAGAGATTCTCTGGCAATGTCCAACAGCTTTTCTTCATCAAAATCAAAGTACGCGGCTTCCCAGCTGTTGATCACGATAGGTCTTCTAAGTTTCAAATAGGGGGAAGTCCCCAGATTTTCCCTGTAAAGCCTGTGATAAATATGGCTTAATCCTGCCAACCCCTGTCCGGAATAAGCTAACGCCACCTCCGGCGCGAAAAAACTCTCTCCCGGTGAAAGAAGGAACTCAAAGTTCGTCGGGTTGATTCCCATATTGAGCCTGAGCTGCCGGTATTGATCCCGCTCCGCTTCAGCCAGGAAGTTGCCGCTGTATAGAAAGGAGCAGCCATAGCAGCGACCCCTGTCTTCGTCGGCATTCTTTTCACACAGAATCACAAACGGGTTGTGCTGGTGGGAGGAGGAGCCTCTGGTACTCCCTACTGACTGGACACCATTCCGGATGGCCGACCTTGAAGGATGACGCTCCATCATATGCCGTCCATCCAGGGTAATCCAGTCATAATTTGCTTCTTTAAAATCCAAGGTAGCAGACATGATCTTTTCCAGCCGAATAGGGCCGTTTCCTTCATTTACTACCTGCACCGCTCTTGTAATAACATTTTTCTCTTCAAACACACCGTAGTAAAGGATAACACTGACGCCGGTGGCGGCATCCTTCAAGCGGATTTCCAACGTTTCCGTCCCTTCTTCTTCCAGGATCCTTATGGAGGGCATTCCGGGAACTTTGTACTTACCATCATAAATTTTATGGTCTGCCGCTTTTCCCGCAAAAATGCGGCTTCCGTCCGTATTCCTCACTCCGATGCTTTCCACCCGGTAGTCGCCGCTGTCGGAAGTGGAAAATTCCTGCGGAAGGAAATCCAGCGAAAATGTCCTGTCGTTTCCCGCTTCATGGGGATTCGGTGAAAACCCCCTGTCCCGAAGTTCAATCAAATAGCTCAAATCCTCATCCGGGATGCGGTCCCCATAATACAAATGCAGCAAATCCCCGTATTTACTGATTGCCATCAGATATGAGCTGTCCCTGGTATCAAGTCTAAATGTTTTGCTGTGTTTATAAAAGGTAATCGGCATAATTCTCTGGTTTCCTTTCTCTTTGTTTCTTTCTGTTTCTTTATTTTCCTCCAGTCATAGCCACGCCCTCGATAAACTGTTTCTGGAAGAACAGGTAGAGGACTACCATAGGGATCATGGCAAGCAGTGAACCCGCCATCATGACCGGGAAATTGGTACTGAACTGTCCTCTGAGGGTAGCAAGACCGGAAGACAGAGTCATCATCTTAAGATCCGTATTGACAATCAGGGGCCACATCAGGTCGCCATAAGCGAATACTGCCGTGAATACCGCCAGGGCCGCCATGGACGCTTTTGTAAGGGGCGCCATGATTTTGTAAAAAGTCTGCCACTGGGTACAGCCATCCAGGTAAGCCGCCTCGGCAATTTCGTTTGGTATCCCCATATAAGCCTGCCTCAGGAAGAAAGTTCCAAAAGCGCTGACAATACCTGGGAACACAAGCGCGAACACCGTATTCGTAAGGCCCAGTTTGGCAAGCATCTGATACTGGGGCGTGATAAAAATCTGGCTGGGCAGCATCATCTGAATCAATACCAGGGAGAACAAAACCCCTTTGCCTTTAAAGTTCAGTTTGGCAAAAGCATATCCCGCCATGGACGAGAATACTACTGCGCATACGACTCTCCAGATAATCATGAGAATCGTATTTTTATAGAGGGCCAGGAACGGCAGGGATGCCATTGCATCGTCGTAATTTTTCCCCTGCCATTCCTGGGGGAGAATCGTCGGAGGAACCAGCATACTTTCCTCAACGCTCTTAAAGCTTGTTAAAAACATCCACACGAAGGGGAAGATCATAATGATGGAACCAATGATGAAAAATGCATAGGTCCCCGCCGTGCGGCGTCTTCTGGACTTTTCCAATGATGATTTCATATGCTCCTCCTTTCTATACCTCGTAGTTGACCCATTTCTTCTGGCCCCAGAACTGGACAGCCGTCACAACGCCGATGAGGGCCACCGTCCAGATAACCACCGAAGAACCCAGGCCTCTGTTTCCTGACACAAAGGACTCCCTGTAGAACAAATACATCAGTGACTGGGCCTTTGTAAGGGCCGGGTTCGATTCCTCAACCAGCATGTAGATCAGGTCATATACCTTGATGGATGACATCAGGCGCATGATCAGTACGACAAACAAAGTCGGGGATACCATGGGCAGGGTAATATGGAAAAACTGCTGCATCTTCGTCGCCCCGTCCAGGCTGGCTGCCTCGTAATAAGACTTGGAAATATTCTGAAGCCCGGAAAGCAGCAGTACTGCGTCATAACCGATTGCCGACCAGATAGCCACGATGGCGCAGGTGATCATAATAACGTTTGGATTGGTAATCCAGTTGATTTTGGAAGAAAGCATCGTATTGATGATGCCGTATTCTGTATTAAACATCCACTTCCACACCATGGCCACAGCGGCAGGGGCCACTACCATGGGCAGGAAGAAAATGGCGCGGAAGGCCGTTCTCCCTTTAATCTTGGTATTAAGCATGACTGCCACCAAAAGGGCCAGGAAAATTCCAAGAGGCACTGTCAGAAGGCAGAAGTATAACGTATTTAAGTTGGCTCTCCAGAATTCTCCGCTGGTGAACATCTGCAGATAATTTTCCAGCCCGCGCATCTCATAAAGGCCGAAGGGCCTGGTTTTGGAAAAGCTCAGCTTGATCGTATCAATAAACGGGTAAATATTCAAAACCAGCAGGCCAATGATGGTCGGCGCCACCATGATATAACCCCATTTCGCTTCGGAGCGGCCATGCCTGGATTTTTTTAATGACTTTCCCATACTGCACCTCCTCCTTTAATCATCCTCGGCCGCCTTTTGGACTGACTCCTGCATTGCCGCCAGGCCGTCCTCAAAGCTTATGTCGCCGGAATATATTTTCAACAGATTTTCTGTTACCTGAACCTTCCATACAGGACGGTACTTATTGTTGACCGACTGGATACTGTAATCAAACATATCCACAAATTTCTCCACATTAAGCCGGTAGTCGAACTGGTCAAACACACCGATCCAGGTATCCTCAAGCCCCTGATAGGCCGGGATTGCCGCGCCGGACTCTCCCTGGATCCGCTGCCCTTCTTCGGAACCGAAGAAACGGAGCACGTCCTTTACAACTTCCAGGTTCTTTCCACTGGCTGACGTGGCATAGCACAGGCCGTTGGAAATAGTAGCCCGTCCTTCGCCTTCTGCCGGGTTGGGACATTTGGGCAGTACTGCCACATCCCATTTCCCCTGCATGTTGGGATAATTCAGCATTTCATTGAGGATGTTCCAGTTTCCCTCTAAGAACATAGCCCCCTGCTCTGAGAAAAACGCTGTGCCGGGAGATGTCTCTGCAAAGTAATTCTGGTCAGGGCACCAATCATATTTCTGCAGATCAATATAGAACTTCATGGCATCTATAGTTGCCGGATTATCGAATCCGCCTGTGACATTGTCCTCTGCCAGTATGTACCCGCCATTTTGATATACGAAATTCCAGTATCCGAGCTGGTCGTCACCGTAAGCCATGTATCCGTATTTTCCGGTGGCGTCGTA
>CAOKOS010000018.1 GCA_948470255.1 uncultured Lachnotalea sp.
GTTCACATCTTTCGTTCACCCTCAACATTCCATCCGGTGACACTTGACGCACAATACCTACTCTACTTTATAACCAAAGTCAAAGACTTTTGGCTAAAGTTTTCAGCGTACCAATGGAAATATCCCCCACAGCCGCCATATCCTCTCCATGAAAAGCAGAGGAAAAATTATCGGAGAATAAAATCTGGGCAGAGGGAGGAAATTCCTCATCTCCCTCCCAGATCATAAATCGGAGTTTTAACTCATCCAGGAATACAAATTCATAACCTGCATCCCCCACAGAAAGTTTTTTTCCTCCCAGCCGCTCCATCACCTGACAGAACGGCCCCAGATTGAAACCGAAACTGAAGGCCAGACGTTTCACACATCTTCCCTGAAATACCTGGTTATAATGATTCCCCCAGGGCATATCCGCATAAGCGTAAAAATCCCCCCGGAAAGGAGCCTTCTTTCCCTCCAGAAGATATCGGACCAGAAGGATTTTCGTTTCCAGATTATCCAGAAGCGGCGCATATGAACCATCGTCATCCAGACAGACTGCCTCAAAATCCGGATGGCTGATGGTATAGCGTTTATTCATAAGAGTCACTGTAAACAGCTTTTTTTCCCCATCATAAGGAACCCCTGAAACTTCAGATAAAAGCTGCGGATCCGCTTCCCGGTAACGGGCCTTGTAAGTTTCAAAAGGGACTCTTTCTTTTTGGTTTTTTTCATAAGGAATATTCATAAAATACAGTTCCTAAAAATATTTGTCAGTCAATCACTTCCTGGTTTACAGAAGGGAACAGGCTGCTGTTGGTATGAGGAATAAAACAGGCTGCCACAAACTCATCCATATAGCCAGGCGTAGTCGAAAGCTCCATATAAGTCATACTCTGAGCCAGCTCATACACCTTCCGCTCTGCTTCACCGGAAAGCAGCATGGCATAAGCGCCAGACAAAGAGGAATTTCCAATATAATGGAATTTTTCCAAAGGAATGTCTGGAAGCATACCAATGCCCACCGCATTTTTCATATTGATACCGCTTCCAATACCGCCGGCCACATATACGTCGTCCACCATGGATACGTCAAAATCCAGGGAAGTAAGAAGTGTCTGGATGGCGGAAAAGATTGCGCCTTTTGCGCGGATAAAATTGTCGATATCTACCTCAGTAATCTCCACATCTTTGACAGAACCTGCCTGTTCCTTAAAGGCCAGCACGTAACTTCCCATACCGTATTTATCGTGCCGTACTCTTTCTCCTTCGCGGACAAATTTACCTTTCGGGCTGATAATGCCGCAGCGGAACAGTTCACTGATTACGTCAATAATGCCGGAACCACAGAGGCCCACCGGCTTCTCTCCCTCATCTCCGATCACCGTAAATGTCGGTTCCATGGTTTTTGCATCAATGGAACATGCCTCGATAGCCCCATCGGTGGCCCGCATACCACAACTGATGTCGCCGCCTTCAAAAGCCGGCCCTGCCGAGCAGGCGCAACTCATCATGAAATCTGAATTGCCAAATACAATCTCACCATTTGTCCCAAGATCAATAAAAACAGAATATGCTGGACGGTTCCAGATCATACTGACCAAAGTTCCTGCCGTAATGTCACCGCCCACATAGCTTCCGATGTTGGGAGCTATAATAATATGTGCATCCTGATTGATATCAATCCCCAAATCATTGGCAAATACTGCGTTCGTCTTAAAGAAAGCCGGAATATAAGGTTCTGTGCGCAAAGGCTCTGCATTAATCCCCGTAAATAGATGATTCATGGTGGTGTTTGCCGCCACGCACATCCGATAAATCTGTGACGTTTTCATTCCGCAGTTTCTGCACATGGTATGGATTAATGGATTGATAGTTTCTTTAATGACTGCATCCTGGAGTTTTTTCTGGCCGCCCTCTTTGCGGGATTCAATGATCCTGTTGATGACGTCGGCTCCATAACGGATCTGCCCGTTCCCTGTGGTGGCTTTTGCCAGAATATCTCCATTTAGCATATCAATGATCAATGCGGAGACGGTAGTTGTACCGATATCCACCACCAGTCCCCCGGCCTGTACATTTTCATCCATGGGGAACATATCATAAACAAAAATATTCCGCACGGTCCGCCGGATAATACACTGTACTTTAAAATCAGCCTCCCGAAGTTTATCGGGAAGAGTTTTTAAAACACTATAAGGAACCCGTACCCGGTTTACTCCGGTGACAGCCGCCACTGCCCGCTCCAGCCGCTCCACATCGGGCATAGTATCATCCAGGCTGGGGGCATCCATGGAAACCTGAATCAACTCCAGGCTGTTCTTTAACGCGATCCCGGCGGCATTAAGCTGCTCCTTGGCTTCCGTAAAGATTTTCACCTCTGCCGGAGAACTCAAATCCGCCGCTTTCATCCGCCCTTTATAAGCGGAAGCAATGTCGGGAACCATCACCTCCACGTCAGCTTCCACCTTGCTTACACAGGCAAGCCGCCAGCCTGCCCCGTATTCCTCATCAGTAATATGACGTGTTTTCTGGGAATCCAACTCTCCAGAAAGAAGCTTTACCCGGCATTTGCCGCAGGCGGCATTCCCTGAACAAGGTGCATCGATAGCTACATTTGTTTTTCTCGCTACCTCAAGAAGGTTTTCACCGGAAGCAGCGAAGGCAGTTACGCCCTCGCCGCTTTCAAACTTAAATGTCACCTTAAACATGGCAGTTCATCCTGACCCTTCAATTAAACTTCCAGGTAAGAATCTGCATACAACGTTGCGTTTCTGATAATGTCGCAGGACTTGATGGTCTCCATCAGTCTCAGGTCATTGGGATTCACAATCGCAGAAGTAAAGCCCTTCATCATGGCCATGGCAACCATGGCGGAATCCATGATGGGACGAATATGTTTGGGCATACCATTGGAGTTGTTGGAAAGTCCGCCGGTGGTCTTAAGGCCCATGTCAGTCAGGTCGCCGATGAAGTTAAGGACATCCATCTGCTTATCCTGCATACCTTTGATAACAACGAACAACGGATCAAACCACATATCCTCTTCTGCCATGCCAAGGCCCAAACCTCTTTCCAGAAGCTGAGTACAGTAAGCCATACGCTCATCATTGTCAGCAGCAATTCCTTCACCGTTGCAAAGGGCAATTACAATGGCATCATTGGCTGCCGCCAGGTCGACAAACTCAATTCTTCCAGCCGCATCCGCAGAATTCACGATGGGTTTGCCTTTGGAACGGTTATATACAGAGATACCGGCTTCGATGGCCGCTTTGTTGGAAGTATCCAACGCCAGGGGAACATTATCAAAATTCTCCTGAAGCAGCGTAACAGCCCATTTCATCAAATCCTCGCCATACCCTTCCGCAGGACCAATGTTCACATCCAAATAAACAGCGCCGGCATCAAGCTGAGCTTTTGCTCTTTTTAAAATGGGTTCAGCATCTCTTTCTAAAAATGCCTTGTTTACAGTGGGGGCTGTGGTGGAAAGTCTCTCTCCAATGGTAATGAATTTATCCATTATCTTATTTTCTCCTTTTCTTAAATAAAAATCTCTCTATTTCCTAAAAGGGAAGGGTTTATGCGTTTGCCTGCATATCTTTGAGGAATTTCACCAGCATAACCGCCTCAGTAGGTCCAACAACAATATTCCAGCCGGGAAGCTTCGCTTCCAAATCACCCTTCAGTACGGCAACTTTGCCGGGGATAATCAGGGTGCGGTTCTTAATCTTGCTCTCGATCTCGAATTCCTGGATATATTTTGCAATGGAACCGGAAGAGAACTTGCCTGCAGCCCAGGAAGTAAGTACGGAAAGTCCGCCTGCATCACTGATCAGTAAGTTACAAGGAACGCCGGAACGTTCCAGCTCACCGGATACCAGGAAGTAGGTCAGGGCAAAGTCAACCGTGGTCAGGCAGACAGAATTTTCGTCAGCGCCATTGATGGGATAAATGCCAGGCTCAATCCTAGGCGCTTTCTGAGGGTCGGTAAACAGGTTCTGTCTTAAGCCGTAAAGCGGCAGAGCCTGTGCGTAGCTCATCTCCTCCATCACAACGATGGAACCATATTTCATGGTAAACAGAGCCGCCAGGGCAGCCTGCATATGGGAATCGCCGGAAGCCAGCTTTCCTACGTTTACGATGCTGGGATAGCCAAAGGTTCTGTCAGTATCTTTGAGCGCTGCGCGCCGTACCAAAACAGCATTTGCAAAAGTATCTTTGATGGAAGCAGTCCCCAGATCCAGGATCAAGTTCTTGTTTCCTGCTTTTTCAAGGGCAGCTACCGTGTCGTAAAGCTCTTCTACAGAAGCGCCCGTCACACCCAGTACCACGCCGGCATCTGACGCCAGTTTGCTCATGGCTTCATAATTGGAAGCGTCAGCGGCGTTTAAGATGGGCTTCTTGTCCTTGCAGACGTCCAAAGCCGCCTTCGCGCAGGCCTCGTCTTTTACGTTCAAGATTAAGGCTCTTCCGGCGCCGTCAGCCTTCTTCACCAGGGCTGCATAAGCCTCGGGAGCAGCACCTTCTGCACAGTCCACAGCCACAAATTCCACATACATCCTGTCACCGATTCTGTCATAGTCGATGGCTGCCACAGAAGCAAGTCTTGCTTCCACAGCCGCATCATCCATGCAAGTGCATACGGAAGCCGCATATCTGGTCTTATTTACGAAGGTTTTTTCGTGACGGAACAAAACTGTCTCTCCGCCGAGGGCGAATTCCTTCTCGCTGTCATTTTTATTGTCGGCAAAAGCTTTTACCCCTGCCTTAATGGTCTTCATAGGCGGTGCGGAAGCCTCAGAGAGAGTTGCCACTGCATCCTCGCTCATATGAGGGCACTGATCAATTGTCATAGCGCCCTGCGCCACCTTCATGGAAAATGCCATACAGGTGGGGCAACCGCATTCTTTGCAGTTTTTCTTAGGTGTCAGTTTAAAAATCTGAATACCAGTTAATGCCATTGTTTTCTCCTCCTGTCCGTATTAGCTTAATGCGCTGATCAATTTGGAAACCGTTGCAACTGAAGTGGGATGTTTTAAGATCACGGCATCAGAACCGCAGGCAAGACATGCAACCGCAGTCTCAACCTCCATATCAATCGCCCGCTCCACGACGCATCCCCATCCGGGAGCATCTTCTTCCGTAGCCACAGATTCTTTCACGGACCAGGTTTCAGACGCCACAGGAGTGATGATGGGCATCAGCAGAGAATCATCATTCTGTCCCAGGGCTGCAGCTTTTACACGATCCAAAGTAGAGATCAGGTAATCAAAGCCATAACCTGCGGCAGAAGATCCAACATTCATAACTACCTTGCCGGAATCCACGCCCAACTGCTTAAGAAGCACATTTAACTGCTTCGCCAGGTTGATATCCACAGCAGATTCAGCGCCCACCAGCTGATTGTAAGCAAGGCCTGCAGCAGCGCCAATGTTTTTGTAGTTTTCTTCTTTTGCGGACATTAAGAGTACATTCTTTCCCTGAAGGGCCTCAGCAACCTTGGAAAGGAGTTCGGCATCCTTTTCCACATTCTTGCAGCCTTCCACCACAAGCGGGAAATCAACAGCCTCAGCAACTTCCTTCGCAACAGCAACCAGTTCCTCCACCGGACGGTTTTCGCCATTGGGGTCTCCGCCTTCTAATCTCAGGCAAAGAAAATCAACGCCCTCCATGGTAATGGCTTTCTTTGCCATATCTGCCACGGTTTCACAGCCTGCATATACTTCTTTGATGCAGTCAGGCTCATGGGCAAGTCCCATGTCAGAGATCTCGATACCGATCTTAGCCGTATTGGTCGTCGGAGCATCAAAGCTATAGAACGGAAGGGTATTCCCTCCTCCGAGTGTGACAGCCTTATCGCCGGTTCCGACTTCAACGCTGCGGACAGTTGCGTTGAACTTCTGTAATTTCTTTGTAAACGGCATTTCCTACTCGCCTCCTTAAAGATATTTTTTGTAAAAGTAACATTTTAGTCAATCCGCTGGTCTCCCTATCAGAACAACGGAAAAACATGCAAACATCAGGCAAATGTCCGCTTTCGCGGCTCCTTGCCTGGAAAGATCTGCTTAAACACTTGCAAAATAATATACTCAAGAAATCCCGTCGGCGCCGGGCAAATGTCCGCTTTCGCGGCCGCTTGCCCGTCTGCCTATGGGATTTACATCATCGGATCTAATCCCAATGCGGGGTGGCCTTTTTCGGTCAGGAATTCAAGTAAGGTTTCAGGATCTTCTGCGATGGTTTCGTCGCCTACCATATCGGTAAAGTTGTCGATTCCATACAGCTCTTTTGCTGTCGCATTCAGTCTCTCTGCCACCTGCTCTTTCAGATCTTTAGGCATCCATACGATTCTCTCGATACCGCCTTCTGCCTTCATAAACTTCTTGGAAGCGATGAAATGCTTGCCATGGCCCATGAAACCAGGAGTCTGTACACCGCCGCCGGTCATAGAAGCCAGCTCAGGGAAAGTCATACCCAGAGGGGTCATACCTGCATACTCACGGTTTGCAATAATTACACCATTGGAGAAAGGCTCAATTCCGCAGATACACTCAAAGCATCCGCAGGATGTCATGGGCTTCTCCATGATGGAATACAGAGATACGTCTTCCAGAGCGCCGTTGGAGAATTTCTTCACAGCCTCATTGACATCTTCGTATTCGCCGATTCTCTCATCAATGACCTTCTCCTTGGTAATCACCTGGCAGGGGCCGGTAGGTTCCAGCTCGTTGGTTGCCTTGGCATCTAACCAGGAAACAGCGCCGCAAAGGCCAAGACGCTCAGGTGTTACCACACATACATGGCTGGGGGAGAATGCCTGGCACATAATGCAGCTATAGTAAACCTCTACAGACTCATCTGTCAAAGATTTCAAACGGTCATCACGTTTATCAAATGCAGGAATTGCAATCTCGTGGCGAAGTTTCGTAACCATTTCCGGATCTGTGATGATCTTCACCTGGCAGCGGTCCACAACGGCATCATAATCATTCTTTACTTTTGCATAAAGCACTTCACCGATGTGCTTTGCACGGAAACCAGCGTCATAAGCCGCGTCACTGATACGGACACGGATCATATCACGCTGCCCTGTATGCATTACACCTTCGATACAGTTGAGATAACTGTGGAATTTACGCTCAAATACAGACTCAAAGTCAGACTGCATATTCTTTCCGGCTACTTCTACGATATAGGCGATACTGTGCTTGCTGCCCTTCTCGAAAGTATCGAAATCCGGTCCGATCAGTTCGATCTTGTGATCCTCGATCTCCGTCATCTCTTTGGACTGAACCAGCTCGAAGCAATCCACTCTGGAACCGTCGAATTCCACCTGCATCTGCTTCTTGCGGACGATCTCGCCTTCAAAGGCAGAGGCAAAGGCCACAGGAATGTCGATGTTGGTGATCTTAATCTTAATATCACGCGCTTCCAGGGAAGTGGCGTTGAATTTGGAAATATCGGGCTGTACAATCAGGCTCTTAGGCACCTTGATGTTGACTGCTTCAGAAGTTGCTACATCGTCGGTGACAACCGGGAAGCCAAGGGCGATAGCGCCTGCACCACATGCAACCACAACAGGATTCAGCGTACCGAGGGCATTGACAAATGCCGGTACACGCTCAAAGGTATACTTCATCAAGCTTGCAGAATCGCCAGGTTCCACATTGCCGAAGATCAGGGCCGCCCTCACTGCGACAGAAACAACATGAATCACAGAGGTCACATCTTTGCCCAAGGGGATTACACGCACATTGGCGCCCATATTGACGTTTTTCTCCACACACTGGTCAATCACATCGCCCACAAGAGTCACTAAAATACCCTGTGCCTGATAGCTTTTTACTAAGGCTGCAGCATCATCCGCCGTGGGAGCTTTTCCGAGGATAACCGCCACACCGGGGATATCGCCGGTAACAAGCGGCACACCCAGCTCACGGATGACCGCATCGGAAAGATGGCCGGAGCATCCGGTTCCTTCATAAGGATCCGCCCCATCCAGATATTTAAGCGCTTCAATAAACTCTGCGCAAAGAGCGGTTCCCACACCGTTCATAAATACATCGTTCAATTTTACATTCTTTGTCTCAATGCTTTTAACAACCCCGAGAGCTTCCTTTAACTCACCCAGGTTTGTCACCTTTGTTCCGGTCACTGCATAGTAGCAGGGCAGGCAGTAAGCAGTTCCGGGGAAGGAAACCTCTTTGTCTGCGCCATGTTTCTCAATCGCGGCATTGATGGCGCCTTCTGCTAAACCATATACTGTATCCGCACCACTAAATACTACATCAAATAGTGTCACTGTTCTACCTCCTAACAATTTGCTTCCGCATCTATTTTCTCTTTTATTTTCTGGATCTCAGCTTTTGCGGCAGGGCTTGAATCAAAGGGGGATTTCCCTTGTCTGTCCGCATCAATGACCTCAGAGTTATAATGAATGAAGCCCAGAAGGTCACAAGCAGGAATCTTGCTCTTTATGAACTCCTCATCCCTTTCATCCCGGATCTTATTGGCCACGACCCGCACCTGGGAAACTCCCAGATCCTCCGCCAGCCGTTTTACATTGCGATAAGTCTGGACACTTCTGGCGCCAGGTTCAATGACCACAATGAACTGATCCATCCCTTCCGTGGTCCCCCGTCCAAGATGCTCTAAACCTGCCTCCATATCCAGAATCACAATATCGCCATTCCGAAGGACTAAGTGGTTGATGATTCGTTTTAACATCACATGCTCTGGGCACACGCAGCCGCTTCCGCCTGTTTCCACCGTTCCCAGTGTAAGGAGCTTCACGCCGCAATGGCTTTTCGCATACAGGTCGGGAATATCATCCACTTTGGGATTCATACGGAAAAACCGGTTCGTCTCATCGGCCTCTGTCCGCTCCTGGATGAGCTGTCTCATTTTTGTAATGGGAACGATTGTATCCAGTTCCTCCTCGGAAAATCCAAGGGCCAGGCCCAGATTTGCATCCGGATCCACATCAGCCGCCAATACGCTTTTCCCCTCTTCCGCATAAAGCCTTGCCAAAGTAGCGGCAAAAGTGGTTTTGCCTACGCCGCCCTTTCCTGTCACTGCAATTTTCATATCCTGTTCACCTCTGGTTTTCCAGTGAAATGTGGCAAAATTCACATTTCACCGGATACTTCGCAAGTCAGAACGCCGCCAGATATTAAATACCAAGGGCAGCTCTCTTCTCTTCAATTCTGTCAATCATAGCATCAACCAGCTTATCAATATCTTTCTCTACTGTATAGGCAGCGCCGGTCCATTGGCGGACGCCGTCTGTCAGAAGCTCTGCCACTTCCGTAGAACCAGATACGTAAGGATCAACACCTAAGAAGGTATCAATACCAGTACCCACTACATAGTTGCCGATGGATACAGCCTTCTCAGACATCCACTCAGGAGCACAGCCAACTACAGGAAGTTCAGAAATCTTGAGTCCTGAATCCTTGGCAAGCTCAGCCACCAGGTTCATCATACGGGAAATATCCACGCAGGAACCCATGTGAAGTACAGGAGGGATATCTGCAAGCTCACATACTCTCTTCAAGCCAGCTCCGCACAAATCCTTTGCTCTCTTATCCATCAAGCCTGCCTTTGCCGCTGCCTGGGCAGAGCATCCGGAAGCCACAACGATAATATCGTTGGCAATCAACTTCTTTATCAGCTCAATATGGGCAAGGTCGGGGCGGATCTTCGGGTTGTTGCAGCCTACCATGGCAACTGCACCACGGAGGACACCGGAAGTCACACACTCAAGGAGGGGCTTCGTGGTTCCTGTTTCATCTACCTGGCTGTTTGTTACGCCGTCCAGAACCTTAACGATAGCTTCCAGAGAATATCCGACAGTGGCTTTCTGCTTCATATCGGGAATATGTACCAGCTCCGGTTTTCTGTTCTTAAAGTTCTCAATGGCAAGTTTTACAATATGTTTTGCATTTTCACCCGCATTGGCAGAGCTGAAGCGGATGTATTCGGAATCCGGCATCTGAGCGATGGGGGAAGTGGTGATAAACTTGGTGTGGAAGCATTTGCTGAGCGGCCCCAACGCAGGGAAAATACACTGTACGTCAACTACAATCGCTTCACATGCACCAGTTAATACCACATTTTCCTGCTGCAGGAAGTTTCCTGCCATAGGGATACCACGGCGCATAGCCACTTCGTTGGAAGTACAGCAGACGCCGGACACGGTGATGCCCTTTGCTCCCATTTCTTTTGCGTAAGCAATCATCTCAGGATCATCCGCATATTCGCAGATCATCTCAGAAAGGCTCGGATCATGGCCATGAACCACAATGTTTACATTATCAGCGTTCATAACGCCCAGGTTCGCCTCTGTGTCAATGGGCTTGGGAGTTCCAAACAGAACGTCAGAGAACTCAGTTCCCATCATGGAACCGCCCCAGCCATCACCAAGGCCACAACGGATAGACTGTTTCACCAGGGCTTCTGCCTTGGAAGAACATCCCATATGGGTCATATGCATGGAAGAAGCAACCTCACGGTCAATGGCCCGAGGAGCAATTTCATTCTCCACAAGGCGGTCTTTCTGAGAGGCCGGCATACGGTCCAGGAATTTCTGGAAGCCAAAAGGTTTACCGTATTCCATAAGGCCTGCCTCAGCCACTTCATGGGCTATGTCATAAATATCTCTTCCTTCAGTCTCAACGCCGAACTCTTTCGCCAGCTTCAGAAGCTTTGCTTCATCCTTTACATGGTAATTTCCATCTGCCGCGGAAAGATACAGGGTATGGCAAATCTCACGTCCGTGATCGGAGTGGGTGGCAGCGCCGCCTGCGGTAAATTTCAGGTAATTACGTCCCACAATGCCGTGTACGTCACAGCCGCAGATTCCTCTGGGCGCCTTGGGCGTAATACGGCAAGGCCCCATGGCACAGATACGGCAGCATACACCCTGCTCGCCAAACTTACAATGAGGTGTCTGATTTTTTACCCTGATCTGCCAGGCGTCTGCACCCACCTTCGCGCCTGTTTCCAGGAGTCTGGCTGTTGCGGCTTCAAACTCCTCTACGCTTGTCAACTTAAAGTCTCCCATTAAATAAACCTCCTTCAGTTTCCGCCCGCCCCTTTCAGGCAGGACGTTTCATTCTTAAGAATGTAACAGCTTTTCTACTGCACAAACCAGAGCCTCCCTCACCGGGGAATCCGATGAAAGATTGACCGATGTGGGTCTGCCTTCACAGTCCAGTTCATAAACTTCTTCACTGTGAGGTATGACGCCGATCAAATTCAGCCCCTGATTATTTATCTCCTCCCGGATCCCCTCGTTCAGTTCACCTTTTGGCGCCCGGTTTACGATAAGACCCATAACTTTGGGATTCAATTTGCATTCTTTTACCAGTTCTGCAATTCTGCCGACGGCTTGGATACCCCTTCTGGAACAGTCGCTCACCAGAATAACCGCATCCACATGGGGGAGAATCCCCCGGCTGATATGCTCCATCCCGGCCTCATTGTCCACAACAATATACTGGTACTGGCCGGAAAGCCTGGCAACCTGACTTGTCAGCAGCCCGTTCACATAACAAT
Source organism: uncultured Lachnotalea sp. (assembly GCA_948470255.1). Lineage (GTDB taxonomy): Bacteria > Bacillota > Clostridia > Lachnospirales > Lachnospiraceae > Lientehia. The sequence goes on from CAOKOS010000018.1 coordinate 11,539, forward strand.
AGCAGCCGGAACCCTGGGTCCTGCCCATTACAAGCATATCATAGTCGTCTTCTTCAACCAATGCAGAGTTAAACCGGAAGGCAGCATAATCCTGTTTTGACATACCAGCCGGAACCGGACTGGGATCCATCATTTCTGCACGGGCAATTTCTTCCCGTATATCCCCCAGAGTTGCTTCCACTTCCACCCCCAGAACTTCATTTAAGTTGGAATTGGCATCCGCGTCAACTGCCAGAATCGGCCCCTTCTCTTTTTCACATAAATGTTGAATCAGCAGACCGCAAAGAGTCGTCTTCCCAACTCCGCCTTTGCCCGCAACTGCAATCGTATAGGCCACTTGAAAGCCCTCCTTTACCACAAATCTTCCGAAAATCCCGCCTGGAAACCAGGCAGGTTTCCTGTTATAAAACTTCAACTGCAAACTAAATGAAATAAAACCCTCCCCTTAATCCATACAACGGATCTTGACCACGCTCCCGGCCAAATCCACCTCCGTCAGGGTTCCTTGTACCTTCATTTCTTTCCCAATGATGTCATATAAGGTGATCACATCTCCGTCAACAAGAATCTTGCTCACATTTTTCAAAAGAAGCGTTTCATCCTCTTCCTGTTTCTTCCCATAAACTGCTGCAAGACACATGGCTTTTCACCTCCCTGCTGTCTGTCACAGGATCATTACTGTTTCAATAAAGAAAGGGCAACACTTAAACGTACATTTCCGCTTTCAAACTCAGAAACCGCCTTATCAAGCTGCTCTGCTGCTGAAGCCTTCCCCTGCCCCCTGAGTTTTTTTGCAAGATCTGCAAGCTCCAGGGCATGATGCTTGTTGTGGTCTGCCATATAGGTGACTAAAGCGATGGTTTCCGCTTCTGCGTCCCCGCATCCGCTGCAGCCTTCACATCCTTCACTGTGGCAATGATCATGCCCGTGGTCATGGCTATGCCCATGGCCCTCTCCATGTGAATGCTCATGATTCTCTTCCTCACCCTCCATATGGACATGCTCATGAGAATGTTCCACTGTATGGGAATGAGAATGGGTGTGATGGCTGTGAATCACATTTCCATGTTCGTCTGTAACGACGTGCATTCCGCAACCTCCTTTCTTTTTGTACGGTATTGGTCAAAACTGTGTTAATTTTTTAATTATATCTATCTCATTATACATGTTCTGGTAATATTAATCAAGAGCATTTCCCCTTTTTTAGGGTGGTTCTGACAATGTTCACAAAAAAATACAAAATATCACTTCACCAATATTTAGTAGTTCCGTTTATTTCCCACAGCAGTACTTGTATTTCTTCCCACTGCCGCAAGGACAGGGATCGTTGCGCCCCACCTTCTTTCCCTTCACGATGGTGGTGGAGGATTTCTGCTCTTTGTAAAGCTCCTTCTGACGTTCTTCGCTGAAAATATCATTCCACTGGGGAAGGCCGTAAAGCCAGTCCGCTTTAGCAGCAACCATATTTTTATAAAGAAGTTCCTTGTCAAACCCCAGGTTAACAGGGGTATCTTCCTCCATAGTGTTAATGGGATTCTTTTCCTTTAAGCTGTCATTTATGCCATCTAGGAAGCCTGTCATAATCATCAGTTCCACATCATATTTTTCTGCAAGCTCCTTCACTGTCCCGGTGACTACTTCATCCGGCGCCGCCAAAAGCTTTTCATAGATTCCTTTTTCCAGATTAAAATAATTTCCCCAGAAATAATTATTCTGCTGGGCGCTCATCTGTGTTTCATAAGCCATTTTTCTCCACTGTTCCAAAAGTGCCATTGCTTTTTCTTCCCTTTCTTATCCACATAAATTTTACGCCTGTGAAGACAGACTTGTCTACTGTTTATTATATCCGAATGTACCGGATTATGGCAATGAATATTTTTCCTAAACACGTATTTTTACAGAAAAAATGCCGGGCCACAGTTTTCCCTTTATGGCCCGGTATTTTCTTTATGGAATATTTAACATTTTTTACTTTATAATTTAGATTCCCGCCTGCTTAAGAAGCTCCGGGACCTTGGACTCCCACCCGAGAGCCATGATATGTACGCCCTGGCAGTAAGGCCTGCACTCTTTGATGATACGTGCGGCAATCTCCACGCCTGTGATACCTGCCTTGGTTTTTTCTTTATCCTTTTTAAGTTCCTCAATCATCTCGTCAGGAACATGGATGCCGGCGACATTGTTATTCATGAACTTGGCCATTCCCGCTGATTTGGGAATAATAATCCCAACCTGAACCGGCTTGCCAAACTGTTTTGCCTTTTCCATGAACTGGATAAATTTCTCCGGTTCAAACACGGCCTGGGTCTGGAAATAGTCGCAGCCTGCCGCAACTTTCCGTTCCATTTTTGCAAGCTGCGCGTCTACGGAATCACTGCAGGGGGATACCACTGCGCCCTTGGCAAACTTCGGCGCCTCGCCAACCAGATCATTTCCTCCGAGATCCACGCCTGCCTCCAACTGCTTTACTGTATGGATCAGGGATACAGAATCCAGGTCAAAAACCGGTTTTGCCGCCTTGTGGTCGCCAAGCTTTGTATGATCCCCGGTGAGGAGCAGCAGATTTTCGATGCCAAACATCGCTGCGCTAAGAAGGTCAGACTGCAGGGCAATCCTGTTTCTGTCACGGCAGGTCAGCTGAAAAATGGGAGTCAGCCCTTCATCCTTCAGGGCCTTGCAGGTTGCCAGAGAGCCTAGACGCATAACGGAAGACTGATTATCTGTCACATTTACTGCCGTAATGCCGCTCAGGTAAGTTTTCGCCTCCTCCAGCACATGTTCGATATGAAACCCTTTCGGCGGTCCCACTTCCGCAGTAACTACAAATTCACCACGTTCAAATGCTTCAGTAATTTTCATGAGCCATTACTCCTAATCATTATCATTATAATTTTTAACAGTTTCCTTGCTTCCCTACTTGGATACTTCGTCATCTGTTGCAAAGTTGCGTACTTGTGTCGGACATTTTAATGCATCCAGACGTCCCACCTGGGCAAGCCGTCTGTAAATACGCTCCCAGCCACATTCCATTTCACTGTCCACTTCACATTTACCGTTTTTGGAACCGCCGCACTGTCCGTTGACCAAGCTTTTGGAACAAGCCGTAATGGGACAAATCCCGCCAGTCAGGTTCAGGTAACACTCTCCGCACTGATCGCAGTTGTATTCAAGCGGCGTCACCCCCTGGAACCCCGGAAGCGGATAAGTATCACAAGCAGCGTATACCTTTTTATCTTCCAGATATCCGGCAACTGTCTGTACGCCCACGCCACAGGAGAACACAAGCACTGCATCAGCCGCCTCGATCTCGCTTTTATGCTTTTCCAGACGCAGCTTCATATTTTCCGGATTGCAGATATAATCCGTAGTAATGGTCCCGGTCACATTCCCAGAATCCGCCAGCTCTTTTTCAAGCTCCTTTACTTCTGCTTCCGGAAAATGAACCTCCTTACATCCCTGACAGTTGATGATAAAAACCTTTTTTCCGGCTGCCAGTGATACGATGGTTTCCTTTGCTTTTAACTGGGTAATTAACATATCACTTCATCCCCCTTACTGCATTTTTTCCGGCTTTTATCTTGCTTACCAACGGGATCTTAGAGGAGCATATGTACTCACAACACCTACATTCGATACAATCCATAACACTTTTATCTTTCATCCCCTGCCAATTTTCCTCATCCGCATATTTTGCGAAATACAGCGGGGAAAGCTCCATGGGACATACATCCATGCAGCGTCCGCATTTGATACAAGGCTGCTCTGCCGTATGGTCGGTATCAATGGCAATGATCCCATTGGAACCCTTCATGATCGGCACATCCACATCAGAAAGGACAAACCCCATCATCGGCCCGCCTGCTTTGATGGTCACGTCTTCTCCTGTCACACCGCCGCAGTAATCGATCAGCTCTTTTGTGCTGGTGCCGATCTTCACAATGTAGTTGCCGGGTTTTTTCAGATGTTCTCCCGTCACGGTCACTACGCGCTCCACCAGGGGCATTCCCTTTTGAATTGCGTCAGAGATGGCTTTCGTGGTGCTGATGTTGCTTACAACACAACCCACATCTGCCGGAAGGCCGCCGCTGGGCACCTGCCGTTTCATGACCCGTTTGATTAACATTTTTTCAGCGCCCTGGGGATACTTGGTTTTAGCCACAACCACTTCTATCCCATCAATGCCTTCCACCTTTTTCTGCATAAGCTCAATGGCATCCGGCTTATTATCCTCAATGACGATAATCCCTTTTTCAGCGCCTACTGTTTTGATGATAGCTTTCAAGCCAAAGATCACATCATCCGCAAATTCCAGCAATACTCTGTGATCTGCAGTCAAAAGCGGCTCACATTCGCAGCCGTTTAACAGGATCGTATCCACTGGCTTGGGCGGTTTCAATTTCACAGACGTCGGGAAACCGGCGCCTCCCATACCTACAATTCCAGCCTCACGGACAATATCAATAATTTCATCCGGAGTCAGGCTGTCCAGATCTTTACCAGGTTTTACAGATTCGTGCAGAGTATTTTTCCCATCCGATTTAATAACAACGGACAAACATTCACCCCTGGTGGCATGGCCATGATTTTCAATGGCTGTAACAGTCCCGCTGACGCTGGAATGAACCGGGGCGCTGATAAACCCTGCCGCTTCGCCGATCACCTGGCCGACTTTTACGGTATCGCCCACCTGCACCACAGGATTCGCCGGAGCGCCTGCATGCATGGACAGCGGAATAACCACGGTTTCCGGATCCGGGAATTTCTGAAGCGCCATATGTTCCGTAAATTCTTTCCGCTCAGAAGGGTGGATACCGCCATAATAACCATCCAGCCTGTTTTCGCGGATAGCTTTTACGTAATCATTCACAAACTTAAAATCAACCTTGGAATAGTCTCTAAGCTGTACAGGCTGGCTTTGGAATTCCGAAAGACGGCCCTGCTTTTCCAGCCTCTGGTAAATCTTTTCCCAGGCACAGTCTTTGTCCGGATCCACTTCACATTTTCCGTCTTTTGCGCCGCCGCACTGTCCGTTGACCAGACTTTTGGAGCAGTCAACGATGGGGCAGATACCGCCAGTTACATTCAAATAACACTGGGCGCAGGCATCGCAGCGCCTTTTTGTCAGCGCCATACCGTGACGTCCCCTGTAGTTCAGGGAATCGCTGGCCGCATATACAGGTTTACCAGCCAAATCTGCCACAGTCTGGATCCCCAGGCCACAGGAAATCACAAAAACATGTTCCGCGCTTTCTGGAATCATGTCCTTCAGTTTTTTCTCTGTCTGGGTCTTGTTGCACAAGAAATCGACTTTTGCACTGCCAACAATGTTTTTCCCCTGGCCTGAGGCGACCTTCTCAAACTCGCCGAGATCCGGTTCGTCAACAGTCTCAAATTCCTTGAAACATTTGTTGCAGGCAACGATGAACAGATTGTCTTTATCAGTCAATAATGACACCAGTTCGTCGTTCCCTTTTAGCTTATACTTGGTATAATTCTCCAATTGCCCACCTTCCTTTTCCTATTGATTCACAAGCCTTATGCTGTTCTGCTTTTGTCATTTTTCAACCTCTGCACTTTGGAGAAAAATAAACATAGGCAAACGGCCTGGTTTTGCAATTATTACGGATTCAAGTATAGCACATATCATCTAGTTTATCTAGTTTAAACCTATGCTTTTGTGAAAAAAATATATATTATGCACAAAAATATGAATATGTTCCATCTTATTCCAGATTTAGCTTCCATTTCATTAGAAGGAAAGAACCCATAAGGCATCCTGCAGCTACAATACCATGGAACAAAATGGTAACAGTACTGGTAATTCCGTAGTAAAACACCCCTCCTTCATACCCATGCAGAAGACGCATAAAAATTGTACTTCCCAGAGCTGCAATGATACCGATCACTACATTCACAGCCAAATAAATCCCAATCGCTCCCAGCACCCGGTGTCTTCCGGCCAACTGCCCCACACAGATGGAAAAATAAACCACTGCCACCACCTGTATCACCGTCACAAGCCCTTCCAGGCAGTAGAGGGAGGCAATCAGCGGATGATCGAACCTCACCGCCTCCAAAAGCCTCCAGGAAAAGACCGCAACAGGGCTGTCCCAAAAGTCCATCCCCACAGTCAGCACCATAGCCGACAAAACCAACGCCAAATAAGTGAGGAGCACCAAACTGACACCGCTGATCATTTTAGAAATCAGATGGGAACTTTTCGGCACAGGAAGAGTAAAAGTCAAATACCCCTCATTGCCCATCAAGTTCTTATAAAAACGCATGGCGATCAGGAGAAGTGTCAGCACTGCCACCGCTCCACAAATCAAAGAGTAAAAAAGGACAGAACCTACCATCGCCATCACCGACAGTACATGGTCGTCGGAAAAGGAAAAATATTGTATATCTGCCGCAGCAATAGACAGTCTCGCTACCACCGCAGCCCCCATGAGCACTGCATACATAAGAAGAAAGTAAAAAATATTGGCTTTATAATCATATTTCAACAGTTTTCCTAACATCGGAACACCTCCCGGAATACAGCATCGACAGAGCAGCCCTTCTCTTTTTTAAGACGCTCCGCCGATTCTGCCAGCATAACACTTCCCTCCTGCAAAAAAATCACATCATCGAGAATCTGCTCCACATCTGCAATAAGGTGAGTGGATAAAAGTATGGTGGCATCTGGATTATAATTGGAAACGATGGTGCTCAAAATATAGTCCCTAGCTGCCGGATCTACCCCGCCGATGGGTTCATCCAGCACATAAAGCGATGTATTTCTGCTCATCACCATAATTAACTGCACCTTTTCCCTGGTTCCCTTAGACATGGCCTTCAAACGGTCGCCTGGATTGATATTCAGCCGGTAAAGCATCTCATAAGCCCGCCCTGAATCAAAATCCCTGTAAAAGTCTTCAAAATATGAAATAATCTGGTGTACTTTCATGGAGCTTCCCAGGTAAGTAACCTCTGGCAGATAGGATATCATATGTTTTGTCTCCACCCCCACCGGATAACCTCCTATATAAAGCTCCCCGCCATCTGGCGTAAGAAGTCCGTTGATCAGCTTAATAAAGGTGGTTTTGCCACTGCCATTTGGCCCTAAAAGTCCGATGATTCGCCCTTTTCCCAACGACAGGCTGATTCCTTTTAAAGCCCTGCTCCTGCCTCCATTATAGGATTTTTCCAGATTCCTGCACTCAAGAATGGAATTCACAGTTTCATCTCCTTTTTATTTATTTTTCTACAAACGGCCGCGCCGTAGAGCCAGGCGCCTTTCCACCTTTCGCTACCAGACGTATCTCAATCCCTTCCAGCCGCTTCCCATAGCCCGCTGTCCCTGCCGGGGCGCCGTTTTTTGCCCAGCCAAGCCAGCCATAGCTCTGGGCGTGGACCCGGTAATAGATATCGTACTTTTGTGCCATAACGCCAGTCAGCTTGATTTCGATTGCCTCCAGGCGTTTGGACCGGCCGGAAGTCCCGCTCATAGCCCCGTTTGTCTTCCATCCCTGCCAGCCAATGGACTGGATATGGGTGCGGTAGGTAATTCCGCCCTGATACAGCTTATTGCTCAGCTGAATTTCAATCCCCTCCAGCCTCTTTGACTGACCGGAGGTTCCGCTCATAGCCCCGTTTGTCTTCCATCCCTGCCAGCCATAGGTCTGCACATGGGTACGGTATTTTACGCTGGAGACCCCGGCCCCGGAAACCGTTGGCTCCCCTCCGCTCAATGCAGCAAATCTTTTGTCCACATTGGAAGAAATCCCCTGCATATTGCGATTAAAGGTTTTTCCTTTCTGGACAATGACAATCTGGATTCCTTCCAGACGTTTTCCATATCCAGATGTTCCGGAAGCTTCCCCGTTTTTTGCCCAGTCCAGCCATCCGTAGCTCTGGGCGTGGACCCGGTAATAAACATCATACAAATTTTTATCGGTTCCCGTCAGCTGAATTTTGATGGCCTCCAGCCGTTTAGCTTCCCCGCTGGTTCCATTCATCTCCCCATTGGCAGACCATGGAAGCCATCCATAGCTCTGGCAGTGGGTAGTATATTGGATCCCCAGATCCGCCTTTGTATCCAGCTTAATCTCAATCCCTTCCAAACGTTTGGCTATCCCGCTGGTCCCGCTCATGGCTCCGTCTTTTTTGAATCCTTGCCAGCCGACAGACTGGATATGGGTACGGTAGGACACACTGACCGCTTTGGCTGTTCCTGTCTGGCCGTCGTTTCCTCCGATATTCTGACTTTCCTTAACAGTATAAGTAAACGAAGCGCTTTCTCCTCCAGCGGTAACAGTGGCCGTCCTGGTTCCAATGGTATTTGTGTCAAATCCGTTTACCTTATATTCTCCCTCGTTTAATTTTCTGACTTTTGTCCCCCCTGCATAATACGCCGTCACTGTCATGCCTGCTTTGTTTACCACTTCCCCTTTCTCATAAGTAATTTTATTCGGAGGAGTGATTTTTAAACAGATTGGTTCATACGCATCTGCTCCTTTTATTACCGTCAGCTTATCGTCCTTATAAGAAACAGATATTTTATCTCCATTCCAATCCTGCTTTGACAGATAGTATGCTACGAGATTATAAAGGACATTCTTATTATGGGGATCCGGCACATAACCGGAAGATATCGGCATCTTGTCTCTGGTGACATCCAGTGTAAACTTGGTTTGTCCGGCCGACAGATTTTGACGGATGGAACTCACAAAGGGATCTGACCATTTTGTTATTTCCCCGCTTTTGATAAAATAATTGTTCTCCAGGCTGGTCGACTCATATCCCGCCACTGCTGACTGATGGTCTGGATGGATAAGGCCTATAATATAATCTGTCAGCCCAAAATACAACCTCTCCCCATAAGTTCCCGGAACTGCCGCCCCTTTGTCATCCCATGTGGTATCCACCTGATACCACTTACCATCCATTTTAACCGCAGTCCAGACATGGCCGTTTCCTTCGATTCGTCCAGTCTCTATCCCTGCTTTATTCAAAAGCTTTACATAGGCTCTATGATAAGATTCACAGGTCCCAGTGCCTCTTGCAAGTACACCTTCCGCCCCCATGTAAGTCAAAGTCTGGTCATAATCCGCATTATCAATGATCTTGTTGTGGAGCCATAGCGCTTTTTCATAATCTGTATGACATGTTGTTTCACATTCTTTCACCAGATTTTCCACGATCTGCCCCACAGACGGACGGTTAGGATCATTGATCTGGATTGGATAATCATACATACCTGTATTTATATAACCATGGGTCACCGAATCAATGATCTGGAAACGGACATGATAAGTCCCTGACGCAACAAAAGTAAAATCCAGCTGATTGCTGCTCTGTACGCCTAAATTCCAGCTGCCATCATAGATCTGTTCGCCATCTAATCTAATATCCATCCATCTGTACTGATAATTCCCCGAACCACCTGTGGCATGGATCGTAAAAACAGTGGGCTGCCCGCACACCGGCGTGGTGTATGTTACCGAAGCCTTCAGAGGCGTACTTTGAGGCGCCATATTCCCGGAAGCCTCTCCACCTGCTTCATAAGAGGGGATCTCTTCACTGGAAAAATCTTCTGTCTCAGGTTCGGAGGGAAGCACAGCTTCCGATTCCACCATTCCCTCTACTTGTTCTGTAGTTTCCAGTTTTTCCGTCTGTCCCATCCCGTCTGCAGCTTCCGATTCCTCTACAGATGCCGTACTTTCCCCAGGTCTTTCTTCACTGGGCATTTCTTCCTGCATGGTTTCTGTTTCTGCTTCTTCCACCCCTTCTGCATGTACAGGAATTCTAACTTCTGAAAAAAGCAGGCCCGCTGCCAAAAAAAGCCCTATCGTAGTTTTTACAATCTTCATACATAATCCCTCATAAATATTTATATTGCTAAAATAGTACCACTATAACACCAGCGTATTGTCAACTCTTCTTAAAAATTCCAGATCTATTTTCTCTCGAAGCGTCCGGTATTTCTCCGACTTTAGTGCAGCATCCTCCGAAAGGACCTTCCCCGCCGCTTCCGCCGCTTCTTTTAAAACATCTGCATCTGTAAAAATATCCCCAATGGGAAATTCCATTAGCCCGCTCTGGCGGATGCCAAACATATCTCCAGGCCCCCGAAGCTTCAAATCCTCAGAAGCAATATAAAACCCGTCATTGGACTGGTTTAAAATCTCCAACCGCTTATTTTTCTCTTCCTCCTCTGTGGTATTGACAAAAATACAGTAGGACTGGTGGCTCCCCCTGCCCACCCGGCCCCTCAGCTGATGAAGGCCCGCCAGTCCAAACCGCTCCGCATTTTCAATCATCATCACCGTGGCATTTGGCACATCCACCCCCACCTCAATCACCGTAGTGGACACCAACACCTGTATTTCATTTACCGCAAAAGCGGCCATCAGCCGTTCCTTTTCCGCCCCCCTCATCCTGCCGTGAAGATATTCCACCCGCACAGAAGAAGGCAAAGCTGACCGGAGCTTTTTTGTATAATCAACCACATTCTCTCCGTCTGAAATCCCACTTTCTTCCACCAGCGGACAAATCACATAAGCCTGTCTGCCTGCAGCCGTTTCCTTTTCAATGAACTTCCAGGCATTTTTTCGGTAAGAAATATCCACCACGCAGTTTTTAATGGGCAGCCTCTTCGCCGGAAGTTCATCCATAACGGAAATATCCAGATCCCCATAAAGGATAATCGCTAAGGTCCGTGGAATAGGAGTTGCGCTCATAACCAGCACATGAGGGATCCCGCCCTTTTTAGAAAATATTTCTCTCTGACGTACCCCGAACCGATGCTGCTCGTCCGTAACCACCAATCCCAGGCAGTCGTAAACTACTTTGTCCTGAATCAGTGCATGAGTGCCGATGACAATATCTGCTTCATGGGATGCGACCTGTTCATAAATCATCCTCTTTTCTTTTGCCGTCATAGAGCCGGTTAAAAGCACGGTTCGGCAACAGATTTTGTGGGTGGCAAATAGCTTTGTCACCGATTCATAATGCTGCCTTGCCAGTACTTCCGTAGGCGCCATCAAGGCGCCCTGATAACCACTTTCCACGGCAGAAAGGAGAGCCAGGATCGCCACAATGGTTTTCCCAGACCCCACGTCCCCCTGTACCAGGCGGCTCATTACGCTTTTTCCTCCCATGTCCCCAAGGATATCCCCCAGCGTTTCTTTCTGCGCTCCCGTCAGTTCATAAGGAAGTTCTCTTAACAACCGCAAAGCCTCTTTTCCCTGCTTGACAGGAAAACCGTTTTCCTTTCGTGCATTTGTTCCTCTCAAAAGCCGGAGATTCAGAATAAATAGAAAAAAGTCATCAAACACCAGGCGCTTTCTGGCAAAAAGAAGCGCTTTCTCATCTTTTGGGAAATGAATCGCCCCAAGAGCAAAATTGTACTCTGCCAATCCTTCTTTTTCCCGTATCCAGCCAGGAAGATAGTCCTTCTGGGTAGGAAATGCTTCCAAAGCCCTGGCCACTGCCTTACCCATAGTCTTGTTGCTGAGTCCTGCGGTCAGGTTATAAAGAGGCTGCATGGTATGAAGCAGCTTCTCATACTCTTCAAACCCAAGTACCGCCGGATGTTCCATCACCAGGCCCTGTGGTTTTCTCACCACCCGGCCGCGGAATATGTAGCGCCCTCCCGGCTTTAAGGTATTTGCCAGATAGGGCATATTGAACCAGACTGCATTTAAAGCGCCGTTCCCATCCTGGATCACAGCCGCCACCACTTTTACTCTTGCGGTAAGCTTTACTTCCGGGCGTTTCGCCACTGTAGCCGCCACTGCATACATACCGGGCCTTTTTATATCCGCTGTGTTTACCGTCTCCTCGTACCGGTCATAAGATCTGGGATATGTATGAAGCAAGTCTTCTATGGTTCTGATATTCAGCTTCCCCATCAATGCTGCAGTTTTTTCTCCAATTCCTTTTAGAACTGTAACAGAATCTGAAAGCTTCACCAAAAACCCCCTTTTATATCTGTCCGGCGCCCCCTCCTGTCCCTGCTTTTGTCCAATAGGCAGGAACTAAGAGGGGGCGCCGGATATAGGTAACTATCGGGACCTCTGCGGTTCCATTATTCCACTGAAATAATATAGTAGTAAATGGGCTGTCCTCCAAAATGAAGTTCAATATCCACTTCCGGATGCTGCTCTTCCGCTTTTTTAAGGAATCCTTCCGCTTCTGTTTCTGCCACATCACTTCCATAATAAATGCTGATCAGTTCTGCATCCTCGTCCACCATGGCGGAAAGCAGCTGCAAAGAGGTGGACTCCACTTCTTTCCCTTCGGCCAGGATGGATTTATCGCCGATTCCCATGATATCTCCCTTCTTAATTTCAAAACCATCTAAGGAGGTATCACGGACAGCGTAAGTCACCTGTCCTGTTTTCACCTTGGACATCTCTTCCATCATAGCAGCTTTATTTTCTTCCGGTGAAAGCTCTGGGATGAAATTGATAATGGCAGTAATCCCCTGAGGCACTGTTTTCGACGGAACAACCACGATTTCCTTATCTTCTGTCAAATGCATGGCCTGCTCCGCTGCCAAAATAATGTTTTTATTGTTGGGGAAAATATAAATCGTACTGGCATTTACTTGTTCAATGGCCATCAGCATGTCTTCTGTACTGGGGTTCATGGTCTGGCCGCCCTCGATGAGATAATCCACGTTCAAACCCTTAAAAATCTCATTTAACCCTTCCCCGATGGATACGGCAATGAATCCCACTTCTTTTCTGGGTTCGGCAGCCTTCGCTTTCTTTCTGGCTTCATCTTCCGCCTTTTGCTTCTCTGCCAGTTTTACAGCATCCTTGATCAGCTTCTCCTGATGCTCTTCTCTCATATTGTCAATCTTCATTCTGGAAAGGGAACCGTACTGAAGCGCCCGCTGGATGGCCAGGCCAGGGTCGTTGGTATGTACGTGGACCTTTACCAGATCATCGTCAGAAACCAACACAATGGAATCACCAATGGATTCAAGAAAACTCTTGAAATCCACTTCCGTATCCTCATCATATTCTTTTTCTAGATTAATAATAAACTCTGTGCAATAACCGAAGGTAATCTCAAAGTCATCGGCTTCCACCGCTGCCGGGCCTACCCCCAAAGGCGCTTCTGCCTCCAGGGAAATCTCTTTTCCGAGATATCCGTCCAGCGCCCCCTTCATGACTTCCATAAGCCCCTGGCCACCGGAATCCACAACCCCGGCCTGTGCAAGCACCGGAAGCAGTTCTGGAGTCCGGGCCAGCACCCGATCTCCATATTCGATCACTGTCTGCAGAAACACTTCCAGATCTTCTGTTTCCTCAGAAATCTCCAGCGCCTTATCTGCAATTCCTTTTGCCACCGTCAAGATGGTGCCCTCTTTGGGCTTCATGACTGCTTTATAAGCCGTCTCTGTCGCTCTCTGGAAAGCCTTTGCCAACACTTTCGTGTCGATAGCCTCTACCGTTTTGATTTCCTTTGTCAGTCCCCGGAAAAGCTGGGACAGGATGACGCCGGAATTTCCCCGGGCGCCTCTGAGAGAACCGGTGGAAATTGCCTTTGCCAGAGATTCCATAGTAGGATCTCCAAGCGCCTGTACCTCTCTCGCCGCAGACATGATCGTCAGCGTCATATTGGTGCCCGTGTCCCCGTCTGGTACGGGAAACACATTCAGTTCATTGATCCATTCCTTCTTGCTCTCCAGCCTCTGCGCTCCAGCCAGAAACATGGTCTTTAAAAGAGCCGCATCAATTACATTTACTGCCACGACAGCGTTCCTCCTTGATCAACAGTCTATAACCCGGACACCCTCGACAAAGATATTCACTTTCTCCACCGTGATACCCGTAAATTTCTCAACTTTGTATTTCACATTTTCTATGAGATTATCCGCCACGGCCGAAATTGATACGCCGTAGGATACAATCACATGAAAATTTAAATGAAGTTTATTCTCCTGTACTTCCACATTGATGCCATGAGTCAGGCTGTCCTTTCTAAGGAGCTTTACAAGACCGTCCTTCATGCTGACCGCCGCCATACCAACAATGCCGAAACATTCTACTGCCACGCTGCCTGCATATTTTGCAATGACGTCCGTATCAATTAAGATTTCGCCCATCATATTATTAATCCGACACTTCATAAGCTGACCTCCCTTTTTCTGGTATCGTTCCGCACTATACCTATCTTAAAGTATTATACCCTGTTTCCGGCAAAAAAGGAATAAAAATTTTTTGAATTTTCCAACGAAATTCTCTTGCATTTTTTACTAATATCTGATATCATGTTTAATGTTATGGGTCTGGCATGGACAGGGGCCAGCCAAATCTGTATAAGGAGGTGCTATCGTGGCCAAATGTGCAATCTGTGAGAAAGGCGTTCACTTTGGAAAAAAAGTCAGCCATTCCAATAGAAAATCCAACAAAATGTGGAGTTCCAACGTTAAATCCGTCAAAGTTAAAGTAAATGGCGGCACAAAAAAGATGTATGTATGTACATCCTGCCTGAAATCCGGTCTGGTGGAAAGGGCTTAACTTAAATGAAATTAAAAGAAAAGAACGGTCATGTTAAGAGTACAGATACTCTTAGATGACCGTTTTTTATCGTATAAACCCTATACGATAATATTCAATATATCCCAATGGCCGCTTCACCATGCAGCCTAACAGCCGCAGAACAGGTAATAACCTCCTGCGATGGAAGACGCCATCAGGCAGATCGTGAAAAAATTATTCGGCAGTATCAAATACAGAGCCATGCCGATTCCCATCCAAAACAGGCAGAGTCCAATGAGCCGCTTCATCTCTTCCTCCCGCAAAGATTTCTATACCATCATTCTATGCAGGAAACAAGACAGGGATTCCTATTCCATAGAATCAAAAACATCTTCAGGAATTTCCACTTCTTTTTCCTTTTTATCGGATTTGGAGAATTTACCGATAATATCTGGAATCATATCCAGAATCTTGGAAACACTGTCCTGCCCTTTCACACTCACCAGTTTGGAATGTCCATTTTGAATCACCAGAACTGCACTGGGAGTGATTTTCCCGGTCATCCCGCCGCCGCTGTTGTTTTTATTTTCACCTGCAAAAGCTCCTGCGCCTACGCCAAAGGACACATCCACCAGCGGGAGGATGATGGTTCCATCCAGATGAATTGCATCCCCTACCACAGTTTTTGTTGTGATAAAACCGTCCATTCCCTTAAATAAATGTTCCACCGTATTTTCAAACGTGTTTTTTTCCTTTTCTGCTGCCATGTATTCTCCTCCTTGCTTGAAAGCCAGAATCATGCCTGGCTCAAATGTTCTTTCAGACTTCGGCCCCGTTTCAAAAACCCGCGAAGCTCTTTGCTAAACCATACTTGTATTCCTATTATAAGCAGAGACCAGACTCTTATTCTGCCTTTCACATAAAGGCTTCCCTCAAAATACATTCTGTTTTCAAACAGAGGGTTGATTAAAATTCTATCTTTTATAAGCGGATAAGCAATTCCCAGAGCCATCAGCGCACGTCCTGTAGCAGCCGGGTTTTCCAGGCTGAAGGTAAGCCGGCCCGAAAATTTCGTTGGAAAAATGTGACGAAACAGCTTTCCCGCTTTCCCTTTCACATACCGGAAAGCTTTTCTATTCTCCTCTGCATAAAGAAAGCCCTTGATTTCTTCCGCCATGCTGGAGATCTTCTTTATTTTATCACAGATTTTTTCAAAGGTACAGCCAAGGTTATGGAAAAATCCCAAAAGAAATCCTTTTATTCTCCGAAACAAGTTTACAAGCCCGGCAATTACTTTTTTCAGTTTCAAAAATAACTTCTTCCAAAAGGGCCTTGAGTCATCGTCCTCCAGAACTTCCGAAGATTCCCCGGAAACATCTGCCGCTTTGTATTCTGTATTTACCTCTTCTTTCTGTACATGGGATTCCTGCTGTTTTTCGGACTGGGCTATTAAAAGTCTCTGCTCTTTTGGAATCATCCCTGAAACTTCTTCCTGTTGTTCTGTCCCAGCTTTTTTTTGATATTTCTTTTTTTCCTTCCGGTTTTTCTCACGCCTTTCCCGACTACTATTCCCTGTCTGCTGCCCTTTGTCCCTGCCCCCCAGTAAAACCCCAAAAAACCGTATGCGCACCCTTATATCTTCCCGTTCAGCATATATGCGTACGCTGACTGCCCGAAACATCCAGGAAACTCTTGCTTTTATAGAAACTTCTGGAAGCCCTTCTGCTTCTTTCGCATATTCCCCTGACGCAGAACATTCATAGCGAACCGGCACAAACAAAATCAATAGAATAACCGTCAGGAAAAAGCCAATAATAACAAGAAGCACAATTCCAATGACCTTTAAAATGCCCAATATGACAGAAAGCATCTCATCACGTCCTTACTGATCTGGTATACAAACTTACGTTTTCCATTCCCTGTACAGATTCTTTTCAGGAAATTCCGGACATTCCAGAAAATCGTCGCCTAGATAAGCCGCCACATCCGTCGTCCCGGTAGCCTTATAAGCCTCCATGACAATTTCTCCGGCCAGTTCCATGGCCTCCGCCTTTGTCCAGGCAGCCCCCACCGCATAAAGAGAAGCTTTTTTATAATGCGCCTGGGAAAGAACCGGCTGAGGCAGGATGTCCAACAAGTTTGCCCTGTTGGACGGCAGCACCAGAAGATACAGCTTCGGATGCATACCCCTTTCCAGCTTTTTTAATATATTCTTTTTCTTTCCGGCTTCATTTCCCAGATACAGCTTTCTGTACCACCAGATATTATTTTTCATGATATTGTTCCAGGATGCAGCGGCGCAAAAGATCAAGCGCCCGCACCACCGCCTGTTGGCGGATTTTCATCCGGTTTCCCGTAAAATGGCATTCTTCCACGAAAACCTGGTCGCCAAGATAACAGGAAACATAAACAAGGCCCTTCGGTTCTTCTTTAGAATCCTCCGGCCCGGCAAATCCTGTCACGGCAATACAGCCGTCAGCCCCTGTTGCAAACACACCGCCTTTTGCCATTTCCCTGGCAGTCTGGCTGCTGACTGCCCCGTATTTCTTTAGCGTGGATTTGCTCACATCCAAAATTTTCCGTTTCGCTTTATTGGAATAAGTCACAAACCCTTCCCGGAAACACTCAGAAGCTCCTGCCACATTGACAAGACGGCCGGCCAGCATACCGCCAGTCATGGATTCTGCCGTTGTCACTGTCAAACCATATTTTTTCAACAGCTTCACCACGGCATCTTCCAGCTCCTCCTCTTCCCTGGTAGAGTAAATATTGACGCCAAACCGTTTTTTCAATTCCTTTACCACAGGTTTCACAAGGCTTTTCGCCTGCTCCTCGTCAGAAGCCATGGCCGTCACCCGCAAATGGACTTCCCCGGTTTTCGCATAAGTGGCGATAGTAGGATTCGTCTGGGAATCAATCAAGTCTAAAATCATAGTTTCTGCCCGGCTCTCTCCAATCCCGCATACCTTTACCATTTTAGAATAAATGGTTTCCGGCTGGAGAGTCCTCAAATAAGGCTCCGCCTGCTCTAAAAACATCGGTTTCAGTTCACCAGGCGGGCCTGGAAGCAAAATGGCGGTTTTCCCGTTCTTTTCCAGAATCAGCCCGGGAGCGGTGCCATTGTTATTATCAAGGACTTTTGCCCCCACAGGGACCACTGCCTGTTTCCAGTTGTTCTTTGTAATATTTTTTCGTTTAGAAGCCTTGAAATAAGCAGAAATCCGTTTTCTGGTACGGATGTCTTCTTCCAGGGAAAACCCCATAACCTTTGCGCAGACCTCTTTCGTCATATCATCTTCCGTAGGCCCCAGCCCCCCGGTTAAAATCACAATATCGGAACGGCCAAGGGCTTGCTTTATGGCCTCTGTCATTCTCTTTTCATTATCACCCACCACCGTATGATGGTATACGAAAAATCCTAGGGCAGCGCATCTTTTTGACAAATACTGGGCATTTGTATTGGCAATATTCCCCAGAAGAAGCTCTGTTCCCACTGCCAGTATTTCCACAACCATATTACACATTCCCCTCCTTCAGTACATGAAGATTCTTTCTGATATATTCCTCCAGAGAAATCACAGTCAATGCCAAAGCCAGGTATATAAAAATGTCTGTCACCATTTCAAGTTCTTCCACATCTAAAATGATCAGTATAATCATAATCATCTGTGAAACCGTTTTAAATTTCCCCCACATATTTGCGGCAATCACCACACCATTGTCCGAGGCCACCAGGCGGAAGCCGCTGATAATAAATTCCCTGGCCATAATAATAATCACAATCCAGGCCGCAAGCTCTTCCATTTCCACAAAACAAATTAACGCTGAACAGACAAGAAGCTTGTCTGCCAGCGGATCCATAAACTTCCCGAAATTTGTCACCAGGTTATGCTTTCTGGCAATGTGCCCATCCAGAAAATCAGTGAAACTGGCAATACAAAACAACGCCAGGGCCACAAGCCTTCCCGTACGCCCAAAGGAATCGGCCAGCATGAAAAACACAAAAAAAGGAATCAGAAGGACACGAAGTATTGTCAGTTTATTCGGCAGGTTCATTTTGTTCATCGCATAACTCTCCTATAAGATCGTATTCCAGTGCGCCTGTCACCTTCACCCGGACAAACATCCCGCTCATAAGGTCCAGACTTGTGTTTACAAAAATATATCCGTCCACACCGGGCGCATCCATATAAGTCCGCCCCACATAAGCATTTTCATCAGCCACCCGGCCTTCAATAAAAACTTCCAGTTCCCGCCCGATCAAGGCTTCTCCTGCTGCAAGGGAAATCTCCTGCTGAAGCTCCATCACCTGATCTTTGCGTTTTGTTTTTATTTCTTCGGGAACCTGCCCCTCCATCATAGCTGCTGGAGTGCCTTCCTCCTGGGAATAAGGAAACACACCCAGCCGCTCAAATTCCATTTCATCGACAAAATCCAGCAGTTCTTCCACATCTTCCCGTGTCTCTCCAGGAAATCCCGTAATCATAGTGGTGCGGACCGCCATATCTGGAATCTCTTCCCGAAGACGGCCAATGCGGGCTGTGATCTCCGCCCTGCTGGTCCGCCTACCCATCTTTTTCAAAATACGGTCACTGGCATGTTGGATGGGAATATCCATGTAATGACATATCTTTTTTTCTGTTTTAATAGTTCTAATCAGTTCATCCGTGATTTCCTCAGGATAGCAGTAAAGCAGGCGGATCCAGTGGATACCGGGAATCTCCGCCAGCTTTCTTAAAAGCTTTGGCAGCCTCTTTTCTCCATATAAATCCACACCGTAAAGCGTCGTCTCCTGGGCTACCAGAATCAATTCCCTAACGCCTCCGTCTGAAAGCTCCTTTGCTTCTTCCAAAAGCTCTTCCATGGGAACACTTCTGTATGTGCCCCTGACGCTGGGGATCACACAGTAGGTGCAGTGTTTGTCACAGCCCTCTGCAATCTTCAGGTAGGCATAATGCCCTCCTGTGGTGACGATTCTTCCACCATGCCTTTCCCTTCGGTGACTGAGATCCTCAAACTTGGTTTCCCGCTTCCCTGCAAGGGCCGCTTCCACTGCTGATACAATTTTATCACAGGATGCCGTCCCTAAAATCCCGTCCACTTCTGGAATCTCTGCCAGGACTTCCTCCTGATACCTCTGGGCCAGGCAGCCGGCAGCTATCAGCACTTTACACTGCCCCTTCTCTTTCTGTGCCGCCATCTCCAAAAGTGTGTTAATGCTCTCTTCCTTCGCATCTCCAATAAAACAACAGGTATTGACAACAATCACCTCTGCCTGCGTTTCATCATCAGTAAATTCATAACCGGCCCTGGAAAGAAACCCCAGCATCTCTTCGGAATCCACCAGATTTTTATCACAGCCCAGGGACACAAACAGTATTTTCATCGTGTATCCATTCCCTTTCCAAGGCAAACCGCCCGGTTTTTATGCTTCAAATTCATCCTCAGGAATATCATCTTCCCCCATCACCTTGACCATCGTCTGATGAATTTCTTCCACTGCCGTTGATAAAGGTTTATTGGATGGAGCCTTCACAAGAGCCTCTTCCCCGGCAATGAGCTGCCGTGCGCGCTTTGCCGTAGCAATCACAATCGAATAACGACTCTGGACAATGGGTTCCTCCCCCGGCGCCACCTCACTGTTTACAGCGTTGATTAAGTCAGAATATGACGGATGCAGCATAGTATTATTCTCCTTCCACAAATCTTTTCAAGTCAGTCTTTATACGGCTCATCATTTCCAGATTGACCCCCGTCCTTTGGTGCTCGCACCGGACAATCTGATGAAGCTCTTCCACACAAGTCTCCAAATCTTCATTGACCAGCAGATAATCGTAAGATTCCATATCTTCCGATTCTTCCACTGCCCGCCTCAAGCGTTTCTCCACCTCTTTTTCATCTTCTGTGCCGCGGCCCTTCAGCCGTTCCTGCAGCGCCTGGATGCTGGGAGGCACCATAAATACCAGAATGGCATCCGGATACTTTTTTTTGATCTGCAAAGCGCCCTGGACTTCAATCTCCAGGATCATATCTCTTCCCTCTTCCAGATGTCCCGTCACATAATCCCTGGGAGTCCCGTAATGATGCCCCACGTATCCGGCCCATTCCATCAATCTCCCCTCTCTCTCCATGGCAGAAAACTCTTCTTCTGAAATAAAGAAATACTCTCTCCCGTGTACCTCGCCCTCCCTGGGCGCCCTGGTGGTTACAGAAACCGACAGGGCGTAATTTTTATATTTTTCCATGAGACGTCTGACCACGGTTCCTTTTCCCACACCGGAAAACCCGGAAATCACAAGAACAAGTCCCTTTTTATTCATCGTCTCCCTCCTTATAAAGTATCTTCTCCGAATTTTCAGATTCGTTAAACCTTCCGGCAATGGTTTCCGGAAGGAGTGCGGAAAGAACCACATAGCCATTGTCCATCACCACAAGCCCCTTTGTTTTTCTTCCCTGGGTCGCATCAATGCTCCGTCCATCGTCCCGGGCTGCCTGGACCAGTCTTTTCCCTGGCGCAGAATCCGGGCTGACCACCGCCAGCACTTTATCCGTATGAACCACGTTGCCGTAGCCGATATTAATTAGTTTTCCCATTCCAGTCACCGCATCTACTCGATATTCTGAATCTGTTCCCTTACTTTCTCAATGGCTGTTTTAAGTTCAATGGCTGTCCCTGAAATTTCCAGGTCATTGGCCTTGGAAAGGACAGTATTGGCCTCCCTGTTCATCTCCTGGGCGATAAAGTCCAGCTTCCGTCCTATCCCGTCTCCTTTTAAAAGCGTCTCCCTCATGGTTTTGATATGGCTGCGCAGACGCACTGTCTCCTCGTCCACACAGATTTTATCGGCAAAAAGAGTCACCTCAGCCGCGATTCTGTTTTCATCAATGCCGCTTCCCTCCAGAAGCTCCCTCACCTTATCCTCCAGCTTCGCCCTGTACTCCCGGATGATCTGGGGAGAACGCTCCTCGATGACAGTAACCCACCCTTCCATATCATCCAACTTTCCCATCAGATCTGAAAAAAGATGTTCCCCCTCTTTCGACCGCTGTTCTAAAAACTTTCCTATGGCTCCCAAAAGCGCCTCGCTCACAAGCTTCCAGAGTTCTTCTTCATCCTCCTCAGACTGTCCCGTGACAATTACTTCAGGATAACGGGAAAGCGACGAAACCTTCACATCATTCTCAATGGCAAAACGGCAGCTCATCTGTTCAAAGATGTCCATATATTCTTTTGCTACGGCTTCATTATAATTCAGGTTCACTGCCTTGTCAGAAAACACTTCGCAGGTGACATAAATATCCACTTTCCCCCTCTGTATCTTATCCTTTAACAGTTTTCTGATTTCTGCTTCAAAGGGATTGAACTTCTTTGGCATCTTGATTCCCAGATCCAGATACCGATGGTTTACTGATTTCATTTCAACAGAAATCCTGTAGTTTTCATTTGATGTCTCGCATCGGCCGAAGCCTGTCATACTCTTAATCATTTTCCAGTTTCCTTCCACATAATCTAATTCATTATAGTTCATTCACCTGTACAAGTCAATGATTATGCCATTTTTTGAATGTTCCGAAACTTTCTCTTCCTGTGAAAAGCCGTGTAAACCTGAATGGCCAACGCCTCCGCCGCCGAAACCTCCCTGGCAGTGGGCTTTATCTGCCCATATACCAGTTTTTCCATCCGTCTTACAGTACGTTCATAGAGAGTCCTGTCAAAAGGGAGATCCTCTTTTTCCAGAATTTTTAAAGGCTGGTCAGAATGAAATTCTTTGTACATCTTCCTCATCATATCCATAATCCTGCAGTATAAAAAATCCATCCGCACTTCTTCCCTCATCCTCTTGTAACGCCATCGTAAATATAAACCTCTGGCAAGTTTTATACTTTTCACCAAAAAAAAGACAAGAAAAGCCAACAAAATCAATGGATGGAACACCCTTGTTTTTTTCTGTGCAGGCACCGACAGTTCCTCTTCCTCCCGGGCCGGAGGCTCATATTCTTCCACAGCCGAAACACCTGGCAATTCTCCGTTTGTTCCGTCCAGTTCTTCGTCGGGAACGGCAACCACAACATCAGCCTCATAAACTTCCTCATAAAATCCCGGAGTGACCTCCATCACTCTCCAGCCCATGCCATCTATATAAACTTCCACCCACGCATGGACATTCTTTCCCGATAGGGTTACAGTATTTCCTTCCCCCTGTTCTACCTGTTTTTCTGTCAGCAAATATCCCTCCGCATAGCGGGCCGGAATTCCCGCCGCCCGGTATGCCAGCACTGCCGCCGACGCATAATAGGCAGAATTCCCTTCCTTTCCTTCTTTCAGAAACCAGGTCAAAAACTCTTTATTCTCAGGCACTTTCTCAGGGTTTTCCTGATATTTGGCTAAAATGCAAAGCACAGTCCGTATTCTGGAAGTAGCTGTATAAAGTTCTTTTTCCCCGCCCCAGCCATTTCCCTGAAAAAATACCTGGTCGATCAGCTCCCTTTGTTCCTCTTCAAGCCCCAGATAATTTTTATATACAAAAGAACGGTATACCTGCTCTGCCTGCAGGAACTGTCCTGCCTCTCCATCCTTTTTTATATCCTGGTACATCCATTCGCCTGGTATCTGGATTTCAGCGCCCTCCTGGGTATCGTAACAGGTAAATCCGTATTCTCTTTCCCCAAACCACCCTGAAGCCTCCATGGACCAGTCCTGCTTCCAGGCGCCAGATGCCTCTGAAAGGCCGCATACAGTTTCAGGAAGATATATATAACGGCGGTTTGCCCCCACATTTTTTATGGAAACGCGTCTCTCTGTCCCAATCTCTTCAGGAGAAACATTTTTGTAATTTGCATACTGCATACCCGGATAAAAATCTTGTCCGGAAAGCCAGGACAGCATACCGGCAAATTCCCCTCCGTAAGCCTCCGCCCGGAAAGGCTTCCACCGGTTCTCTTCATATACGGACCCCACAAACCCCCTCAGGTAAAGAGGGCCGTCAGTCTCTGTTTCAATCTCCAGGCGTTCATCCTCTGTCGCCAGCATACGGCTGGCTTTTAGAAGATCCCCTTCTGGAAGCGTATCCTCCCCAAATCTGATTTTTTCAATTCCTGCCTTCACGCCAGAACGGAATTTTGCAGAATTTTCTTGCCACAAAACACCGCTGCATACTGCCGAAATGCTGTACAAAAATACGCCAGAAGCAGCTGCCAGAAAAAACGACTCCCACCTAACTTTAGACGGGCCGCTCATACTACACCAGGCCATAAACCATCCCGCCGTTAAAACAGCAATCATCCAAAACGGCAAGGCAAGGCAAAGCAGCAAACTCAGACAAAGCGGCGCAAAAACCACAACCGACAATAGAAAAAAATACTTTCTCCGCTGCAGTTGGCAAATAGCCGAAGAGAGGGATAAAGCCAGAATCACGCCTGTAATCTGCAAATCCCCTCCATAGCTTACAGAAACAGATTCTTCATAAAAAGTGCCAAACACCTGGTTCCAGGTATGTCTTATATGGCCGACCCATCCATAAATGCACCGAAGTACATTGGAGACAAATAAAAAAAACAAAAGCGCCGCCAAAAGCAGACATAAAATACTTCCATAAGGCCGTCCTTTTGAAGTAGTATCTATTCCTGTTATGGCCGCCACAGAAAAAAGCGCTACGCAGACCGGCATAAAAAAGACAGGAATGCCTCCCAACACAAAGAAAACCATCATCACTCCCACTGTGATTCCCATCGCTCCCACAGTTTTCAAGATCATGGAGGAAACCGTATTGGAACGTTTTTCCCGTCTGTCCCGCAGCACCACAATTTTTCGCTTTTCTTTCATTTTTCCCCTGATTTTCACGTTTAAATTAAAGCGGAATGATATGTTCTATATTCCGCAAAGTTTCAATGGAAACTCCGACTACCGTATAACCGGCGCTTCCGGAAAGATATCCCGAATCGCCCCGTACTGCCTGAAGAACCGTTAAGTCCACCAGTACCGATAAATTTCTGGCAGCCACCTCATTTACTGCTCCTGTCACATAAACCACTTTCGTATATTGCCTGTACAGCTGCTGATCTAAAAAAGAAATCAGAGTATCGTCTCCGTCTTTCTGGATAGGATAACCCATAAGATGGAAAAGCATCTCCTCATAGCTATGCAGGGAATCCACCGGTATACAGCACAACTCCCCTCCGGAAAGATATCCTACAAAGTGGGCAAGACTCTGGTTTAACAACGCCTGGCTCAGCGAAAGCCCCAGGTCGAACACTGCATTGGCCGTCTCCTCCGGCACGTCCTTGTCGCCATAAGAAAAAGCCGGAGACAAAAGAACCAGTGTATGGTAATTCACCGGGCGCCCAAATTCCCTGACAATGAGCTGATTCATCTTCCCTGATAACTTCCAGTGGATACTTTGAAGGGGATCCCCTTCCCTGTATTCCCTGAGTCCAAAAACTTCACTGACATCTGAACCACTCTTTTTCCCGTCATAAATATCTCCCGGCTGCTCGCGTTCTCTGTTTTTTTGCAGCGAAACATAAAGCTGTACGTCATAAGGATACACTGTACAGACAAATTCCCCTTCCATGGATTTTCGCCGCGAAAAAAGGCCCAGCAAATCATAACATAAAAGTTCCTGGATCCGCACCACCCGTTCTCCGCAAAGGACAGTATCCAGAAAAAGAGTGTATTCATTCTCCTTTCCTTTTCCAGGTTCCAACATATAAAACTCTTCTTTTTTCACACCAAACACATGATTCTCACAAACCACATGGACCTGTATATTTCCCGCCGAGTGGAAAAATGGATATACCAGTTTCAGTTTTATTCCAATTTGCTGGCCGCAGCGGCAGCTTCGCTCTCCTGTCACCGAAAAAGACAGCCCCTTCACAGAAAAATAAAACCATAAACCGGAAATCGCCGGCAAAAAAATAAGCAGGGCCAAAAGGACAGGCGCCAGCCTTCCTCCGCCCCAAAGCCCGCAAAGAAATACCGCCGTACTCACCATCAGATATACAATTCTATATTTTTTCATAATTTATTTCTTTTTTCCAGGCATTTCCGGCACATCCGCAGAATCCATAATCCTTTCCAGAAGTCCTGTCACCGTCCGTCCCTCCATTTTTGCCTGGGGTTTCAGAATCACACGATGGGTACATACATCTTTGAATACTGTACGCACATCTTCAGGCACCACATAATCCCGCTCGCTGAGTAAGGCTTTCGCCCTTGCCATCCGTGACAACGCAATAATCCCGCGAGGGCTTACCCCAAGCTCCACCCCCTCGTCTTCCCTTGTTTTTTCACAAAGTACAGTCATGTAGCGCAGCACCGGTTTTGTCATCCGTATGGTTGAAAGATAATTCTGGACTTCCAACACCATATCCCTGGTAACGACAGCCTGCACCTCATCCATGGCGCTCTGATTCCGTTTCTCATCCAAAATACGTATCTGGTCTTCCGTGTTTGGATATCCAATGGAAAGCCTTATCATAAAACGGTCAAGCTGCGCTTCCGGCAGCGGCTGTGTACCGGACATTCCTACCGGATTCTGCGTAGCAATACAGATAAAAGGCTTCGGCAGCAAATACGTGACACCGTCTACCGTTACATTCCCCTCTTCCATGGCTTCCAAAAGCGCCGACTGCGTTTTCGGAGAAGTTCTGTTGATCTCATCGCCTAAAAACAGATTTGTATGGACAGCTCCCGGCCGATAGACAACACCTCCCTCTCCCTGTCCCGGCATTGTATACCCGGTGATATCTGAGGGCATAGTATCCGGTGTAAACTGTATTCTCTTATAATCCATACCAAGGGCTTTTGAAAATCCCAGAGCCAGCGTCGTTTTTCCTACGCCTGGAGTATCTTCAAGAAGAATATGCCCTCCCGCATAAATTGCCATCAGGACTTTTTCAATGACCTCTTCCTTTCCCATCAGCACCTTGCCAACTTCCCTCATAATCTGTTCTGACTGTTTAATAATCATTGTTCTCTTTTCCTTCTTCTTCATTTGCCGAAACGCTTTCCGTTGCCAAAGCCGCTTCAGCCAAACTCTCCTCCGTCACCGGGATCTTCTCAATCCCAGAAGGCGCCATTCTCAAAGTCCCTTCAGCCGGGGCTTCTTCCGTTACCGTAGTATTTTCCCCTGCCAAAGCCCTTTCCTCTTCCAAAGCATCTTCTTTTTCAACCATTTGGCTTTCCGGTTCCGATTCTGTTTCCGGGGTTGTTTCAGGATTCGTCTCCGGCTCTTTCTCCGGCTCTTTTTCCGGCAGACGGCTTTCTGCCCCGTCTTTTGTCTTCAAAACATCCTCCGGCCGGCCTCCCAGCCAGCCTTTCCACCGGGCCAGGTAAGCCAGATATATGTCGTCGCCGCTTTCCATAGAATCCGGCACATAAATGGTAAGCCCCTCCAGGGACTCTTCCCCTTCCCATTGCGGCGGGGCCGCTGAAGCAAAATTCAAAGTTAACGCCTGATTCTCCCTTCCGCCGAATACCTGCCCGCCGACCATGGCCACTGCAGCCGGCACGGAAAACACCTTTAGGCTGTTGCAGCCGTAAAAAGCACGGTTTCCAATGGCAGCCATATTTTTGCCGGAACCAGATATATTAAAATCCGTTAACTTCGTACAGCTTTCAAAACAGGACACTGGCACAGGGCTGGCCGTTCCCCATGTGACAGTTCTGAGATTCGTACACCCTGAAAAAGCGCTGTCTCCAACACTTGTAATTTTTACTGGAATCGTTATACTGGCAAGGGCCGTGCCTGCCGCCGCCCCATCATACACAGAAGTGACATAACTGGGAAATGTGAAATTTTCCGTACTGACAGGAATATCCAGCAATCTTGTATTTTTCGTATCCAGCACAATACCGCTGCTTGTGGTGGCATAAGTCTCCGAAGTTCCCACAATTTTCCGTACCTGGCCGCCCCATTCCGCCTCATAAGCCGCCAGCGCTCCCGGTCTTACAAACACAGAGCAAATCTTTCCTACCCCAGTCTCCCCTGTCGGCGGCGCAGGAGCATAAGAAATCATTACCCTTAAATTTTTATTGGAGGCAAAGACATTCTCCGGCAGTGTCTGCAGACTCTCTGGCAGACGTATGGCAGTCATGGAACTGCAGCCGTCAAAAGCCCCTTCCAGGACTGATACAATATCCGTATTTGAGAAGTCTCCAAACCATGCATTTGTCCATGTGGACGACGACGCTTTTATGAGAATCGTATTCCCTTCCCTGTCTCTTTTATAACTCCCAAGAGAATCTGCCCAAAAGTAAGGCTGAATCTCCCCTTTTCTTCTATAGCCTGTGACCCCGTTTTCCGCATAATATTCATAAGAATCCTGTACGCCGTCCTTCGTCTGAAGAATCTGGAGCGCCGCTTCCCCTCCATAACGTTTTACCAGGGCCATCCCCCAGGTGATCAGATAGTCTTCATAAATCTCATTCCCTGCAGAATCCGGCACTAAAATTCCCGTAACCGGTTCTCCTTTTTTCCCTTCCAGGTTCGCGTCCATCCAATAAAAGGTGGTGCCGGAAATTTCCGGTGGTTCTTTTGCTTTTATGACAATCTGATGTCCAGACGCCTCTTCTCCCGGTTTCGGGGACTGATAAGCAAAAGCCATACTTCCGACAGTTTTCAGGCTTTCCGGCAAAATCATGGTACCAACACCAGATTCGTTGAAAGCAGAGTCTTCAATGGAAACAACAGTCTCTGGAAATTCCACATACTCCATCCCTGAATGATAAAAGGAATTCTCTCCAATAACAGCAAGCCCCTCCGGCCAGCCCTGTATCTCTTTTTTTGCGGAAGGCACCATTCTGAGGGCAACATTTCCATCCTCCATGCGCTCATATAATACACCGTCCACACTAATATAGTTTGGATTATCCCCCGATACAACAAACTTTTCCAGTGATGGAAAGCTGCTTCCGTAATTGGTAATAATATGGGTCACGGTTTTTGGAACCACAATGGTCTTTATTTTATCATTGTTAGATATCCAGGCAAGCTCAAGGGCCTTCGTCCCTTCCGGCACCACAAAGACACTGCTCTCTCCCGTATAATTCCAGGCTGTCTCTCCATCTCCCGTACCGTCAAAATGTTCTTTATCTCCATAGCTGGGGATAAAATTCCCATTCTCATCTTTAATAATACCTTCAAAATACTGTCCGTTCCCGTTTGTCCCCTTATGGTCAGCGATCCAGGACAATGCACTGTCCTCATTCTCAAACCCTATCTTTTCTCCGTCAACAAACACATAAAAATCTTTTTTCGGTCCCTCCGGCTTTTCCGGAACCTCCGGTTTTTCTTCATTCCCCCCCGAAGGCTTTTCATTGTCCCCGCCGTTTCCTTCCGGCGGTTTTCCTGTCCCATCCCCATTTCCTTCCGACGGTTTTCCTGTTCCCCCTCCGTTCCCTTCCTGGGGTTTCTGTATGTCCTCTTCCCTTCCGGCTTCTGTTCCCATGGACGGATTTGAATCCGGCTCCAAAAAGCCCTCCGTTCTGTTTCCGTCAGGATTCACTGCAGCATCAACAGTACCTGAAGGCCTTAAATCGTCGGCCACGCCATTGGGCAGGACAATCTGCTGGTCATTCTGCTCCCGGATCGTCTCCTCCTCTTGAATTTCTGGAGCCGCCTCTTCATTTTCCTCTTCATGGCCTGACCCATGATTCACCTTTTCGCTCTCTTCTCCCTCCCCTGATAAATCATAACCCGTCCTGTCTGGAGCCTCCAAATATCCCGTCGAAAACGAAGTGTCAATCTCCCAGGGTTCAAATCCCGCCCCATGGCCTGACGCTCCTTTAACCACTGTAAAAACCATGACGAAAACCACAGCCACAATCCCCATGCCCATCCAATGCCCACGTATATAATGTAACAGCCTTTTCCCGGCATCTTTCACTTTGAACCTCCTATTGTCCTTATCAGTTCATCAAAATCAATGGGTTTTGAAATATGTCCGTTCATTCCAATGGCAACGGACCGCCGTTTATCCTCCACAAAAGCATCTGCCGACAGTGCATAAATGGGAATATTCTTTGCGTCTTCCCTGTCAAGTCCGCGGATGGTCGCTGTAGCCTCCCATCCATTCACCACCGGCATCTGGATATCCATCAAAATTGTGTCATAATATCCCGGTTCATGGCTGGTAAACAAGTCGATGGCTTCCTGTCCATTTGCGGCCCACTCCACATGGGCCCCCATCTCCTCCAGAATACTGATGGATATTTCCGCATTGATCTCATTATCCTCTGCCATCAAAAGCTTCATGCCCTCTATAGTATATTCTATTTCAGACTTCTCTTCGTGGTCTGTGGAATCTCCCATTAAAATCTCATTTTCTATGATTCCCTGGGGCCGTGACTCATCCACCGGCAATGCAAGATATACATTAAAATCGCTCCCTCTGCCGACTTCGCTGTCCACCACGATCTGCCCATCCATCAGTTTCACCATATTATCGGCGATTGCCATTCCAAGTCCGCTTCCGCCATAATTTTTTGCAATGGTCGCCGTCTCCTGCTCAAAAGGTTTAAACAGGCGTTTTAAAAATTCCGGTGAAATCCCTTTACCTGTATCACGTACACGGATCATAAAGTGGACTTTATTTTCCAGACGGTTCATCTGCCGGAAGGTAACGGTAATCTGCCCCCCTTCTGGAGTAAACTTCACGGCATTGGACAAAAAATTTACAATCACCTGGGACAGGCGCAGCTCATCTCCGATTACCCGACGCACATCAAAATCCAGAAGTTCCATTTTAAAGGTGACGCCTTTTTCCTCTATGGTCTTCTGGAACATCGCCCTCAGTTTCTCTGCAAATTCAAACAAATCAAAAGGCTCTTTTGCCAGCTCCATTTTTCCGCTCTCGATCCGGGACATGTCCAAAATATCATTGATCAACCCCAGAAGGAACTGGGACAGGCTCTCCGCCTTTTCCAGATATTCTGCAATCATCTGATACTCTTTGGAGCTTTTACAGTGTTCGTCCATACGTGCCGCGCTCATTTTACTTAAAGCCAGCATCCCCAGGATCCCATTCATCGGCGTCCGGATTTCATGTGACATATTGGACAAAAAATCCGTCTTATACCGTACGTCCAATTCCGCCTGGTGAATCTCCTCCCTTAAATGTTTTATTTCTTCCCGCTCATGGGTGTTCTCGCGAAACCGGAACAAATATGCCTTCCCATCTTTTGAAAGTCTTATGCGCAGTTCATACCAGATTTCTTCTCCGTCTTTCCGTCTGCTGACAAAATTTTGCAAAAGCTCTTCTTTTCCATCCCACACATTCCACTTCTTCATAAATTCACGACGGTACTCCCGCTCTGTAAGCTTCTCCAAAACTTCGATATCCGTCCGAATCTCTTCTATCGTTATCCCCCAGATTTCTTCTACGTTCTCGCTCAGATATAACAATTTTTTATCGCTCCGGCCAATTACCATATAGATAATGTCTGCCGATGGATATATATTTTGAAAAAACATTTTTTCATATCGGAAACGCCGTCTGCTTTCCTCGTCTCTTTGGCGCATCCGTATCACTGTAGTGACCACAGAGAGCGCCAGCCACACAAGAAAAACCAGCACAGCTGCAAAATACAAAAAATCGTATGAACCCAACCCCATGTACGCAACTCCTTAAAAACAATCCCATTGACATTTTTTTATATCCACACAGCCGGAATCTTTAAACTCCACATGTTCTTTCAGCAGCAAAGCCCTCTGTTCCTGAAAATGCGGCGCCAACCTGCCTGCATGATTGACCACACGGTGACAGGGATATGTCCCATAATATTCGGCCATACTGAGGACTTTTCCCACCAGCCTTGCATTTTTATCGCGTCCGGTCAGCTTTGCAATCTGTCCATAAGTAGCGACCTTCCCTTCGGGTATCTCTTCCACCACAGAAAGAATTTCATAAATTAACTCATCCGTCAACTTTGCTGACATCCCCTCACCTCTATATTATGAAATTATACCTTATTCCCCCTAAAAAATCTATACCCTTCAGTATCCCATTATACTGGTATTGTCTCCGTTATAAACAAATCCCGTATTTAATCCTCCATAAGCCCCTTGATACATCCCGGCTGTATTACCGCTATTTTCCGGGCGATTTTTTCATTTGGCCAATCCCACCATTTGATGCAAAGCCATTCCATATTCTGCTTTTATTATCCTAAATCCTCGTCATGTTCTCTTTTCCACCCCCATTCTTCAAAAAAGAGCGGGAAAGGATACGTGAATCAGCTATTTTTAACCCCTCCTGTTTGTCATACATAAAATAATTTTATTCATCTACCAGGATATTTTCAATACAGTAAATATTACAGACACAATCTAGAACAAAGATTACGCAAAGCGCAATCGCCGCGCGTCAGCGGTGACTGAAAGGCTAATTTCCTATAAAGTAAAAAAGGGAGCCGCCTTTCTTTAAGAAGCCCCCTATCATTATTCTTCAAGCTCTTTTCGGTAGCCAAATAATCCTCCCCATGATTTATGTTGTTCAGTTTTTGCAGAAATATAGATGTATCTTGCCTGCATATACTTTCAAACCCCACCGCCGGCGTTCTTTTTACTCACCGCTTTCATTTACATGCCAGCTCTCGCTTTTTGAATGATAGCTTTTACTTCATCTTTTTTCATCACCTTGCCATAGGATACCACTTTACCATCCACAACTAGGGCCGGAGTAGTCATTACCCCATAGGCGGCGATCTGCGTGAAGTCCGTCACATGGTCAACGGTCGTGTCTATTCCCAAATCCGTCAAAGCGGCCCGGACGGCCTCCTCCAAGGCGCTGCATTTAGCGCAACCGCTCCCCAGCACTTTGACCCCGGTAGCGGACTTTGCCGCTTCCGCCTGTTCCATCGTTTCCGGGGTGCAGTTGCCACCACAGCAGCAGGATGTAGTTTCTTTCTTTTTCTTACTAAACAGTCCCATAGACGATTCCTCCTTAAATTTATATCAGTAAAAATTGGAACAAATTGAACAGATAGCCGACTAGGATAATGCCAATGGTGCAAATCCCGATGAACAAGGCAAGTAATTTGGGTTTTACCGCTTTGCGGAGCATAATCATGGACGGCAAACTTAATGTGGTGACAGCCATCATGAAAGAAAGGATTGTACCAAGTTGTGCGCCCTTATATAGCAGAGCCTCTGCCACAGGGATCGTACCGAAAATATCGGCGTACATGGGAACTCCTACCAGCGTAGCAAGGATAACGCCAAAGGGATTATTGCCTCCCAACACAGCTTCAATCCAGCTTTCTGGAATCCAGTTATGGATGACTGACCCAATACCCACACCGATCAAAATATATGGGAATACTTTTTTGAATGTAGAAATGACTTGTTCTTTGGAAAACTGAACCCGTTCCTGTTTTGTCAGTGTAGGGGACTCTATATCCACGTTGCTGGCCTTACGGATAAATTCCTCCACATATGGCTCCATGTGCATCTTCTCGATCAAAGTGCCGCCCAAAACGGCAATTATTAACCCAACTGCCACATAAATAATAGCAACCTTTACACCGAAAATACTCATTAGGAGAATAAGGCTGCCCAGGTCTACCATTGGAGAGGAAATCAAGAAAGAAAATGTAACGCCTAACGGTAGTCCGGCACTGGTGAAGCCGATAAACAATGGAATGGAGGAACAGGAACAAAAAGGTGTTACAGTACCCAATAGAGCGGATATCATATTTGCACCGACACCATGAAAACGACCTAATATCCGTTTGCTCCGTTCCGGCGGGAAGTAGCTTTGAATGTAGGAAATGACGAAAATCAAGAAACAGAGCAGCGCTGTAATTTTTAATACGTCGTAGAGGAAAAACTGGACGCTCCCTCCTATACGTTCTCCCACATCCATCCCCAGCATGGAAAGACCCCCGCCGATTAGTTCATTCAGCCACTTCATGCCTAAAACTTGGTCTTGGATAAACTTCCATACGCCCATAGAAAAACCTCACTTTCAATTGGTCGGACAATATA
>CAOKOS010000019.1 GCA_948470255.1 uncultured Lachnotalea sp.
GCGCAGTTCGCGGAAGGGGAATTAGCCTTTCAGGCCCGCTCACGCGCGGCGATTGCGCTTTGCGCAATCTTTGTTTTTCCGTATAAATCTAAAAACTTTAAAAAAGATTGATTTATATGTGGATATTGTGTATATTAATTCTTAGAATCAATACGGAGGAAGCAGTATGCAGGAGACAGTGAAGATTGCGCTGGATGCCATGGGGGGTGACAATGCGCCCGGGGAAATGGTAAAGGGTGCGGTGGAAGCGGTGAACGCCAGGGAAAACATCCAGGTGTTTCTGGTGGGAAAGAAAGAGGCCATTGAAGCCAGCCTTTCCGGTTACACTTATCCAAAGGACAGATTGAAGGTGGCAGAGGCCTCAGAAGTGATTACGACGGAGGAAGCTCCGGTTATGGCCATCAGGAGGAAGAAAGGTTCTTCCATTGTGGTGGGACAAACCATGGTGAAGCGGGGGGAAGCAGATGCCTTTATTTCTGCCGGAAGCACGGGAGCGATTCTGGTGGGAGGACAGCTTGTGGTGGGAAGGATACGCGGTGTGGAACGGCCGCCCCTTGCAACACTCATTCCTACGGTGAAAGGCGTGGCGCTTTTGGTGGACAGCGGTGCCAATGTGGATGCGCGTTCCAGCCATCTTCTTCAGTTTGCCAAAATGGGTTCTATTTATATGGAACATGTCATAGGCATTAAAAAACCGAGGGTCGCCATTGTCAATGTGGGGGTGGAAGAAGAAAAAGGAAATGCCCTTGTGAAAGAAACCTTCCCTCTTTTGAAAGAATGTCAGGAGATTCATTTTACGGGAAGCATTGAAGCCAGGGAAATCCCCCATGGAGGCGCAGATGTGATCATAGCGGAAGGCTTTACTGGCAATGTGATTTTAAAACTTTATGAAGGGCTTGGATCTGCCCTCATCGGAAAGATTAAAGGGGGAATGATGTCCACATTCCGTTCAAAGATAGGGGCGCTTCTTGTGAAACCGGCCTTAAAAGAAACACTTAAGGAGTTTGATGCGACGGAGTACGGCGGGGCGCCTATGCTGGGACTCAACGGCCTGGTGGTGAAAACCCACGGAAATGCCAGTGCGAAGGAAGTCAAAAATACGATTTTCCAGTGCGTGACATTCAAAGAGCAAAAAATCAATGAAAAAATAAAAGAGCTTTTTACAGAAAAGCCGGAAAATAAATAGAAAGGGTGACAATTATGGAATTTGAAAAATTACAGGGGATTATAGCAGAGGTACTGAATGTTGATGAAGATGAAATTACGATGGAAACCACCTTTGTGGACGATTTGGGGGCGGACTCTCTGGATGTATTTCAGATCATCATGGGAATTGAAGAGGAATTTGACATTGAGATTCCCAATGAGGCGGCAGAAAAGATCGTTACAGTGGGAGATGCAGTAGACCAGATTAAAAATACCTGCAATTAAGGCTGATTTATTTACGGAAAACAAAGGCCCTGGCCGGATTCGGACGGGGCTTTATACTTGATATTTGTTATAGGGACTTGAAGGCCCCCATAGGGCAAATATCAAGCCTTTCAGGCGCCGCTTGCGCGCTGCGATTGCGCTTTGCGCAATTTTATTTATGCAGATTTTGCAGAAGGGAAAAATATGAAGCGAGATTATGAAAAACTTTCAGGCCTGGAACAGAAGGCCGGTTATCGGTTTAAGGACAAGTCTCTCCTGTTTCACGCCATGACTCACAGTTCTTATACCAATGAGCATCATATGGGACGTTCTGACAACAATGAACGTCTGGAGTTTTTAGGAGATGCCGTACTGGAGCTTTCCAGCAGCGATTACCTTTACAGGGAATATTCGGATAAACCGGAGGGGGAGCTGACAAAGTTCAGGGCCAGTATTGTCTGTGAGCCGACTTTGGCCCGCTGTGCCAGGGAGCTGGGGCTGGGGAAATATCTGTTTTTAGGAAAGGGGGAATCGGCGGAAGGCGGCAGAAACCGGGATTCTATTCTGTCGGATGCCCTGGAAGCGCTGATTGGGGCCATTTACTTAGATGGTGGTTTTGCTAATGCAAAGGAGTTTGTGTTTCATCATGTCATGAATGACCTGGAACATAAAAAGCTTTTTTACGATAGCAAGACTATCCTCCAAGAAATGATACAGGGAAAGATAGACGGAAATCTGACTTATGAACTGACAGGGGAAGAAGGCCCCGACCATGCAAAAGTGTTCCATGTAAAGGCGCTGATAGGCGGCAGGACTTTGGGCGTGGGAGAAGGACGTACGAAAAAGGCGGCGGAGCAGATGGCGGCATACAGGGCCATCCTTTCGCTGAAAGAAAAGGAATAGTGGCCGATGTTTTTAAAAAGTATAGAGGTACAGGGTTTTAAATCATTTGCAAACAAAATACTCTTTGAATTCAACGACGGTATCACTGGGATTGTGGGGCCAAACGGCAGCGGGAAAAGCAATGTGGCTGACGCAGTCCGCTGGGTCCTGGGAGAACAGAGCGCAAAACAGCTTCGCGGTGTCAATATGCAGGATGTTATTTTTTCCGGCACACAGAACCGTAAGCCCCAGGGGTATGCTTATGTGGCCATTACTTTGGATAATTCTGACCATTCCCTTCCCATTGAATACGATGAGGTGACAGTTTCCAGGCGGGTTTACCGTTCCGGGGAGAGTGAATATCTGCTGAACGGAGGGGCATGCCGCCTCAGGGATATCAATGAACTGTTTTATGATACAGGAATCGGGAAAGAAGGGTATTCCATCATCGGCCAGGGACAGATTGATAAAATTTTGAGCGGCAAGCCGGAGGACCGGAGGGAGCTTTTTGATGAAGCGGCGGGAATCGTAAAATTTAAAAAGAGGAAAAATATTGCCCAGAAAAAGCTGGAAAATGAACAGCAGAACCTGGTGCGTGTCGCAGATATTTTAGCGGAGCTTGAAAAACAGGTGGGTCCTCTGGAAGAGCAGTCAAAGCAGGCCAGGGAATACCTGAGGCTTAAGGAAGAGCTAAAAAGCCTGGATATGCAGAGTTTCCACTTGGAAAATGCTGTACAGAGAAAAAAGCTTTCGGAGATTTTGGAAAATATCGAAACTGTGTCCGGGGAACTTTCCCAAAAGCGTACAGAAGCAGCCGCCCTTAAAAACCAGTATGACCAGATGACGGAAGAACTTTCCAAACTGGACGGCAGGTTGGAGGAAAATAGGAATACTTTAAATGAAGGAAAGCTGTCTGCCGAATCCATGGAAGGGCGGATCAAGGTGCTGGAAGAGCAGATCCGTACGGAAAAGGGGAACGAAGAGCGGGTAAAAGAACGGCTGGATGCCATTGAAGGGGAACTGGAAAAAAAAGAAGCGGATAAGGCTGATTTTGTAGAGCAGAAAGGGGAACTGAACAAACGGCTGGATGCCCTGGATGATGAACAGGGGGAACTGAAGGAAAAAATTCTTCAGGATGAGGAACGGATTCACCAGTTGGAAGCTGAGATTGAAAGCAGGAGAAACAGCATTTTAAGCGCAATGAACGACAAGGCTTCCCTGGGAGCGAAAGAAGAGCGTTTTGAAACCCTTAAGGAGCAGAACCAGCAGAGGAAAAAGGAACTGGAAGCCCGTATGCTCCGCATAAAAAGCGAAGAGGAGGCCAGGCATCAGGAAGTGGCGCAGATCGAAGCAAAGCTTCGGGAAAAAGAGACGGCCCTGGAATGTCTGAAAAAAGCCTGTGAGGAAGATAAGGCTAAGTGTAAGCAGGCGGAGGAGGAATCTTACCGGGAAAGTAAGAACTTAAATCAGAAGCAGCAGGAATACCATACCCTGCGCACAAAGCTGGAATCCTTGCGGAACCTGGCAGAGCGGTATGAAGGGTATGGAAACAGTATCCGGAGGGTCATGGAGGTGAAAGCTTCCATGCCGGGAATCATTGGCGTGGTGGCGGATCTTCTGGAAACGCCCAAGGAGTATGAAACGGCCATTGAAACAGCCCTTGGAGGTTCCATTCAGAATATTGTCACCGACTCAGAGGCTACGGCAAAAAATCTGATTGGGTATTTGAAAAAGCATAAATTTGGGCGGGCCACCTTCCTTCCTCTTTCCAGCATCACGGCAAGGGGAGGGTTTCAGAAAAAGGAAGCTCTTTCAGAAGCAGGCGTTATTGGCCTTGCCCACACACTTGTGGATGTAAAAGGCGGCTATGATCAGCTGGCAGAATACCTTTTGGGGCGGATTCTGGTGGTTGACAACATTGACCATGCCATTTCTATTTCTAGAAAATACCAGTATTCCCTGCGGATTGTTACGCTGGAGGGGGAGCTTTTAGCGGCTGGAGGTTCCATGACAGGCGGCGCTTTTAAAAACAGCAGTAATTTGCTGGGAAGAAAGCGGGAACTGGAAGAGCTGGAGAGGGCCATGGATCAGACTCTGGCCCAGTGTAACCAGATTGAGGGGCGGGCGGCAGTTGTGGATCAAAAGCTTATGGAGCTTCGGTCCGGCCTTGAGAAAAATAGGGAAGAAAGTGAGACAGTCAGAGTAGAGCTTTCTTCCCTGGTGGCGAATCTTTCTGCAGCCAGGGAAAAAGTACAGGAAACCGCGGCAGGATATGAGGATATCTGCCTGGAGGGAAAGAAACTTTCCAGTGAGCTTAAAGAGATTGAAGACGGAAAGGCGGCCTTGAGGACGGAGACGAAGACCCTGGAAGTCAAAAATAAGGAGTACGAAAAAGAAATCGGAAAGCTGGAAGCCAAAGCTGCAAAGGAGAGGGAAAAACGGGAAGAAAGGAAAGAAACGCTTCGGAAGGCAGAGCTTAATTTTTCTTCTTTGTCTGAGAAAGATAGGTTTATTCTGGAAAATATTATCCGTATTTCCCGTGAGTTGGAGGAGCTTAAAAAAGAATATGATTCAGGAGGGGAAGAGCTGGGCCGCTGCCAAGTTTCTGCCGGAGAGAAGGGGGAAGAGATACGCCTCATCCGGCGTCAGATTATAGGGAAGCAGACAGAAGCAGAGCGGCTCATCCAGGCGATTGAAGAAGATACAAAGAAGCGGGAAAACTGCCAGAGGGAACAAAGTGGGTTTTTCCAGAAGCAGGAAACCATGTCAGGGGAAATTGCCAATCTGGATAAAGAACATTACCGGCTGGAAAACCAGAAGGAAAAATGCGAAGAAGCCATTGAGCAGCAGATTCATTATTTATGGGAAGAGTATGAACTGACACCGTCCGCTGTGGCGGAAATGGTATTTGCGGAAGAATTGAGCGTTGCATCTATCAGAAAGCAGATTGCTTCTTTAAAACAGGTCATCAGGGAGCTGGGGCCGGTCAATGTAAACGCCATTGAAGACTATAAAGAAATTTCGGAACGGTACTTTTTTATGAAAGCCCAACACGACGATCTGAAGCAGGCGGAGGAAAGCCTGATCCAAGTCATTGAAGAACTGGATCAGGGGATGCGCCGGCAGTTTGAAGAGAAATTCCAGGATATATGCCGGGAATTTGACGTGGTGTTTAAAGAATTGTTTGGCGGTGGAAAAGGAACTCTGGAGCTGGTGGAGGGAGAAGATCTCTTAGAAGCAGGAATCCAAATCATTGCCCAGCCTCCGGGGAAAAAGCTCCAGAATATGATGCAGCTTTCCGGGGGGGAAAAGGCCCTGACGGCCATCAGTGTATTGTTTGCAATCCAGAATTTGAAACCTTCGCCCTTCTGTCTCCTGGATGAGATTGAGGCGGCTTTGGATGACAGCAATGTGGGCCGGTTTGCCGCTTATTTGGGAAAACTGAAAATGAATACCCAGTTTATTGTCATTACCCACAGAAGAGGAACCATGCTGGTGGCAGACCGCCTTTATGGGATTACCATGCAAGAAAAAGGCGTCTCCACGCTGGTGTCGGTGGATTTGACAGAGCAGACGGCATAACCTGATGGCATAACAGCTTTAGTTTATAGTTATTTGACAGAATAGCAGATTAAGGTGTACATTATTAAAATAGAGGAGGAGTGTGTATGAGTCAGGAGAAAAAAGGCTTTTTTGGACGCCTGGTGGCAGGACTCAGCAAAACCAGGAATAATATTGTCGCTGGGATTGATTCTATTTTCAATGGGTTTTCTGCCATTGATGATGATTTTTATGATGAGATAGAAGAGACTTTGATCATGGGGGACATCGGGATTCACACGACGGAAGCCATCATTGAGGACTTGAAGGCAAAGGTGAAGGAGCAGAAAATCAAGGAACCCTCCTCCTGCAAAGCCCTTCTCATTGATACTATCAAAAAACAGATGGATTTGGGAGAAAATGCCTATGAATTTGAAAAACGCCGTTCGGTGGTGCTTGTGATCGGCGTCAACGGAGTGGGAAAGACGACTTCTGTGGGAAAACTGGCAGGACAGCTGAAAGACCAGGGAAAAAAAGTCCTTCTGGCTGCTGCAGATACCTTCCGGGCCGCTGCCATCGAACAGCTTTCCGAATGGGCTTCCCGGGCCAGTGTGGATATCATTGCCCAGCAGGAGGGTTCCGACCCGGCGGCTGTGGTTTATGATGCTGTCTCAGCCGCAAAAGCCAGGAACACGGATGTGCTGATCTGCGATACGGCGGGCAGGCTTCACAATAAAAAGAATCTGATGGAAGAGCTTCGGAAAATCCACCGGATCATTGATAAAGAGTACCCGGAAGCCTACCGGGAAACTTTAGTGGTGCTGGACGGCACTACGGGGCAGAATGCGCTGGAGCAGGCCAGGCAGTTTAGGGAAGTGGCGGACATCACAGGGATTATCCTGACAAAGCTGGACGGCACGGCCAAAGGCGGAATCGCGGTGGCTATTCAGTCAGAACTCGGGATTCCGGTGAAGTATATCGGCATCGGGGAACAGATGGATGACATGCAGAAATTTAACCCGGATGAGTTCGTGAACGCCTTATTCCAGATAGGGGAGCCTTAGGAAAACTAAAAGCGCTGAAAGTAAAAGTTATGGAGAGCGGCAGTCTGTGGAATGAATAAAGAGAGGGAAGAAAAATGCTGACACTTGAAAAATTTGAAGAGGCGGCGGAAATCGTCAGCCGGGTAACATCGGAAACGAAACTGGTATACAGCGAGTATTTCAGTGACCTTACGGGAAACAAGGTATATCTGAAACCGGAGAATATGCAGTATACAGGGGCCTATAAGGTCAGGGGCGCTTATTACAAAATCAGTACCTTGACGGAGGAGGAGAGGAGCAAGGGGCTGATCACTGCTTCTGCCGGAAATCATGCCCAGGGGGTCGCCTATGCGGCAAAAAAATTCGGGGTAAAGGCAGTTGTAGTTATGCCCACCACGACTCCGCTGATGAAAGTGAACCGTACAAAAAGCTACGGGGCGGAAGTGGTCCTGAAGGGGGACGTTTATGACGAAGCATGTGAATATGCTTATGAACTGGCGGAGAAGGAAGGCTATACATTCATCCATCCTTTTAATGACCTGACGGTGGCCACCGGCCAGGGAACCATTGCCATGGAGATCGTCAAGGAGCTTCCGACAGTGGATTATATTCTATGCCCCATCGGCGGAGGCGGCCTTTGCACAGGCGTTTCCACTCTGGCAAAACTTTTAAACCCCAATATCAAGGTCATCGGAGTGGAACCTTCGGGGGCTGCCTGTATGCAGGAATCCCTCAGGCAGGGAAAAGTGGTGACGCTTCCGAAGGTCAATACCATTGCCGATGGTACGGCGGTAAAGACTCCGGGGGATCTTCTGTTTCCCCATATCCAGAAAAATGTGGATGAGATCATCACTGTGGATGATACGGAGCTGATTGTGGCTTTTCTGGATTTGGTGGAGAATCATAAAATGGTGGCGGAAAATTCCGGCCTTCTGACAGTTGCCGCCCTGAAGCATCTGGATGTGCAGAATAAAAAAGTGGTGTCCATCATCAGCGGAGGGAATATGGATGTGATTACCATGTCTTCCATTGTACAGCACGGCTTGATTCAGAGGGACAGAATCTTTACGGTATCCGTACTTTTACCGGACAAGCCCGGCGAGCTGGTGAATGTGGCTTCCGTCATTGCCGGGATGCAGGGCAATGTCATCAAGCTGGAGCATAACCAGTTTGTCAGTATCAATAGAAACGACGCCGTAGAACTGCGCATTACGCTGGAGGCCTTTGGCACAGACCATAAAGCACAGATTGTGAGGGCTTTGGAAGAGAGGGGATACCGTCCAAAGGTGGTGAAGCAGAAAGGGATCTATCAAGGTTCGTAAATTTGTAAGGAGGAGCTGAATGGCAAATATATTTGACGATATCATGAATGTTCTGGTGGGAAAGAGCAGCGGAAGCGGTTCTTCCCAAAAGCCTGACAGAGAGGAAGAGGAGCCAAAAAAGGAGAAGAAGCCCGGCCGTGGTAGAAAAGCTGTGAAAAACGGGGGGAAAATAGCGGGCATCCTGCTGGTAGTGGTTTTTGTGGTAATATTGGCCATGAATTCCACTTATACCATCGGGGAGCAGGAACAGGCAGTGGTCACCACTTTCGGGGTGCCGGGTGCGGTGACGGAGTCGGGCCTTCATTTTAAAATCCCCTTTGTCCAGCAGGTGACCAAGGTCGACACCACGATCCAGGGATTTTCTGTGGGTTTTGACAGTGAAGATCAGGTGGTGGACCGTGAGGCGGTGATGATTACCTCGGATTTTAATTTCGTGGACATTGATTTTTATGTGGAATACCGCGTATCAGACCCGGTAAAAGCCGTTTTTGCCTCCAAACAGCCGGAGGAGATTTTGCGGAACCTGGCCCAAAGCTGTATCCGCAGCGTGGTCAGCAATTATGACGTGGACAGCGTCCTGACCACAGGAAAAAATGAAATCCAGTCCAATATAAAAGAAATGCTTTTGGCACAGATGGAGGAGCAGGATATCGGGCTTCAGCTTGTGAATATTACCATTCAGGATTCGGAACCCCCCACAGCGGAAGTCATGGCGGCTTTTAAAAATGTGGAGACTGCGAAACAGGGGAAGGAGACTTCTATCAACAATGCAAACCGCTACCGCAATGAAAAGCTTCCAAAGGCAGAGGCTGATGTGGATCAGATTTTACAGGAGGCAGAATCTACAAAGACCAGGAGAGTCAACGAAGCTTACGGGGCAGTGGCCATTTTCAATGCCCAGTATGAAGAATATGTGAAAAATCCCCTGGTGACGAAGCAGAGGATGTTTTATGAAACCATGGAGGACGTGCTTCCCAATCTGAAGGTGGTCATTGACGGGACAGACAGTGTCAATACTATGTTGATGGATCAGCTTTCCGGTACGCCGGGGCAGGCGGCGGCAGGGGCCGCAGGCAGAGAATCCATGGAAAGTGGAACCACAGGAGGCGGAACAGCCGGTGGGCAGCAGGGAACAGCCGGCTCAGAGGAAACAGGGACTGGGGCTGAAAATTAAAGGAGGAGAAAGCCGTGAAGAAAAAAATAATCGGGATTTTAGTGGCAGTGGCGGCAGTGATTCTTCTTGCTTCCTCCATCGTCATTACAAAGGAAAATGAGTACAGTCTAATCCGCCGTTTCGGCAAAGTGGACAGGATCATCGGAAATGCAGGTATCACTTTCAAGATTCCTTTTATGGAGACTGCGGACAAGCTGCCGGGACAGCTCCTTTTATATGACCTGCCGGAGTCCGATGTGATTACAATGGACAAAAAGACGATGATTGCGGACAGTTACGTCCTTTGGAGGATTTCAGACCCGCTAAAATATGCGCAGACCTTGAATTCTTCCAAGGAAAGCGCGGAACAGAGAATCGACGCGGCGGTTTATAATGCCACAAAAAATATTATCAGTAATATGACGCAGAATGATGTCATTGCCGCCAGGGATGGAGAATTGCAGGCAGCAGTGAGAGAAGGCGTGGGAGCTGCCATGGATTCTTATGGCATCGAGCTGAAAACTGTGGAAATCAAACAGCTGGATTTGCCGGAGGACAATAAGGAAGCTGTCTATGAGCGGATGATTTCTGAACGGAGCAAGATAGCGGCAACTTACCAGGCGGAGGGCGATTCGGAGGCGCAGAAGATCAGGAATACCACCGACAAAGAAGTGGAGATCATGTTGTCTGACGCGGAAGCCCAGGCGTCAAAGATCATCGCTGAGGGTGAGGCAGAGTATATGCGAATTCTTTCAGAAGCTTATTCCGACGAAGGCAGGGCAGAGTTTTATTCGTTTACCCGATCTCTGGAAGCGGCGAAAGCCTCCCTATCAGGCGGCGGCAACACGTTGATTCTTCCCGGGGATTCCCCCATGGCGGAGATTTTCATGAATCAGGAGTAAAAGAGTGGAGGCCCAAAACGCAGTGGGATATAAGAAAGATATCCTTTATCATTATACGGATTTTCAGGCGCTGGACGGAATCATCCACCAGGCGCAGCTGCGGGTAAATAATGTCCTGAATATGAATGATGCGGCGGAGATGCGTCATTTTATGGGGGGATTGTGCAGCGCTGTGGCAAAGAAGCTGGAGGCAGAAGGCGACCAGGCGCGGGGGGTTCGCAGGCTTTTTAAAGAAGAGCTTAAGAAAGATTTCTTTTATTCTGCTTATGCGGCCTGTTTTTCTTTGTACCGTGATGATGCAGCACAGTGGGAACGGTATGGAAACAGGGGCCGGGGCGTGTGCATTGCATTCCGGGGAGAGTTTTTAGAGAAGCTGGCAAAAGGGGAATTGTCCTTACAGACGGTTTTTTATGAAGGGGATATGACAGAGCATGAGCTGACAGAAGTTTTTTACTGTCTGGTAAAACAGGAGGCGCATCCTTTGGAAAATAACCCGAAGATCAGGGAAGCCATGAAGATTGCCTGGATTCAGTCTGTGGTATTTAAGCATCCTTCTTTTTCTTCAGAAAGAGAAGTCCGCCTGGTTCTCTCCCCCATCGGAAAAGAATATTTTGGCATAAAACCTTGCTATCACATTACGGTGGAACGGATCAAAAAGTATTATCCCCTGGATTTGATGGCCATGTGTAAAAAGGCGGGAATCTGGCTGGGCGATATGGTGGAGGAGATTATTATTGGGCCGGAATCCACCCAGTCGGCGTCTATTTTGCAGGATTATCTGAGGGATAATGGGCTTTTGGGGCTGGCGGAGCGGGTTTCTTTATCGAATTGCCCTCTGCGGAGGCAGCTGGTTTGACTGCGCCATGTGTTTTTTAGAGGTTCTGGGAGGAGCTTGGGGAAGTCATGTTTGAGGAATATGTGGTGAAAGGAAACAGGCGGTTAAAGTGCGGCTATACCACCGGTTCCTGTGCGGCCGCGGCGGCAAAAGCGGCGGCCAGGATGTTCCTTACGGGCCGGG
Source organism: uncultured Lachnotalea sp. (assembly GCA_948470255.1). GTDB lineage: Bacteria > Bacillota > Clostridia > Lachnospirales > Lachnospiraceae > Lientehia. Next base: position 11,271 of record CAOKOS010000019.1, read on the forward strand.
AGATATCCTGTGTGGAACTGATGACGCCAAAAGGCTTCCTTCTCCATCTGGACATCAGGGACATTGTCCGTGGGGAGGGGTTTGTAAGCTGCGGGGTGAGAAAAGATGGCGGAGACGACCCGGATGTGACGGACGGCCTGTTGATCTGCGCCCGTGTGGAATATGCGGCAAAGGAAGACGGCGGGAAACAGGAGATAGAATCATCCCTTTCTGAAGTTTTGATAGACGGGGGAGAAGGAGTGGGACGCATTACCCTTCCGGGGCTGGAACAGCCGGTGGGGGCGGCCGCCATCAACCGGGTGCCCAGGCAGATGATCACAGAGGCAGTTTTGGAAAGCAGCAGGGACTGCGGGTTTCAGGGAAGCCTGAAAGTGACTGTTTTTGTGCCGGAGGGAGAAGAGCGCAGCGTCAGGACTTTTAACCCGCGCCTGGGAATCAAAGGCGGGATTTCAATTCTTGGAACAACAGGGATTGTGGAGCCTATGAGCGAATCTGCCCTGATTGATTCCATAAAAGTGGAGATGAAAGTTCTTTTAAAGCGAAAAAACGGTTATCTAGTGGTGATTCCTGGAAATTATGGGACGGTTTTTTCAAAAAATGAGCTGGGGATTGACACGGAATATACCATGAAGTGCAGCAATTATATCGGGGAAACAGTGGACTTTGCAGCGGAGCTTAAAGCAAAAGGGATTTTGTTTATTGGGCATATTGGGAAATTTATCAAACTGTCCGGTGGAATTATGAATACTCATTCGAGAAACGCCGACAGCCGGATGGAGCTTTTGGCTGCGGCTGCCATAAAAGCAGGCGCCCCTTTGCCGGTTCTTTCGGAAATTTTGGAAGCGCCAACCACAGACCAGGGCCTTGGAGTTTTGGAAGAGGCCGGATATCTGGAACCGGCCATGGAAATTGTGGCCGAACGGGCGGGATTTTATTTGAAACACCGGTCAGGCGGGGCCTTTGAAACAGAGGTTATGATTTTTTCCAATGTATATGGGCTTTTGGGGCAGACGTCTGGAGCCTCTGCCATGTTGGAGAGATGGAAAACAACGGATGCAGTCCGGGAATAAGGAAAATCAAATGAGAAATGGAATTTTATATGGAGTGGGAGTGGGGCCGGGGGATCCGGAACTCATGACCCTGAAAGCGGTCCGGGTTATAAAGGAGTCAGATGTGGTGGTTCTTCCGGCCAGGGCAAAAGAAGAATGTGTGGCCTATCAGATTGCAAAAGGCGCAGTGGAGGAGATAGGAGGTAAGGAGTTTCTTTACCTTCATATGCCCATGACAAAGGATAAAGAACTTTTAAGGGAGAGCCACGACGAGGGGGCCGCCCAGGTCATTAGCCGGCTGAAAGAAGGAAAAAATCTTGCATTTTTGACTCTTGGGGATGTGACTGTGTATTCCACTTACCTGTATATCCATAAAAGAGTGAAGGAAGCCGGATTTGCGGCGGAGCTTGTGAGCGGTATCCCTTCTTTTTGTGCAGCGGCAGCTAGGTTAGGAATCGGCCTGGCGGAAACCAGGGAACAGCTTCATGTGATACCGGCCACTTACGGCGTGGAAGAGGCCCTTTCCCTCCCCGGTACAAAGATCCTCATGAAGTCCGGAAAGGCCCTGGGACAGGTGAAAAAGGCGCTCTTGACAGCAGGCTGCCCGGTATATATGGTGGAGAACTGTGGGATGGAAAAAGAAAGGGTGTTTTATTCGGCAGAAGAGATTGATGAACACGCCGGGTATTATTCCCTGCTGATTGTAAAGGAGGCAGATCATGGTTGACTTTGTGGGGGCCGGTTCCGGCGCGGCGGATTTGATTACTGTCCGCGGGAAGAGGCTGTTAGAAGAGGCGGATGTGATCATTTATGCCGGTTCTTTAGTAAACCCAGAGCTTTTGGACTATAAAAAAGAGGGATGTCAAGTCCATAACAGCGCTTATATGACGCTGGAAGAAGTGATTCAAACCATAAAAGAGGCGGAAAAATCAGGAAAACGGACAGTCCGGCTCCACACAGGAGATCCTTGCCTGTATGGCGCCATCCGGGAACAGATGGATGAGCTTGACAAGCTGGGTATTTCTTATGAAGTTTGTCCCGGTGTCAGTTCTTTCTGCGGCGCGGCGGCTGCCCTCCACGCGGAATACACCCTTCCTGATGTGTCCCAGTCTGTGATTATCACCAGAATGGCCGGAAGGACTGCTGTTCCGGAAAAGGAGGAAATTGCAAAGCTGGCCTCCCATCAGGCCACCATGGTGGTTTTTTTAAGTACAGGGATGTTAAAAGCTTTGGAAGGGCGGCTGGTTGCGGGCGGTTACAGCCAAGATACACCGGCGGCCATTGTCTATAAAGCCACCTGGCCTGATGAAAAGGTTTTCCGCTGTACTGTATCCACCTTATCAGAGACAGCTGAAAAACATCAGATCACAAAGACGGCCCTGATTGTGGTGGGAAAGGTACTGGATGGGGATTATAACCGTTCGGAGCTTTATAATCCGGCCTTTACCACAGAGTTTCGGAAAGCCGTGGAATAGGAGGAACCATGCGTCTTGCCGTTATCAGCTTTACAGAGCGGGGAGGGCGGCTGAACCGTCTCCTTTGCGAAAAGTTTGGGCAGCTGGGCTATGATGTGGACGGATTTGAGAAACGGGCTTTAGAGAAAGAAAAATCAGGCCGGAAAGAGGGCTGCCAGGAGACAGAAATACCTAGGACGATATATGTGGCAGAGAGCCTTCAGGAATGGACGGGAAAGGCATTTACAGAATATGACGGCCTGGTTTTTGTGGGGGCCTGCGGGATTGCGGTTCGCGCCATTGCCCCCTTTTTAAAGGATAAGTTTCAGGATCCGGCAGTGGTGGCCATTGACGAGGGGGCAGGATTTGCGGTACCGCTTCTGTCGGGCCATGTGGGCGGCGCCAATGACCTTGGCCGCCTCACGGCGCGCCTTTCGGGGGCAGTTCCCGTTATCTCCACAGCTACTGATGTGAATGGCCTTTTTGCTGTAGATGTGTTTGCAAAAAAAAACCGGCTGTTTCTTTCAGACCGGGAACTGGCGAAGAAATGTTCGGCAGGAATAGTTGCCGGAAAAAAGATTCCTTTTTATAGTTCGCAGCCCATTTGTGGAAAGCTGCCAAAGGAGCTTGCTTTTTTTGAGGAAAAGGATGGATTCTTAAGGCAGCCGGGGCTTAAGGTGGCTGTGTCGGAGCAGAGGTTTCCAGGGAAGGGGGAAATCCTTTATCTTGTTCCAAGAACAGTGACGGCAGGCATGGGATGCCGCAGGGGAATCAGGCAAGGGCAGCTTTTAATCAGGGTTAAGGAGGTATTTTCTGCAGCCGGGATTTTTATGGAATCCCTGGAGCAAGTGGCTACCATTGAGAAAAAAAAGGAAGAAGAAGGGTTAAAAAAGCTGGCGGAGGGATTGTCTGTGGCTTTTTTATGGTATACGGGAGAGGAGCTTGGCAGGCTTCCCGGGGCATTTTCCCACTCTGGTTTTGTAGAAAAAACAGTGGGGGTGGACTGTGTCTGTGAGCGGGCCGCCGTGATGGGAAGTAAGGGGGGAACCCTGCTGCTTTCCAAACAGGCGGGGGCGGGAATCACCGTAGCGGCAGCGAAAAGGAAGCAGAAGCTGCATTTTGACTGGTAAGGAGGAGAATCATTGAGTATTCTTTATGTGGTTGGAATCGGCCCCGGCGCCTATGGGAAAATGACCATTGAAGCGTCAGAGGCGTTGAAAAACAGTGATGTAATTGTGGGCTATACGGTATACGTGGATTTGGTCAAAGAACATTTTCCGGGAAAAGAATTTTTGACTACGCCCATGAGACGGGAGATGGAACGGTGTGAACTGGCTTTTTTGGAGGCGGAAAAGGGAAAAACTGTGGCAATGATCTGCAGCGGGGACGCAGGTGTCTACGGTATGACTGGCCTGATGTATGAGATTGGGACACGTTATCCTGGCGTAGAGCTTAAAGTCATCGGAGGGGTGACGGCGGCCGTCGGCGGCGCGGCCGTCCTTGGGGCTCCACTGATTCATGATTTTGCCGTGATCAGCTTAAGTGATCTTTTGACGCCATGGGAAAAGATTGAAAAGCGGCTGGAGCTTTCGGCAGAAGCGGATTTTGTCCTCTGCCTTTATAATCCCTCCAGCAAAAAGCGGAAGGATTACCTGCAAAGGGCCTGTGACCTGGTTTTAAAACATCGCAGCCCGGATACTGTCTGCGGTTATGTGAAGAATATTGGGAGAGAAGGGGAAGAGGGCTGTGTGCTGACCCTTTCTAAGCTTCGGGATACCCAGGTGGATATGTTTACGACAGTCTGGATTGGAAATTCCCAGACAAAGAATATAAATGGGAAAATGGTAACACCCAGGGGGTATCGTCTGTGAAACGTGTATTGATTTTTGCCGGGACCACGGAAGGGCGCCTTTTGGCAGAAGAGCTTTTTTCGGCGGATATTCCGGTGACGGCCTGTGTGGCCACAGAATATGGGGAGACGCTTCTTCCTGAAGGGGAAGGAATAACCCGCCTATCTGGGCGGCTGGACCAGGGGCAGATGGAATCACTGATGGCAGACGGGGATTTTGCCTGCGTGGTGGATGCGACCCACCCCTATGCGGCGGCTGTTTCCAAAAACATCAGAAAATCGGCAGAAAATACAGGGCTTTCCTGTCTGCGGCTTCTCAGGGAAGAGGAAGAATCTGAGGAAGCGGCGGTGTTTGTGGATAGTGTGGGAGAGGCTGTGGCTTATCTCAGAGAGAGGGAGGGAAATATCCTGGCTTCCACAGGCAGCAAGGAGCTTTTGGAATATACAGCCCTCCCGGACTATAAAACAAGGGTATTTGCCAGGATCCTTTCCACAAAAGAATCAGTATGTCTGGCGGGAAAACTTGGATTTGCCGGAAGGAATCTGATTTGTATGCAGGGCCCTTTTTCAGAAGAAATCAACTATGCCATCATGAAAGAATATGGGATTTCCTGGCTGGTGACGAAAGCTTCCGGGAAAGCCGGAGGTTATGGAGAAAAACTGCGGGCGGCAAAGCGGGCTGGGGCCGGCGTCCTGGTGGTGGGAAGGCCGAAGGAGACGGGCGGTTTTTCCTTTTCCCAGGTGAGACGGCGGATTTTGAAAATGGCAGGAAAAAAATGGGAAGAAAACAGAAGCGTGTTTTTTGCATCCATTGGCACGGGAGCTTTTTCCCAGATGACAGAAGAAGCAAAACAGGCATTCCGGACATGTGACGTCATCATTGGGGCTGGAAGGATGACGAAAGCCCTGGAAGACTTCGGAAAACCTTCTTTTTCTGCTTATAAAGAAGCGGAAATTGCTGAGTTTTTGGAAACACATGAAGAATATCAAAAGCCCCTGGTGGCTTTTTCCGGGGATCTGGGGTTTTACAGCGGGGCGAAGAAGCTTCTTCCCCTTCTTTCAGACAAAGGATTTAACGTGGTGTGCATCCCTGGAATTTCTTCCTTTGCTTATCTTGCGGCGCGGACGAAAAAAGCGTGGGATCAGGCAAAGCTCATGAGTGTCCATGGGCGGGCGGAAAATATCGTCCAGGCAGTCCGTGGAAACAGGCGGGTATTTACCCTTTTAGGCGGAGCAGGGAGTGTGGAACGGCTTTGTGAATGTCTGCTGTTTTACGGATTTTCAGATGTGGAAGTGACGGTGGGGGAGAACCTTTCTTATGAAGAAGAGAGGATTTATTCTGGGACGCCGGAAGAACTTTTAAGGGTAAAATCCGGGGCGTTGGCAGTGGCGGTCATTGAAAATCCAAAGGGAGGGGCACAGACTGTTACCCATGGGATTCCTGACGACGAATTCATCCGAGGCCAGGCGCCCATGACAAAATATGAAGTGAGGGTTGTATCCCTTTCCCGCCTGGAATTAAAACGGGATTCAGTGGTTTATGATATCGGGGCTGGAACAGGATCCGTTTCTGTGGAAGCCGCCTTAAAAACGGCAGACGGTATGGTCTATGCCATAGAGAAAAAGGAGGAGGCGGTAAAGCTCCTGGAAGAAAACAGGCGGAAATTTGCTGTTCCGAACTTGAAGGTGGTGGCAGGGTGTGCCCCAGAGGCTTTGGCCGGGCTGCCTATGCCTACTCATGCTTTTATCGGAGGCTCTGCCGGAAACCTGAGGGAGATTGTGGCCTGCCTGTTGGAGAAAAACCCCAGTGTGCGGGTGGTGGTCAATGCCATTGCCCTGGAGACGGTGGCGGAAACATGTTCCCTCTTAAAAGCGCTTCCGGTGAAGGATACGGAAGTCTCCCAGATTGCGGCTTCCAGGGGGAAGCAGGTGGGAAATTATGAGATGATGATGGGAATGAATCCTGTCTATATCTTCAGTTTCACCGGAAGGGGGGAATAAATTTGGCAGAGAATACGCCTAGGCTTCTTTTGGCGGCGGCGGGAAGTGGAAGCGGCAAGACCCTTATCACCTGCGGCCTGTTGGCCGCGTGGAAGGGGCAGGGGAAGAAACTGTCCGCTTTTAAATGCGGGCCGGATTATATTGACCCCATGTTCCACAGGACAGCGCTGGGGGTGGAATCGGGAAACTTGGACAGTTTTTTCACCGACAAAGATACGCTTCGTTTTCTCTTAAAACGGGGAGCGGAAGGGACAGAGCTTTCAATCATCGAAGGCGTCATGGGATATTTTGACGGGCTGGGGGGCGTATCTGAACGGGCCAGCTCTTATGAGGTGGCGGTATGGACAGATACTCCGGTGGTACTCATTGTCAACTGCCGGGGCATGAGCCGCTCTGTTATTCCACTTATTCGGGGATTCATGGATTATGAGGAGGAAAAGCAGATCCAGGGGGTGATTCTCAACGAAGTTTCCCCCATGCTGTATCCGCGGCTTAAAGGCCTGATTGAAGAAACGCTTCCTGTGAGGGTCTATGGCTATGTGCCGAAGCTTTCCGAAGGAATTCTGGAAAGCCGCCATCTTGGCTTAAAGCGGCCGGAGGAAATTACAAATTTGCAGGAACATCTTAAAGCCCTGGCGGAATCTTTCCAGAAAACCGTGGATTTGGAGGGCCTTTTAGCCCTGGCAAAGACGGCCCCTGCCCTTGCTGCCAGCGGGGCTTTCGGTTCTGGCACAGTTCCCGGAGGCGATTTGTTTTCCCGCAGGATGCGGGTGGCAGTGGCCAGGGACAACGCCTTTGACTTTTATTATAGGGAGAATTTTTGCCTGCTGGAGGAACTTGGGGCAGAGCTTTTATATTTCAGCCCCTTAAAAGACAGGGAAGTTCCGAAGGGGGCCGACGGCCTGATTCTTGGCGGCGGTTATCCTGAGCTTTATGGAAAGGAGCTTTCGGAGAATGAAGCCATGAGGAGGTCTGTGAAGGCCGCCATTGAAGACGGGATGCCCTGCCTGGCGGAATGTGGCGGCTTTTTGTACCTTCATAAAACCCTGGAAGATGAGAATGGGAAAGAGTGGCCCATGGCGGGGGTGCTGCCTGGCCGTGGCTTTCGGACACCGAAGCTTTCCCGTTTTGGCTATGTGACTTTGACTGCCAGGGAGGATTCTCTTTTTGGGGACGCCGGAAGCCGTTTTCCTGCCCATGAGTTTCATTATTGGGACAGTACGGAAAATGGAGAGGCGTTTCTGGCTGAAAAACCGGAGGGAAAGAGGCAATGGCCCTGTATGGTAAACAGGAAAAACCTTTTGGCAGGCTTTCCTCATTTTTATTATTATGGCAACCGGACGGCGGCGGAGAATTTTCTGTCTGCCTGCAGAAAATGGAGAAAAGTACAGGAAAGAACGGGGAAAAGGCAGACGGGCCGGCCTGGCTCACCGCTCTTGGGCGAATGACAGATAAGGAGCAGATCAATGGAAAATGGGATAAGGGAACAGGAAAAACAGCTTGAGGAACGGCTTAAGGAGCGGCTGTCCCTTGTGAGGGGACTGGATGGGGAAGCCATGGACCAGACGGGAAAACGATGGGATTCCATTGCGAAGCCTTTGAAAAGCCTGGGGCTTTTGGAAAAGAATGTGACCAAGATCGCGGGGATCAGCAGAAGCGTGAAGCCGCGGATTGGAAAACGCGCCCTCATCGCCATGTGCGCCGACAACGGCGTGGTGGAAGAAGGGGTGACGCAGACGGGGCCGGAAGTGACGGCTGTTGTGGCGCGGAATATGGCTGAAGGCAGCACAACAGTGACAGTCATGGCGGAGGCGGCAGGCGTGGATGTGTTTCCTGTGGATATCGGCATGGCGACGGAGGGGAGATGCCTGTCAGGAATCCCAGAAGAAAAAGAGGAGATTAAGCCCAGGACCCTCCTTCTGCGGAAGGTGGGCAGAGGGACGAAAAATTTTGCAAAGGGACCGGCTATGGGCAGAGAGGAAGCCCTCCGGGCCATTTTAGTGGGAATGGAGCTGGCAGGGCGTTTAAAGTCCCAGGGGTATGAAATTCTTGCCACCGGGGAAATGGGAATTGGAAATACCACCACCAGCAGCGCGGTGGCTTCTGTGCTCCTTAATGAGCCGGTGGAAAAGATGACGGGAAAAGGAGCCGGTCTTTCCGACGAAGGGCTCCAAAGAAAAATTTCCGTCATTAAACATGCACTGGAATGTTTAAAGCCGGACAGGGAATGTCCGCTGGATGTGTTGAGCAAGGTGGGAGGCTATGATATTGCCGGCCTTACGGGCGTGTTTTTAGGGGGGGCCGTTTATCGGATTCCGATCCTGGTTGACGGTTTTATTTCCAGTGTGGCGGCTCTTTTGGCTGTGAGGCTTTTGCCGGAGGCAAGGGATTTTATGATGGCTTCCCATATATCGAAAGAGCCGGCGGGCGGCCTGGTGCTTTCTGCCCTGGGCCTTGCGCCGATGCTTTGTTGTGAGATGTGCCTGGGGGAAGGCACGGGGGCTGTAGCCGGGCTTTCTGCCCTGGAAATGGGGTTTACGGTCTATCATTCCATGGCTACTTTTGACGACATCCAGGTGGAACAGTACCAACCTTTATGATGCCAGGTTCTGTCCGGGATCATCTGTATAATGGAGGCGCGTATGTTTGTGACAGTGACAGGGGGAAGCGGCAGTGGAAAGTCGGAGTACAGCGAAAATCTTTTGCTTAAGCTTGATGGGAACGGCTTCGGAAACAGGGTTTACATCGCCACCATGGAGCCGCTGGGAGAAGAAAGCCTCCGAAGGATTAAACGCCATAGGCTCATGAGAAGGGAAAAAGGGTTTGAGACTGTGGAATGTTATACGAACCTTAAAAATCTGGCGATTTCCAACAAAAATGGAAAAAAGCCATCGGTGATACTGGAATGTATGTCGAACCTGGCGGCCAACGAGCTTTACCGGGAGGACGGTGCAGGGGAATATGCGGCGGAAGCAATCCTTGCAGGGATTGACATGCTGATTTCCCAGACAGAAAATCTGGTGGTGGTGACAAACGAAGTGTTTTCCGATGGAATATGCTATGGGGATTCCACGGAAAGCTACAGGAAACTTTTGGGGAAGGTCAACAGGGAACTGGCCTCCCGCTGCGATGCGTATGCGGAAGTGGTTTATTCGATTCCGGTTTATTATAAAGGGGGCCCTTTATGATTAATTCATTTTTGCTGGCGTTTTCCATGTATTCCAGGATTCCTGTGCCAAAAGCGGACTGGTCCAAAGAAAAGATGAAATATGTCATGTGCTTTTTCCCACTCATTGGCCTGGTGGTGGGAGGGCTGGAATATGGTTTTTCCTGGTTTTGTAGGGCCTTTGGCCTTGAGGGGGCTTTTTGCAGCGCCGGCCTTACCTTAATCCCCCTCCTGGTGACAGGGGGGATCCACATGGATGGCTTTTTGGACACTTCAGATGCCCTTTCCTCCCACCAGACCATGGAAAAGAAGCTGGAAATCCTCAAGGATTCCCACACTGGGGCGTTTGCCATCATCTCCGGCGGTATGTACCTGACGGCTTCTTTTGGGATGTGGAGTGGGATTTCGGAACGTGCCATGGGCGTGATGGCCTTATCTTTTGTGTTTTCCAGAGGGCTTTCCGGCCTTTCGGCGGTCACATTCCGAAACGCCAGGGGAGACGGGCTTCTGGCCACATTTTCCACCGGGGCGGAAAAGAGGATTACCAGGACGGCGCTGGTGGTATATCTTTTTGTTTCGGGAGGAGGGATGGTGTTCCTCTTTCCGGCAGCCGGAGCATGGGCTGTGGCTGTGGGGGTCCTTACATTTTTGTATTACCGGTATAAATCTTACAAAGAATTCGGAGGCATCACCGGGGATTTGGCAGGATGGTTCCTGGAGCTTTGTGAACTGGTCATGGGAATTGCCGTAGTGCTTGCAAGCGTTTTGTGGTAAAATAGGAGGCATAGGGAGTATGGTACTGATTGTGGGCGGGGCATATCAGGGGAAAGGGGATTTCGCCCTTGAGCTTTCCGGGGGAAAAAAGGAAAATGTGCTTCTCAATATTCATGAAAGGATTGAAGCGCTGTTTAAAAAGGGATATTCCAGAGAGGAAATCGAAAGCGCCATCCTGGCGGAGGCCACGGGGGAAAAGGAGATGATCCTGACGGCAGATGAAATCGGCTGCGGGATTGTGCCCCTGGATGAAAAACTCAGGGAGTGCCGGGAGATCACGGGGCGGATTCTCTGTGTGGTTGCGAAAGAAGCCGGGGAAGTCTACCGGATGACTGCTGGGATTCCGGTGAAGATCAAAGGGTGACTGTGGGGGGGCTGGGAATGGAAATTTATTTAATCCGCCATGGAAAAACGGAAGGAAATGAAAAGAAACGGTATATCGGCTCCACGGACGAGCATTTAAGCAGTACGGGAAAGCGGGAGCTTACAGAAGTGTTCTGGAAGGGGGGGGTATGGGGGGCAGGGTTAAAAAAACCTATGTCTGTCTATGTGAGCCGCCTGTTTCGGACAAAGGAGACGGCAAAGATACTTTTTCCAGGAATGGATTTGACGGTAAAAAGCGGATTTAATGAATGTGATTTCGGGGGATTTGAAAACAGGACTTATGAAGAGCTTGCCAGGGACCCCTCCTATAGAAAGTGGATAGACAGCGGCGGCGTCCTTGCCCCTCCCGGAGGGGAGGCCAAAAAGGAGTTTGCAGAAAGGACTGTACTGGCTTTCGAGGAAGCTGTTTCAGAGCTTCTTGTGAAACATGCACCCTGCGGAGCTTTTGTGATCCATGGAGGGAGTATTATGGTGCTGTTGGAGCATTTATCTTTTCCAAAGGAAAGTTTTTACCACTGGCAGGCAAAGAACGGCTGCGGCTATAGGGCGGAACTTTCGGAAGAGCGGTGGAAAGCGGGGGAACGAAAATTGACAGATATCAGGAGTATTCCGTGATATGAGAGAATTTGTAATGACACTTGGAATAGGTTTTTGCCTGGATATGGTTTTTGGGGATCCCCACTGGCTGCCCCATCCCATACGGCTGATTGGAGCAATGATCTCTTCCCTGGAAAAGCTTATGCGTAAATGCTTTCCGTCCACTAAGGGAGGGGAACTTTTTGGCGGGACAGTTCTGGCGGTCTTTGTCCCGGCAGTTTCCATGGCGGTTCCTTTCTTCCTTCTCTGGCTGGCAGGTTTCCTGCATCCTTATGTGCGGCTGGCGGTGGGAAGTATCATGTGCTACCAGCTTATGGCTGCCAAATCCCTGCGGGTGGAAAGCATGAAGGTTTGTGCCCGCCTGGTAGAGGGAGATCTGGACGGGGCGAGAAAAGCTGTTTCCATGATTGTGGGAAGGGACACGGATAAACTTTTAGAAGAAGGGGTTGCAAAAGCGGCTGTGGAAACTGTGGCGGAAAATACGTCCGACGGCGTGATCGCCCCCATGTTTTATATGGCCCTCGGCGGCCCGGTCCTGGGATTTTTTTATAAGGCGGTCAATACCATGGATTCCATGATTGCCTATAAAAATGACAGGTATCTTTATTTTGGCCGGGCAGCGGCAAGGCTTGATGATCTTTGCAATTTTATTCCTGCCAGGCTGTCGGCAGCTCTTATGATTTTAGCCAGCGGATTTTTAAGGCTTGATATCCGTGGGGCCATAAAAATTTACCACAGGGACAGGTATAACCATAAAAGCCCCAATTCCGCGCAGACAGAGTCTGTCTGCGCCGGTGCGCTGGGGGTGGAGCTGGCAGGGGATGCCTGGTATTTCGGCGTCCTCCACAAAAAGGAAACCATTGGTGATGGAAAGAGGCCGGTGGTTCCAGGAGACATCCGGCTGGCAAACAGGCTTATGTATGGAACGGCGGCGCTGGGGCTTTTGGTTTTTGGAGGATTATCTGTGGCTCTGTATTTTTGATAAAAAAGCCGGATGGCGGCGGTTTTATGCCATCCGGGCATGAAATCCGGGTTGGAAGGAGAGAAGGTATGGAAAGGCATACCCATGGCGGCAATATTTATGAATATGAAAGGGTTCTGGACTTTTCAGCAAATTTGAATCCTCTTGGGATGCCGGAAGCTGTGCGGGAAGCGGCAGTTTCCGGCGTGGGGCGGGCAGAACATTACCCTGAGCCGGACTGTAAAAAGCTCCGGGAATCTCTTGGAAGCCTTCTTTGTATTAAACCGGAGAATATCATCTGCGGTAATGGGGCCACAGAACTGGTTTTTCTGGCAGCGGCAGCCATCAGGCCAAAGAAAGCCCTGCTTCTGGCGCCGACTTATGCAGAATATGAGGAAGCGCTTACAGCTTATGGCTGTGAATGTCTGTATTATGAACTGCAGGCAGAAAAAGGGTTTCTTCCGGGAGAGGACTTTCTGGAGGCTGTCACGGAGCAGGTGGATTTGGTGGTGGTCTGTAACCCCAACAATCCCACGGGAATCCTTTTGGAAGAAGAGTTTCTTGGACGGGTTTTGGAGCGGTGTCTTAAAATGGGCAGTCTTCTTTTTTTGGATGAATCTTTTATGGAACTTACAGGGGTAGAGGGGCCGCGCCATCTGAGCGGTTTTTGGCAGTCTGAGAACGTGCTCCTCCTTAAATCCATGACGAAAACATATGCTATGGCCGGCCTCCGCCTTGGCTATGCGGCCAGTAAAAACCTGCCGTTAATAGAAACTATGTACCAGTATAAACCTTCCTGGAACGTGTCGCTGCCAGCCCAGGCGGCAGGGGAAGCGGCTCTTTTGGAAAAAGACTATCTGGAACAGTCAGTCTCTTATATCAGGGAAGAGCGGCGTTTCCTTTGGGAGGCATTGGAAAGGTTCCAGCTGCAGGTTTATGGCGGGAGGGCCAATTACCTTTTCTTTTCCAGCAGGAGGACAGATCTGAAAGCGGCATTTTTGGAACAGGGGATTTTAATCCGGGACTGTGGGAATTACCGGGGGCTTTTTGCCGGTTATTACCGGGTCGCTGTGCGGACCCACGAAGAAAATGAGCAGTTTGTGAAAGCGCTGGAACAGGTTTTCAGGGAACCGGAGTGAAGGGGACTGACAAAGCGAGGAGGAGTTATGGCGGCAAAGGCGATCATGATACAGGGAACCATGTCAAATGCGGGGAAGAGTCTTCTGACGGGGGGGCTTTTGCGGGTCATGAAGCAGGACGGTTACCGGGCAGCCCCCTTTAAGTCTCAGAATATGGCTTTAAATTCTTTTATCACCGCAGAAGGGTTGGAAATGGGGCGCGCCCAGGTGATGCAGGCAGAGGCTGCCGGCATCGAGCCTTCAGTGCGGATGAACCCGATACTCCTTAAACCCACCAATGATACAGGTTCCCAGGTCATTGTAAACGGGGAGGTACGGGGGAATATGCCGGCCAGGGAATATTTCCGGTACAAAAAAGAGCTGATTCCCGATATCATGAAAGCTTACCGTTCCCTGGCGGAAGAATATGATATCCTTGTTCTGGAAGGGGCCGGAAGCCCGGCGGAGATCAATTTAAAGACAGATGATATTGTAAATATGGGCATGGCGAAGCTTGCGAAAGCGCCGGTCCTTTTGGCCGGGGATATTGACAGGGGCGGCGTGTTTGCCCAGCTGGTAGGGACGGTGGAGCTTCTTAGCCCAGAAGAAAGAGCCATGGTGAAGGGGACTATTATCAATAAATTCCGGGGGGACAGGACCATCCTGGATCCGGGGATTCAAATGCTGGAAGAGCGGATAGGGATTCCCACAGTAGGCGTTATCCCGTACCTTCAGGTGGATATCGACGACGAAGACAGCCTGACGGAGCGGTTTGGCCGGAGGGAGACAGGGGGGCTTTTGGACATTGCAGCGCTCCGGCTTCCCAGGATTTCCAATTTTACAGATTTTAAACCGCTGGAGGCGGCGGACGGCGTAAATTTCCGATATGTGACTTCGGCAGGACAGCTTGGAAATCCTGACCTTATCCTGATTCCCGGTACGAAAAATACCATGGAAGATCTTTTGTGGCTCAGGCAGAACGGCCTGGAGGCTGCAGTGTTAAAGGCGGCGGCTTCGGGAACTTTGATCATGGGAATCTGCGGCGGTTATCAAATGTTGGGGGAGAGCCTTTTTGACCCTTACGGCGTGGAGGCTGGAGGGAAACTTCGGGGCATGGGCCTCCTTCCCATGGATACTGTGTTTGAAAGGGCAAAAACGAGGACGCAGACGGAAGGCCGTTTTTTAGAAATAGAAGGCGCTTTTTCCGGGCTTTCTGGAGCTTTTTTGAAAGGCTATGAAATCCACATGGGAACCAGTACATTGAAAAAAGATGCAAAGCCCCTTACGCTCCTTACTCCTGCCGGTGAAATGGACGGAGCCTTTGCCGGAAATATATGTGGTACTTATGTCCATGGGATTTTTGATGAAGAAGAAACTCTCAGGGCATTGTTTCAAACTCTTTGCAGGAGGAGGGGGCTTTCGCCGGAGGCCGTTAAGACTTTTGACATGGCGGCTTATAAAGAGCGGCAGTATGATCTTCTGGCGGATGCTGTGCGCCGGAATATGGATATGGAAGCTGTTTACCGGATTCTGAAGGAAGGGATATAAAAGGGGAAACTTCCACATGCCGGAGCCTGACAATGAAGGAAGCCATTGAGAAACGGTATGGAGATCTGCTTAAGGAGGAATTATGAAAGGGTTGATTCATGTTTACTGTGGAGACGGAAAGGGAAAAACTTCAGCGGCCATCGGGCAGGCGGTCCGCAGCGCCGGGGCCGGGCTTTCCGTGGTGTTTGTCCGTTTTTTAAAAAATGAGGATTCCGGGGAACTTCAGTCTCTTTCCCACATCCCGGGAATTCTTTTGATTCCCTGCAAAGAGTGTTTTGGATTTTACTGGGACATGGATGAGGAACAGAAAAAGAAAGCGGCGGAAGTTTACAGCGCCCTTTTTGAGGAGGCCTGGGAGGTGGCAGAAAAACAGGCCAGGGCAGGGGACAGTGTTCTTGTGATGGATGAAATCATCGCTGCCTGCAGACACGGGCTGGTGGAGAAAGAAAAGCTCCTTGAAAAGCTTCAGGCAAAACCGGAATGTCTGGAGGTCCTTGTGACAGGCAGGGATCCGGAAGAGGAACTTTTGAACCTGGCTGACTATGTTTCAGAAATAAAAAAGATAAAGCATCCTTTTGATAAAGGGATCACTGCAAGGAAAGGAATTGAATATTAAAGAAGGATATGAAACAGGGATAGAAAATCAGGAGGGACAAATGAAAGTTACGCTTGAAACGGTGCTGCCGGAGGACATTGAAAAACGGAGTTTTGAAATCATAGAGGAAGAGCTTGGAGGCCGGAGCCTTCCGGCGGACAAGGCGCCGCTTATCAAACGGGTGATCCATACGTCGGCAGATTTTGAGTATGCGGATACTCTGTGTTTTTCAGACGGCGTCATGGAGCGGGCCATGGAAGCCATCCGGTCTGGGGCTTCCATTGTGACAGATACAAAGATGGGATATTCCGGTATCAATAAACGTGTACTGGAAAAATATGGGGGACAGGTCTGTTGTTTTATGGGAGATGAAGATGTGGCGGAGGCGGCGAAAAGAAATGGAACCACCAGGGCTGTGGCCAGTATGGATAAAGCAGCGTCCATGGAGGGGCCGTTGATCTTTGCCATTGGGAATGCGCCGACGGCCTTGATACGGCTGTATGAGTTAATCCGGGAGGGGAAAATGTTTCCGGCTCTGGTGATCGGCGTCCCAGTAGGATTTGTGAATGTGGTACAGTCAAAGGAATTGATTATGGAAACGGAAGTCCCCTATATTGTGTCCAGAGGAAGAAAAGGCGGCAGCAATGTGGCGGCAGCCATCTGTAATGCGCTTCTTTACATGCTGGACGAAACACGGGGAATATAGTATAATAAGAAAATAATGCTACTGTCGATTGACAAGGATATGCACACTCTACTCTGTATGCTCTTGCCAACCGGCGATACGGATGAGGGAGGGTTTTATATGAAAGCGAAAAAGTATTGCCGTCTGTTTTTGGCGACAGCGCTGGTCTTTTTACTGATGTGGGTTTCTGGTTGTGGAAAAGATAAGGTGACGGCCAAAAGCCTGATGGAAGAAGTATCTGCCAACATGGAAGCGGTTGAGTCAGCCAGTATGAATTTAAAGGCTGATATCACCATGGGAATGAAGCAGAGCGGCATCAGTATGAATTTAGAGATGAAGATGGACATGGATATTGAGTCGACCATGGATCCTGCGGCTGCTTATATCAAAGGAAATTTATCCATGAACCTGATGGGAATCAATATGGAGATGGAAAGCTACAATGTTGTTGAAAATGGAAAGGCCGTCTCCTATTCCGGGATGGCCGGCGAGTGGACCAGGACAGAGGTTCCCCTTGAAGACGGCAGCCAGATGGCGGGGATCAATGGCATGTTTTCTGACGGCACATCTTTTGACCTGAAAAAAAAGACAGAAAAAATGGACGGCAGAGAGGTATATGTCCTGGAAGGAGAGATTTCAGGAAGATACATGGAAGATGTCATGGAAGACATGTCCGGGAGCATGGGAGACATTGACTGGTCTGATATGACCATGGACGTGGTTCTTAAAATTGATGCCAAGACAAAAATGCCGGTGGAGGCAGTGATGGACTGCGGGGATGCCTTATCAGGACTGATGGAAGGCGCTATGGCAGCCGCCGGGGTGGGAGATGCCGAAGTTTCCATTGATGATTTTGTCATGACTTGTACCTACGAAAGCTTCGATGATGTGGATGAAATCGTGGTGCCGGAAAGTGTGAAAAGGGCAGCCGGGGAGAGCGGCGATACCCAGAGCGCCCTGGACAGCTTTTTAAACAACAGCGAACCCCAGAGTGATATCCCTTCTTCTTTGCCTGAACAGGGAAATGGAAATGAACAGGCCGCGGAAAGTGAGGATACGGCTCCTGTACAAAATGCCGACGGGACCTACACCCTTACCCATTTCTTTGGGAAGGACAGCAGTGTAAACATCGTTGTTCCGGAAGGATATGAGGTGTCCCCCTATTCGGATAGCGAGTATCTGACTTTGACAGATACATTGGGCCAGCCTTTCAATGAGATTTATATTGGATATATGCTGGACGATGATTATACAGAAGAAGAGATGGAAGAATATTATATATCGGACGTAGAGTATTATGAAACAGATGCCAGCTACAGCGATATCGTCGTCCAGGAAAAAAAGATGGTCAATGTGGGCGGCAGAGATGTGAGCTATGTGAAGATTTCTTATGTTTATGAGAAGGACAGCTATTATGTGGACTACGGAATATGGACGTTTTTGCCGGATGGGGATGTTGTCCAGTGCGAAGTGACGGAAAGAAGCTATCAGGAACCTTGCAGCATCCTTGACGATGGTATTGTGGAAACAGTGATGTCTGGGATTACAGAGTGAGATTCCGGGAATACGGCCTCTGAAGCCTATATGATAAAAAGCGGCAGCCTGTCATAGGGCCGCCGCTTTTTTTGCGTGCTCTGTAAAGAGTTTTTGAACTTCCCTGTATTCTCCAAGGCCTTTTAAAATACAGGATACTTCATAGCCTTCCCCTAAAAATTCATTTTTCCAGGAGTCCGCGCTGTCTCCGGCCATATCATTGATGGCATGGTCTCCGGCCACAATCATCAAAGGAGCCAGGAGGACTTTTTTCGGCGCTTTTTTTCGGACTAAGTCTTTGACAAGATCCAGGTCGGGATAGCCTTCCACAGTACCGATATAAATATTCTGATGGCCGTCTGCCTTTAACATATAGTCTAGGGCAGGGTAGACAGCATTGGCGTAATGTTCGCTGCCATGGCCCATGAACACCAGGAACTCTTCTTCCCTGAGATTGGAAAATTCCTTTGTGACACTGTCGATGAGGGCGCGGTAGTCCTCCGTGTCCGTGAGCAGCGGGCTGCCCACCCGGATGGAATGGAAACGCCCTTTACAGGCGTCCAGGGCTTTCAACATATTGTCATTTTCAATACCGTTGATGATATGGGTAGGCTGAACAATGAGGTCGGTAAAGCCGTCGGCCAGAAAGCCTTCCAGGGCTTCTTCCACCGTATCCACATGGAACCCGTCCCTTTTTTTCAACTTTTTTATAATCATGCCGCTGGTAAAAGCACGGCGGACTTCACATTCTGGAAACGCGTCTCCGATGGCGGTTTCAATGGCCTGGATATTTTTTATAAATGCGTCCTGGTAGCTGGTGCCGAAGCTGACCACCAGGATCCCTGTTTTTGTCATCAGTCATCCCTTCTTTCTTTCATGAGTCTATCATCTGGGAGAAGTCTTGTCAATGAGAAGGAATTTAAATCTCAGCATTTTTTATTTTTAGAAAAATCCAGAAACTCAAAGAAGGAGGTACGCATGGAGACAAGATTCCGGCATAGAATGAAAAAAAGAAATGATTTAGAGGAGACATATCATGCGGGGAAGAAAAAGAAAGGCCATTTTTTTACTGTGGCTGTTTTTGGCTGCAGTTTTTATTCCTGGCCGGCCGACATACGCAGGCGGAGGAGAAATAGAAGAAAGGGACGTGGAAGAAACAGGGATTACCAAGGAGGCAGCGGCGGGGGCATTGGAAGGCCCGGGGGAACTTTACGCTCTGAGCGCGGTACTTCTGGACGGGGATTCCGGACGGGTGCTTTATGAGAAAAATGGTTATGAGGTACGTGCCATGGCCAGTACCACAAAAATCATGACGTGTATTCTTGCTTTGGAAAATCTGGATGAGAATACCGTAGTCACAGCTTCTTCTAAGGCGGCGTCCCAGCCGAAAGTCCGTTTGGGAGTACGGGATGGGGAACAGTATGTGCTGAAGGATTTGCTTTATTCACTGATGCTGGAATCCCACAATGACTCTGCGGTGGTGGTGGCAGAAGCTGTTTCGGGAAGTGTGGATGGTTTTGCAACACTGATGAACCAGAAAGCAAGGGAAATTGGATGTAAGAATACCTGCTTTTTGACACCAAACGGGCTGGATGCAAAAAAAGAGGAAAATGGAGTCACTGTATCCCATTCCACCACAGCGGCGGATTTGGCCCGTATCATGCGTTACTGTACGATGGAATCTCCTAAAAAAGAACGGTTCCGGGAGATTACAGGGACGGCATCCTACCAGTTTCAGGCTGCGGGGAGAAACTTTTCCTGCAATAACCACAATGCTTTTCTGAACATGATGGAAGGGGCTTTTTCCGGAAAGACAGGATTTACAGGGGAAGCAGGGTACTGTTATGTGGGAGCGCTGTCCAGAGATGGAAAGACATTGATTGTGGCGCTTCTTGGATGTGGATGGCCCAACAATAAAACTTATAAATGGAAAGATACCAGGAAGCTGATGGAATACGGGCTTTCCAGTTATACATATAGGGATATCTACCAGAAACCGGAGCTTTCCAGCCTTCCGGTGGAAGAGGGGATTGCGGATACAGGAGAGCCATCAGGAAACGCTGTGGTTCCACTGGTTGAGGTCAAAGGGGAGGGAAGCAGGTGGCAGCTTCTGATGAAAGAAGGAGAAGAGGTGGATGTTGAAATGGAATTGGAAACTTCACTGACGGCCCCTGTGGCAAAAGACCGGAAGGTGGGGGAAATCGTGTATCGCCTGGAGGGTGAGGTGGTGGCTTTCAGTGAAATCCGTACGGCAAAAGCTGTGGGGAGGCGTGATTTTAAGTGGTGCCTTTTGAAAACTGTAGAGCAGTTCTGGGATGGATTTTAACGAAGGCTCAAAGAAAAAGGATTGGATAACTCTGAAATTTTATGTATAATAAAGCCATAGTTGGATTTGCCTTTTTACATAATGTGCGGGGAAACTGGCGGAGAGGAGGAAAGTCGGGTGTTCGGCTATGTGACAATTAATAAACCGGAACTTAAAATCCGGGAATTTCAGCGTTATCAAGGTTATTACTGCGGCATTTGCCGGAGCTTAAGGCTGCGGTACGGGTTTTCGGGGCAGATGGCATTAAATTACGATATGGTATTTCTGGCGGCCCTGCTTACAGGGCTTTATGAAGGGAAAGAATACAGAGCCATGCGCCGGTGCGCTCTTCATCCGGCGGGTAAGCATTTGTCCATTCAGAATACGTATATTGATTATGCGGCGGATATGACGATGATTTTGGCTTACCATAATTTGATGGACGACTGGCAGGATGACAGAAATGTAGCGCGTCTGGCGGCGGCCGGGGTTTTAAAAAGGAAGTGTAAAATTTTAGAGACAAAGTATCCGAGGCAGTGGAATATGGTGTCCTCCTGTATTAAAAAGCTTCACGGTTATGAGCGGGAGAAAAATACAAATTTGGACGGTGTCTCAGGCTGTATGGGACAGCTCCTGGGGGAAATCCTGGTTTATAAAAAAGATACATGGGAAGAGAGCCTTAGGACAATGGGCTTTTATCTCGGAAAATTTATCTATTTGATGGATGCCTATGAAGACCTTTTGCAGGATGAAAAGCGGGGGCAGTATAATTCCCTTCAGTATCAAAAAAACAGGCCGGATTTTGAAGCATGGTTTTCCCAGACACTCAACATGATGATGGCCGGGTGTGCAGGGGCTTTTGAGCGGCTGCCGGTCATAAAGGATGTTGCTATTTTAAGGAATATATTGTATGCTGGTGTTTGGACAAAATATGACTGTATTGTGAAGAAACGGGAAGAAAGAACGGGAGAACAAGAATGAATCCTTATGAAGTGCTGGGGGTGGAGCCTTCGGCTTCCGATGAAGAAGTGAAAAAAGCTTACCGGAATTTGAGCAGGAAGTATCACCCGGACTCCAATGTCAACAGCGCCCATCCGGAAATGGCAGAAGCAAAGTTTAAAGAAGTCCAGCAGGCTTATGATATCATTATGAAAAAGAGGCAGGGTGGAAACGCTGGCTACAGGGGCGGCAGCTATGACGGAGACGGGCAGGGGAGTTATGGGAATCCTTTCGGGGGCTTCGGCGGCTTTGGGGGTTTTGGCGGCCAGAGCCAGGGAGGTGGTTATCAGAGTGAGACAGACAGCCATCTGCGGGCAGCGGCCAATTATATCAATTCCGGCCACTATAAGGAAGCGTTACATGTGCTGGACGGCATTAAGGACAGGGGAGGCACCTGGTATTATTATCATGCCGCGGCAAATTCCGGCATAGGAAACAATATCCAGGCCATGGAATCGGCCAGAAAGGCTGTGGAACTGGAGCCGGGCAACGCCCGTTTCCGTATGCTTCTTTCGCAGCTGGAATCCGGCGGAAGCTGGTATCGGTCCATGGGGGAAGGTTATGGAAGGGGAATGGGAAATGCAGGCGGCTGGTGCTGCCAGATGCTGCTTTTAAATGCATGTTTAAATTTATGCTGCTGCAGGCCGTATTAAACTATTTGAACCGCTGCGCCGGCCGGCTACTGGGCCGGGGAGAGGCGCGGTGGTTTCACAGGGTTAATACGGTTCTTTACCGCATAAAAACTGGAAAAAAATGACAGAAATATAGTTAGCCGGGTTTATTTAACCGGCAAATTTTTTTGTTTATAATATTCTTATGAAAATTTTGAAGGAAAGATGTCAAAACTCTTAAATAATTCTTGATAAATAGTTGTGTGTAGGCTATAATTAAAATCGGCAGAAAATGGTTTTACTTTTTATAAATGAAAATGGAGGACTGCAAAATGAGTAATTTATCTACAGGAAAAGCAAGCGAGAGGATCGCCGGCTTACTTGACGCTCAGAGTTTTGTGGAAATCGGAAGCTATGTAACTGCAAGGAGCACCGATTTCAATCTGGCGGACAAAGAAACCCCGGCGGACGGCGTTGTCACCGGATACGGCACCATTGACGGCAGCCTGGTATATGTGTACAGCCAGGACGCTTCCGTACTTGGTGGTTCCATGGGGGAAATGCATGCAAAGAAGATTTCCGCCGTATATGCCCTGGCTATGAAAATGGGAGCGCCGGTCATCGGATTGATCGACTGCGCGGGACTCAGGCTTCAGGAAGGGACAGATGCCCTTCAGGCATTTGGTGAGCTTTATAAAAACCAGACGGACGCATCCGGTGTAATTCCGCAGATTACAGCTGTATTTGGCACCTGCGGCGGCGGTATGGGTGTAGTTCCCGCATTGACTGATTTTACATTTATGGAAAAGGATAGCGCGAAACTGTTTGTAAACGCTCCCAATGCATTGGATGGGAACTCCGTATCTAAATGCGATACTGCATCTGCGGCATATCAGAGCGAGACAGTAGGTTCTGTGGATGTCGCGGCATCTGAAGCAGAGATTTTTGACGAGATCAGAAAACTGGTTTCCGTGCTGCCCGCCAACAATGAGGATGACCTTTCTTTTGATGAATGTACAGATGATTTAAACCGTGTATGTGAAGATCTCGAAAACTGTACAGGAGATACCTCCATTGCCCTGTCCATGATTTCAGATGACAATTTCTTCTTTGAAACAAAGAGAGCACATGCGAAAGAGATGGTAACTGGTTTTATCCGCCTAAACGGCAGCACAGTTGGCGCAGTGGCCAACCGTTCGGAAGTATGTGATGAAGAAGGCAATGTCACAGAGACTTTTGATGGCGTATTGACAAGCGCAGGCTGTAAAAAGGCAGCGGAATTCGTGGAATTTTGCGACGCCTTTGGTATTCCGGTACTGACCCTCACCAATGTAAAGGGATATAAGGCCAATAAGCATCAGGAGAGAAAAATTGCGAAGGCTGTAGCAGAGATGACATATGCCTTTGCGAATGCAACTGTACCGAAAGTAAACGTCATTGTAGGCGCTGCTTATGGAAGCGCTTATGTGGCTATGAACAGTAAATCTATCGGCGCCGATGTAGTATTTGCATGGCCTTCCGCCTCTATTGGCATGATGGATGCAAAGAGTGCGGCAAAGATTATCTATGCGGATGAGATCGAAAAGGCAGAGGACGGCGCGGCCCTTCTTGCAGAGAAGACAAAAGCTTATGCACAGCTTCAGTCCAGCGCCCTGTCTGCGGCCAAGAGAGGTTATGTGGATAATATTATTGACGCGCAGGATACCAGAAAATATGTGATCGGAGCCTTCGAGATGCTTTTCACTAAAAGGGATGAGCGTCCGGCAAAGAAGCACGGCACAGTATAAAAATGAGGTGACCATATGAGTTTAAGCAATATTTTCTTAAACGCGCTTTCCAATACCATTTTAGGTATGGGTACCGTGTTCGTGGTGTTGATCATCATTATTGTTGTGATCATCCTGATGAGTAAAGCGGTTCGTGCTATGGAAGGGAAAGAGAAGGAAGTAGAGGCGCCAAAGGCGCCGGCCCCCGTAGCGGCAGCGCCTGTGATAGAAGAAGCTGATGATCTGGAGCTGGTTGCGGTGATCACTGCGGCGGTGGCGGCTTCCATGGGAAGCGAGTCTACAGACGGCTTTGTTGTGCGTTCCATTAAGAGAGCGAAAAACAGAAATTGGTAAACGGAATATATCAGGAGGAACACCACGAAGGGTGTATCCGGATGCCCTGAGAACATGGGCAAGAAGGAGGAAATTAGAATGAAAAATTATACAATTACAGTAAATGGTGTAGCATATGACGTAACCGTAGAAGAGGCAGGAGCAGGCAGCGCGCCTGCAGCAGCCCCCAAGGCAGCTCCGAAGGCAGCCCCCAAAGCGGCGCCGAAGGCAGCGGCAGCCCCTGCGGCAGGAGCGGGAAGCATCCAGGTGAAGGCCGGTGCGGCAGGAAAAGTGTTCAAGGTAGAAGCTTCCGTAGGCCAGGCGGTGAAAGCCGGTGATGCAGTTGTGATCATTGAGGCCATGAAGATGGAAATTCCCGTTGTTGCGCCCGAAGACGGTACTGTGGCAAGCATTGACGTGACTGTTGGCCAGGAGATCGCAGCAGGCGCAGTCCTTGCAACTTTGAATTAATGCTCATTTCCATTGTGTTTATGCGGAAATCGAAACTTATTTACAATGCGAAATGGGAGGTAGCGCAATGAATATATTAGATACGTTGGGGAACCTGCTTGAGCAGACCGCGTTTTTCAGCCTCACCTGGGGAAACTATCTGATGATCGTGGTGGCTTGCACGTTCCTTTACCTGGCAATCGCCAAGGGCTTTGAGCCGCTTCTCTTAACGCCCATTGCCTTCGGTATGTTACTTGTAAATATTTATCCTCAGATCATGGCGGCGCCTACAGTGGTGGACGGCGTGGAGCAGGCCGGAGGTGTGCTCTGGTATTTCTTCAAGCTGGATGAATGGGCTATTCTGCCCTGCCTGATCTTTATGGGCGTGGGCGCCCAAACTGACTTTGGACCATTGATCGCTAATCCAAAGAGCTTTCTTCTAGGCGCGGCGGCTCAGTTTGGTATTTATGCCGCTTATATCGGCGCCATGCTGATGGGCTTCAATGGGATGGAATCAGCGGCTATCGCCATTATCGGCGGCGCCGACGGCCCGACTTCTATTTTCTTGGCCAATAAACTGGGTCAGCAGCAGATTTTAGGCCCCATTGCTGTGGCGGCTTATTCCTATATGTCTCTTGTTCCGATTATCCAGCCGCCCATTATGAAAGCGCTGACAACGGAGAAAGAGCGGAAGATCAAGATGGAACAGCTGAGGCCTGTTTCCAAGTTGGAGAGGATCCTGTTCCCTGTAATCGTTACGATTGTTGTCTGTATGATCCTGCCTTCTACGGCCCCTTTGGTGGGTATGTTGATGCTGGGCAACCTGTTTAAAGAGTCCGGCGTGGTGAGACAGCTTACTGAAACCGCTTCCAATGCGATGATGTATATTGTGGTTATCCTTTTGGGTACTTCCGTGGGAGCCACCACCAGTGCAGAGGCATTTTTGAATTTCTCTACGATCAAGATCGTAGCTTTGGGCCTCGTAGCTTTCGCTTTCGGTACGGCAGTAGGCGTCCTTTTCGGAAAACTGATGAGCAAGCTGTCCGGCGGCAAGATCAATCCTCTGATCGGTTCTGCCGGTGTATCGGCTGTTCCTATGGCAGCCCGTGTATCCCAGAAAGTAGGCGCGGAGGCTGATCCGACCAACTTCCTGCTTATGCATGCCATGGGTCCCAATGTGGCCGGCGTTATCGGTACGGCTGTAGCCGCCGGTACGTTCATGGCTGTGTTCGGTGTGAAATAAGGATTTCTTAATATAGAAGACAGGAGGAAATAACATGTCAGAAGCTGCAAAAAGACCGGTAAAGATTACCGAAACCATACTGCGTGACGCTCATCAGAGTTTGATCGCCACAAGAATGACTACGGAGCAGATGCTCCCCATCGTGGACAAGATGGACAAAATCGGCTATCATGCTGTGGAGTGCTGGGGAGGGGCTACTTTCGATTCCTGCCTCCGTTTCCTGAAGGAAGATCCCTGGGAGCGTTTGAGGAAATTAAAGGACGGCTTCAAAAATACGAAGCTGCAGATGCTTTTCCGCGGCCAGAATATTTTGGGCTACAACCACTATCCCGATGATGTGGTGGAATATTTCGTACAGAAGTCCATTGCCAACGGTATTGATATCATCCGTATCTTTGACTGCCTGAACGATATCCGCAACCTGGAGTGTGCGGTGAAGGCTGCCATTAAAGAAAAAGGACATGCGCAGGTGGCGCTGTCTTATACGTTGGGTGATGCTTATACTCTGGATTACTGGATGGATATTGCAAAGAAGATTGAGGATATGGGAGCCCATTCCATCTGTATCAAGGATATGGCAGGACTTCTTGTTCCGGCCAAGGCAACAGAACTGGTCAAGGCGCTTAAGTCTGCCACCACCCTTCCCATTGACCTGCATACCCACTATACTTCCGGCGTGGCTTCCATGACTTATATGAAAGCAGTGGAGGCAGGCTGCGATATCATTGATACTGCCATGTCCCCTCTGGCCCTTGGAACCAGCCAGCCGGCCACAGAAGTTATGGTCGAAGCCTTCAAGGGAACGCCTTATGACACTGGCCTTGACATCACGGCGCTTTCTGAGATCGCTGAGTATTTTGCGCCCATCCGTGAAGAATCCCTTAAGAGCGGCCTTTTAAATCCTAAGGTCCTGGGTGTGAATATCAAAACCTTAATGTATCAGGTGCCTGGCGGAATGCTTTCCAACCTGCTGTCCCAGTTAAAAGAACAGGGTGCGGAAGACAAATTCCAGGCAGTGCTGGAAGAAGTTCCCAGGGTAAGAAAAGATTTCGGTGAGCCTCCTTTGGTTACGCCTTCCAGCCAGATTGTGGGAACCCAGGCTGTATTTAATGTACTGATGGGCGAGCGTTACAAGATGGTGACCAACGAATCCAAGAAGCTGCTTAGGGGTGAGTTCGGCCAGACTGTAAAGCCTATGAATCCTGATGTCATTAAAAAGTGTATCGGTGATGCAGAGCGGATCACCTGCCGTCCTGCCGACAAGCTGGAGCCGAAGCTGGCACAGTATGAGAAGGATATGGCCCAGTGGAAAGAGCAGGATGAAGACGTTCTCTCTTATGCGCTGTTCCCTCAGGTGGCTGTAGATTTCTTTAAATACAGAGAAGCACAGAAAACCAAGGTAGACCCGGCCATTGCAAAGGATGGGGCTTACCCGGTATAACAGAAACTTAAGTTTCCGTTTTGGAAATATCAGGAAGAGAACCGGCTGTTTTCGAGGACGAAACCATCCGGTTCTCTTCCGTGAATTTTAAAATACGGAAGCTTGAGTTTTATTATGGAGAATGTATGGAGCAATCATTCAAAACAACGGCAGGGATTCCTGTCTATTGCTATCCGAATCCACATCTGCATAACTTTTGTCTTTGCTTATATGTGAAGGCAGGGCCCATGTATGAGAGAAAAGAGGAAAATGGGATCACTCATTTTTTTGAGCATGTGGTGATTCGGAATGTTAATCGTTTGATGGGAGGAGAACTGTATCAGACTCTGGACCGGCTGGGGCTTACATTAAATGGAGCTACTTATAAAGAATTTGTCCATTTTTCCATCAGTGGGGCGACAGCTCATTTCCGGGAGGCGGCACGGATTTTTCTTTGTCTTCTGGAACCCCTTACGCTTTCAGAAAAAGAGATTGATACGGAACGGAAGCGGATTTATGCGGAAATTCGGGAGTATGATAAGAGAAAATCTCTGGAAGCCAGGACAGAGCGGGCCGTCTGGAAAGGAACCTCCCTCACAAGGACGATTGCAGGAAAGAAGAAGCAGTTAAAAAGGATGAAAAAAGAGGAGCTGGAAAATTTCCGTAGGACTTTTTTTGACTACAGGAATTTGTTTTTCTATATGACAGGAAACTGTTCCAAAGAGGATACAGTTTATTTTTTAAAGGAACTGGAAAAGTGGAACTGCTTTCATGAGGCAAAAATCCGGCAGAATATCGCCCCTGTTCCAAAATGTTTTTTTAAGCGCAGTCAAAAACCGGTTTTGGCGGAAGGAAATTGTACGGAAGTTTCTTTTTCTTTTGATGTGGATGTGACAAGGTACAGCGGCGCCATGTTGAATCTTTTTTACAATATGCTTTTTACAGGAGATTATTGTCCTGTTTACCAGGAACTTTCTGAAAAAACAGGTTATATTTACAGTTATGGCGATCAGTTCGAGCGCTATAAAAATATTGGAAGTTTACAGTTGAATTACGAAGTGTCTTCTGATAAATTTTATAAGGCTTTTGAAAGAACCATTGATATATTCCGGCAGTTGAAAAAAGAGGGTGGGAGTCTGGAGTATGTCCGGGCTATTTATGTGGATAACAGTGACATGTCGATGGACGATGCCGGGGATTTCAACTGGAACAGGGCTTATGATTGTCATATTATGGAGGAAGATTATCCAGATCTTGAGGCAAAAAAGCAGGCTTTTTTAAAGGTACAGGAGTCAGATATGGCGAGGATGGCAGGGGAAATCTTTCGGACGGAAAATCTGACAGTGGTGGTGAAAGGGAGAAAAAAGAAGCTTTCCGAAAAGAGGCTGGAAAAATTTATAAAACGGCTGGACACATAGAAAGAACAGGCATCGTAGGATAAATTTATAACATAGGAGGTTTTGGGCGGGGAATTTATGAATAAGAATGATATTTATTTGATTCATGGGACAGATTATCTAGGGATGACGAAAGAGCTTTTAGAGGCGGCGGGGCTTGCAGATATGATTGGAGACAAAGGGGCTTCCATTGGAATTAAGCCGAATCTGGTGGCAGCCAGCGCTCCTTCTTTGGGAGCCACAACCCACGGTGAACTTTTGGCCGGGATTGTGGAATATTTGCAGGAACAAGGGTTTTCACGGATCACAGTCATGGAAGGTTCTTGGGTGGGGGCAGATACAAGCCAGGCTTTCCGGGCGGCAGGTTATGAGCCGGTGTTAAAACGGTATAAAGTCCCTTTTGCCAATCTTCAAAAGGACAGTTTTCAGGAATATGATGCTGCCGGGATGCGGATTAAGGTCTGCGATACCGCCCGTTCGGTGGACTTTATGATCAATGTACCTGTGTTAAAGGGGCATTGCCAGACGACAGTGACTTGTGCTTTAAAAAATAACAAGGGCGTGATTCCAAACAGCGAGAAACGGCGGTTCCATACTTTGGGGCTTCATAAGCCCATTGCCCATTTAAATACGGTTGTCCGCAATGACTTTATTCTGGTGGATAATATCTGCGGCGATTTGGATTTTGAGGAGGGGGGTAATCCTGTTTCTATGGACAGGATCCTGGGATTTGCCGATCCGGTGCTTTGCGATGCCTTTGTCTGTGATACTATGGGCTTTTCCGTATCAGACGTCCCTTATATTAAGATGGCAGAGAACCTGGGTGTGGGATGTTCTGATCTAAAAAAAGCTAAATTTCATATGCTGAACGAACCGTCCGCAGCGTCTGCTGTAAAAAAGCCTTCCAGAAGGGTGGAGAAGCTTTCCCGGTATGTCCATGGGGATAATGTGTGCAGCGCCTGCTATGGTTCTTTGATCCATGCTTTAAACAGGATGGATGAAGCGGGGCTTTTGGATAAAAAACTTTTGAAGAACCCCATTGCCATCGGGCAGGGATGGCAGGGGAAAACAGGAAAGATCGGCATTGGACGCTGCTGTAGCAGCTGTACCCATTCTCTGAAGGGCTGCCCGCCGGGGGCTGGTGATATTCTTGAATTTCTGGAAACCTGCTGGAGGGATGCTTAAGAGACGGGATGAAATGAGGAATCAATGGGACGAATTGTGGTGATAGGCGGCGGCGCCGCCGGAATGATGGCGGCCATAGAGGCAGCGGCGTCTGAAGATCAGGTGGTTCTCCTGGAGAAAAATGAAAAACTGGGAAAAAAGCTGTTTATTACAGGAAAAGGCCGTTGCAATGTGACAAATGACTGTGATGTGGAAAATCTGCTGTCCCATGTGGTCAGCAACAGAAAATTTCTTTACAGCGCTTTTTATGGGTTTTCCAGCCAGGACATGAAAGGTTTTTTGGAAAAACGGGGACTTAGGCTGAAAACAGAGAGGGGGAACCGTGTATTTCCTGTAAGCGATCATTCTTCTGACGTGATTTCCTGCTTGTCGAAAGAGCTTGTGAAAAGAGGCGTGGAGATTCATTTGCGGGAAACAGCGGAAAGGCTTTTGACAGAAGAAACAGGAGTTTCGGCAGATGAAGGGCCAGGCCACGGCAGAGGCACGGATGGAGCACTTTTGCGTATTACAGGCGTCCACACGGCAGAGGGAACTGTATACGAAGCTTCAGCGGTAATTGTGGCCACAGGAGGGCTTTCCTATCCCTCCACCGGTTCTACTGGGGATGGATACCGGTTTGCAGAAGAGATGGGACATCAGGTGACAAAATGCTTTCCGGCGCTGGTGCCTTTTGAAACCGCGGAGGAATGGAATGTCAAGCTGCAGGGCCTTTCCCTTAAAAATGTGAATGTGGCAATCTACAACGGCAAGAAAAAATTATATGAAGAGTTTGGAGAAATGCTGTTTACCCATTATGGAGTCAGCGGTCCGGCAATTTTGAGCGGAAGCAGCATAGTGGCAAAAAAGCTTGAGAAAAATCCATTAACGCTTTCCATCAATTTAAAGCCGGCTCTCACAAGACAGCAGCTTGACCGAAGAATATTAAAGGATTTTGAGAAAGCAAAAAATAAGCAGTTTCAAAACGCTCTCGGAGATTTGTACCCGTCAAAACTGATTCCTGTCATGGTTCTGCGCAGCGGGATACCTGCTGAAAAACGAGTCAATGAAATTTCCAAAGAAGAGAGGGAGCGGCTGGTTTCCCTGACAGAAGCCTTTACCCTTACCCTGACAGGGCTTCGAGGGTATAATGAGGCGATTATTACCCAGGGAGGAGTATCCGTAGGGGAGATCAATCCTGCGACCATGGAGTCTAGACGGGTGGCCGGCCTTTATTTTGCCGGAGAGGTTCTGGATTTGGATGGAGTGACTGGAGGCTATAATCTTCAGATCGCCTGGTCCACCGGTTATGCGGCGGGGCGGAGCGCCGGGCTGAATGTATAAAAAGTAAGGCTTAAAAAGAAAAATACTGACAAAAAGAGAGGGACAGGACATGAGCTTCAATATTGCTATTGATGGACCGGCGGGGGCCGGAAAAAGTACCATTGCAAAAATGGTGGCCGGAAAACTGAATTTTATTTATGTGGATACAGGAGCAATGTACCGGGCCATGGGACTTCATTTCCACAATCTGGGGGTTCGCCCTGAGGATGGGGAGGCCATCTGCAATGCCTGTAAAGAAGCGGATATTTCCATTATATATGAAGATGGGGTACAGCAGGTTTTTTTGAATGGAGAAAATGTAACAGGGCTTCTTCGGACAGAGGAAGCGGGAAAAATGGCTTCTGCAATCTCCGGATACGCCAAGGTGAGGGAGAAGCTTGTGGAACTTCAGCAAAAGATGGCGGCGCGGGAAAATGTGGTGATGGATGGACGGGATATCGGAACCGTAGTGCTTCCTGGGGCTAATTTGAAAATTTATTTGACAGCCAGTGTGGAAACACGGGCAAAAAGAAGGTTTCTGGAATTGACAGAAAAGGGGATTCCCTGTAATATAAAAGAGATCGAAAAAGATATTGAAGAACGGGATTATCATGATATGCATCGGGAAAATTCTCCTTTACGCAAAGCGGAAGATGCCGTCTACCTGGATTCGTCAGATATGACGATTGATGAAGTGGCGGATGCAATCCTGCATATTTTGCCTCTAAAAGAAGAGGGGAACGGGCGGAAATAGAGATTTTCGCAAAAAGAACGGATTAAAAAGGAAATGCAGCCAGGAATGAAAGTAATAGTAGCTAAAACTGCTGGTTTTTGCTTCGGTGTAAAGCGGGCAGTGGATACTGTATATGAGCAGTCAGAGAAAGAGATGGCCCTTCGCCCCATTTATACCTACGGACCTATTATCCATAATGAAGAGGTGGTAAAAGATCTGGAGGAACGAGGCATTTGTGTATTGGGTGAAGAGAAAATGGAGGGAATCCGGGGGGGGACGGTTATTATACGTTCCCATGGCGTCAGCCGGCAAGTATATGAGCAGCTGGAGGGCCAGGGGTTCCAGGTGGTGGACGCCACCTGTCCATTTGTAAAAAAAATCCATCGCATTGTCCGGGAGGAGTCTGAAAAGGGGACGGCTATCGTCATTGTGGGAAACGCCAGCCATCCGGAAGTAAAAGGCATACAGGGGTGGTGTAAGGAAGAGGCTTATGTGGTGGAAACGCCGGAAGAAGCGGAGAAATTGAGGCTTCCGGGAGACACAAAGCTATGTATTGTGTCTCAGACGACATTTAATTACAATAAATTTCAACTTCTTGTTGAAATAATATTAAAAA
>CAOKOS010000020.1 GCA_948470255.1 uncultured Lachnotalea sp.
TTGCAAAATCAATAAAAGTTTGTTCCTCCGTCAACAAGGTGTCAAATACCTGTTTAAACTGTTGGACGAATGTGTTAGTGGCTTCATCAAAAACAATCCGTTCTTTACCCAGATTGTCGGTGGTGTTGTTATGGAGATTCCAGTTTTCAGAAGCATCGGCAGCACGGGCGAAGACAGAAGAAGCGCTGTCTGGTAGGATACCTGTCACCAGAGTCCCTTCTGCGAGGATAATGATCCCAAATGTAGCGATCCAGGCAAAAAGCTTTTTTTCGCAGGAACTGCCTTTTCGCGTGTACAGATATAATATGAATAACGAAACAGTCCAGTGGACATAGTTGAGCAGTACGCCATTTTGTCCTGAACACCGGTCTAAATTGTGATATACAATGGTTCTTGTAAAAAATAGAAGCTGCGCCAGGGCAAAGGCAACGGTAATAGCAGCGGAAGCGGAATTAAGCTGCCGTTGCAACATGTTTCTGGATTCTTTGCTGTTGTCTTTTATATACAAAAACGAAGTTATTACCAATATGGTTACTGCAGATACAGGGACAACAAGATAAGATAACAAAAAGGCAAAGGTGGATGGATCTCCAAAAACAGCAGTAGCCCAGGTGGAGCTGGAGTTTACACCCACAGACAGCCATTCTTTCATCCTGGAGATAACTGGAATGCCCGTAAACAGGGCATAGACAATATAAGAAAAAAGAGCAGCGCCACCAACGGCAATCCCGCTTAAAATAAAGCGTTTTAGTTTATCATGTTCCCGGAATATCAGTATCATATAGGCTGAAATGCAGGCAATTCCCAAGGATATGCCTTCATCATAAGTAATAAATGCACTGATCAAAATTAACAACCAGAACCAAAGGTAAGATTTGGTTTCTGGTTGTTTGATAATATATAAGAGGACAGCCACAGACATAAGGCAAATGGTGATGATTTTGACATTGGAACAATAGCAGGGGAATAGGAAGAGAAACAAAACGGCGGTGTCCCGGTCAAACAGTGTTTTTATGATATAAAACAAGGCAAACAGGCCGGCCAGAAATGTTAAGCCGCGGTAAGGGGTGGCAAAAATCCCTTTGATGTCAGAGTGAACCAGACAATAAATAATCCTCATCCATACATCGCCTACTGCGTGAGCAGAAAAATAGTCTGCAATGGGGAGTTTGCCGTAAAGGAAACTATCCATTACAACGGCTCCATTTCCGGCTTCATAAAGTTTTGCATAAGTGGAATAGGACCATACATATTGATAAGCATACTGGAAAAAACTCAGAGCGCTTATGCTGGTGATGGCGCCGATATATCCGAAAGAAGAGAAAGACCAGTCTTTTTTTCTGAAAAGGAAAAGCAAAGTTACAGTCAAAAGGATAAAAATGAAAGCAGCGCACAGGACACAGGTGTAGTAGTCTGTGATGGTTTCCCCCTTTTCTGTGAGGAAGTAAATGCCCTCCAGCACAAGGCGGAGGACTGTGGGGGTCCACATGAGGATGAAGATAAAATTCTGACAGGTTTTGAAAATTTTTATGCCAAAAGGAGTTTTACAGATTACTGTAACATAGCAGATAAGACATGCGCCAACAATCAAAATACTGATATTCATGTTAATCCGCAAAAGAATATCAGAGGAAATGACAGCAATCATATAACCGACAAAAAAGCTGGTGATGTCAGAAAAGGAGAAAATCTGTTTTACGTCTGCCAGGGCAACAACAGCCAGAATAATTTGGAAAGCCAACATGGTTTTGACCAGTATCCCGGCATAATCGGCGGAGGCGCCTGCTGTGTATCGTGAAAAATAAGACACAGCAACGCAGCACATCAGCATAATACTGATTTTTAAATGGATTGTTTTATATTTGTCCCGGATATGGAAAAGCAGAGTATAAAATAGCAGGGATAATATGAAAACCAGCGGAATGAAACAGAAAAACAGAAGATAAAAATTCTGGATTCTTTTGTCAATGGAAATGCCAGAAAGGATAGCCGGAGAAAATGTCCGGTTCCAATCTGTTAAATCCACATGTGCCAGAGGGTCAATGTAGAACAAAAGAAGAAGGGCTGTAATTGCTGCAATGAAACAAACCTGTTTGTCAATTCCTTTTAACAGGGACTGGATTTTTTCTTTTTTTATTTTGAACATCATTGTTGTTATTTCCTCTTTATTAAAGGGTTCCCATTATTGATTCGAAGATTCCCGGTTTTTAATCTGATAGATATTTACAGTGTGGGTTCCCAGATTGCCGGCTTCTACGATTTGTTCATAGGAAAATCCCTGTTTTGCAATTTCCCGGTATACAGGTTGCATTTCCGGTACATTACCGCTGATAATCAGCCAGTAGGTAATGTCTTTTTCCAGTTCTGGAAATGTGGATAAATCAATGGTAGTTGAGGACACTCCGGGATAATAATAGGGGGCAATATGTCCTCCCATATGCCGGTTGTTTGCTAAAATAGCATCGCCAGGGACGATCAGGTCTTTTGTGGTGGCTAAAGTAGTCTGCAAGGTATCATTTGCCTGCTTTTCGATGGTATAGGTGGCCTGATATGCAGGAATAGACACAAACAGCATATAGGCTACGATCAGGACAGTATAAAGCTTTTTCCCCTTAAGCCTGGATATGGTGATCCCAAGAAGCAGCCAGGCTATAATGGAAACGGGGTAAGCATATCTTACGATAAAGAAGGGACGCAGCAGCTTTGATACCAGGATTCCGACACCAACGGTTCCAACTATGCTGGCGATACCGGCTATTATCCAGGTGAGGATATGGGAGAACCGGATTTTCTGGAAGGTGACAGAAACATTAAATTTTCCATCTTCTTTTTTTCGGATTTCCACAATACCTGATTCATATAAAAAGGCAATGAAAATACCCAAAAGAATAACAGCCCACAGTTTTTTGCCAAACTGATTGGAAAACAGATAATTCATGGTGTCCCCGAATGTGGGGG
Source organism: uncultured Lachnotalea sp. (assembly GCA_948470255.1). Classification (GTDB taxonomy): domain Bacteria; phylum Bacillota; class Clostridia; order Lachnospirales; family Lachnospiraceae; genus Lientehia. The sequence continues at coordinate 2,959 of CAOKOS010000020.1, forward strand.
AATCCTTTAGCCAGAAGGTATCGATGCTGGACACAAACGTATTCAGAAGAACAAAAAACCAGGGAAGGTATGCGGCAATGGTAGCAAGGCAGGTGAGCAATACTTTTTTCAGTTCCAATTTTTTCCGCAAAGCCAGGATTAAAATAGAGAGATAGAAAAAAGCGACAGAAACCAGCCCATAGTAATGTGTATAAGCGGCAGCCAAAGAGGACAGGGCAAATAAAATATAATTTTTGTTTTTCCCTTCTGTTAAAATATTGTATAATTCATAAAAACTCAATAATACAAAAAGTGCCGTCCAGGAATACATACGAACTTCCATATTGTAAATAACAGCATTGTTTGAAAGGCCGGCCAGAGTAATCAGGATGACGGCGGCTTCTTTTCCAAACTTTTTCCACACTGTTGTCAGTGCAAACACCAGAATAATGGCACAGGGAATCAGGGAGATCAGGTGGAACATCCATCCCTGGTTTCCGAAAATCATATATCCAGTTTTTACAAAAAGATAGTAAAGGGGCGGATGGACATCAGCCGCTGTTGTCTGGAGGATTTCTGAAAGGGGGTGTTGAACGAGATTTGTGGTAAAAGCTTCATCCACCCAGAAATTGTTGTCAAAAATCCGTATAAAATTCAACAAAAATAATCCAAGGGCATAGATACAGGCTAGCCCTTTCAAATGGCGGAACTGAGGGAGTTTGAGAAAGCCTTTCACTTGTAAAGCGACCTTCTCCCTGCAAAATTTTTCGGCAAATGGTTCTATAAAAACCAGCGCCATGGATAATACGATATATTTGCAGGCAAATCCATTGTGGTGGTTTAATTTAAAGAGAAGTTCATCTTCGCTGTGAAAGACATAGAACAACAGAAACATCAAAATACCGTTAAGGGCCAGTACACTGAAAGCATAGGTGAGGGCGCTGGCATAAATGTTTTTGTGATTATCCAACAGACGCTCTCTGAGACAGACAAGAGCTAACGGTGGGATGAATAGGCAGAATAAAGCGATCATGTTGAGTTTTCTCCTTTTACCCATGAGAGGTAAGCCTTTGCCGATTCTGGCAACTGGCTTTTTTTACTATTTTGCAGTTTATCATAAAACAAGCCTTTTTACAATATAAAAGTAGCCTGACGCCATATTGCTGGAAAACAGTAAGAAAATGGAAGAATGATGGTGACATGCCAGGGGGACGATGGTATAATTTTGTCGAAAGATACTGTTAATGAGGCTCGCATAAGAGAAAAGGGTTATGGATATGGGAGGGGCGGCAAAGGCAGTAGCGCCTATTTTATTTTAGTGATATCTTCCCCGTTGGTTTCTGCCACAATAAAATGAGGGCGCTGTTTTGTCTCCATATAGGTTTTAGCAATATACTGCCCTATGATGCCTAAACAAAAAAGCTGTATTCCGCCGATAAAAATAATGATGCATATGGTGGAGGCCCATCCTGCCACAGGATCGCCGAAACAGAGTTTTCTGATGATGATTAACAGCAGAATAAAAAAGGAGCATATGGTCATGAAAATTCCGCTCCAGGATGCGATACTGAGGGGAGCTTCAGAAAAGCTGATGATTCCATTGATGGCATACCGCACTAATTTCCAGAAGCTCCATTTTGTTTCTCCGGCTATCCGTTCTACATTTTCATAAGGCAGCCAGTAAGTACGGAATCCAATCCATCCGAAAATGCCTTTGGAAAAACGGTTGTACTCACTCATGGAAATAATGGCCTCCACCATTTCACGCTTCATAAGCCGGAAATCCCTGGCGCCGTCAATGATTTTTGCATCGGAAATTTTGTTTATGATTCGATAGAATTTCCTGGCAAACCAGCTTCTGATGGGAGGCTCGTGGGTACGGCTGACGCGTCTTGTGGCCACAGAGTCATAGCCTCCTTTTTCAATGATTTCTAACATCTGAGGGATAAGTGACGGGGGATCTTGCATGTCGGCATCCATGACGGCCACATAATCACCTTTAGCATTACAAAAACCAGCGTACATGGCAGCTTCCTTGCCAAAATTGCGGGAAAAAGACAGGTAAATGACATGGCGATCCTGCTCAGCCAGCGTTTTGATAATGGGGAGGGTATTGTCTTTTGAACCGTCATTTACAAATATCAACTCGTAGTTTCTCCCGGTTTTTACCATAACATCTGTTGCTTCTTTATAAAATAACGGCAAGGCTTCCTGCTCATTGTAACAAGGGACGATTAAAGATATCATTTCCAGTATTTCTCCCATATTTTAACTTTTTAAACTATTTTGCAGTTTATCATAAAAAAGGCTTTTTTACAATAAGGGAGGAATAACAATCAAGGTTTCTGTTAAAAGCCACCCGCACCGTACATCCGCCTCCTGGGGTATCGGCAAGCTCCAGCCGTCCATGGTGCTGTTTCACAATCTCTTCTGCAATACTTAAGCCCAGGCCGAAGTGATGCCTGTCTGTGCGGGAGGCGTCGCCGCAGTAGAAGCGCTTCCATACTTGGCGTTTTTTTTCATACGGGATTCCCGGGCCGTGGTCAATGACGAAAAGTTCGGCGTATTTTTTCCAGATACGGCCTCCCAGTTCTATGGAAGAGCCGGAAGGGGAAAAGCTGATGGCATTGTCTAAGAGGATGCCAAGAAGCTGGATGATACGTTCCGGGTCACAAAAAATTTTGGGCGCGTCCTGTTCTGCCAGTTTCAGATTCAGGGTAAGCCCGTTTTTTTTGCAGGGGGCCAGAAAGGCCTCCCAGGCTTCAATTAAAATGGTATCCAGGTCGGTTTCACGGATATGTATATGGAAACTTCCGGAATCGCCTGCGGCCAGGGAGAGCAGGGACTGGACCAGGCGGGACATGCGGTCACATTCTTCCAAAATGACGGTTTGTTTCTGCTGGTTGGAATCCGTAAGTTCCAGGGCTTCTGCGTTGGCCTGGATGACGGCCAGGGGTGTTTTTAACTCGTGGGAAGCGGCGGCGGTAAATTCTTTCTGGCTTTTTATGGCGGACTCTATGGGAAGGATAGACTTTTGAATCAGGAGGCGGCTCATGACGTACATGAGAGCAAAAATAAACAGCCAGAGAAATGGATACAGGCGGCAGTTTTTTTGAAGGACGCCCCAGGCAGAGGAGCGGGGGACAATCAGAAACAAGGCTTCCAGGTTTTCCTGGAAACCGGTGGAAAAATCCATTTTAATCCCATAGTATTGGTCATTGGAAGAACCGCTGAGAAGACAGGCAGTGTAGCTTAAGCTGCTGCCAGGCAAAGTCGTTGACGTGATTTCTTCCATTTCTATTATGTGACGTCTGGAAAGAATCTGCTTTTTCAGTTCCCCGGTGGCTGTGGGAAAACACTCTGGACCGGAATGGGTTCCGAGAGAATCCGACAGGCAGACCCAGATTTTTGAAGCCGCATAGTACGTATAATCCTGTTTAGTCAGGGGATTCCCTTCCTGGAGCTGCCAGGCAATCCTGTTTGCCAGTTGTCTGGCATAAGCAAGTTCTGAGCTTTGCGCTTTGCGGACCGTATCTGCTGCCATCAGGCCCAGAAGGAGTGTGTAGGCAGACATGGTAAAGGCCAGAAACGTAAAAACCAGTTTTTTTCTTAAATGTTTGATCATAAATCTCCTTCTAACCGGTATCCGGCGCCGTATACGGTTTTTATTTCTGTAGGGCAGTTGAGTTCACGGAGGCGTTTTCGGAGAAAATGGATATAATTGTCCACATTTCCTGATTCCACTTCCGCAGCGCTGCCCCAGACCTTCCAAAGCAGTTCTTCCCTGGTGTGTGTGTTTTCCGGTTCTTTCATCAGGACCTGGAGGACAGAAGTTTCTTTTTGTGTCAGAAAAACAAAGCGGGAGCCAAAGTTTAGCCGGCGAAGCCCTGTGTCCAAAGTCAGGCCGGCAGCAGATATCAGATGATCCGTGACCACCTCAGCCGGGCGGCGGACAAGGGCGCGGATTCTCGCAAACAGTTCTTTTATATGGAAAGGTTTTACCAAGTAATCATCGGCTCCGCAGTCCAGCCCTTCTATCTTATGGTCCACTTCCCCCAGGCCGGTGATTAAGATCACCGGCGTCCAGACTTTTTTCCGGCGCATGGCTTTTAGGACTGTCAGGCCGTCAATGATGGGGAGCATCCGGTCTAAAAGTACGATATCGTAGGAAAAACCAGGATTCAGAGCATAGGAAAGAGCCATCTCCCCGTCATAGCAGCAATCTGTCAGATACCCTTCTTTTTGAAGTTGTTCCGCAATAATTGCCGACAAATTCTTATCATCTTCTATCAGTAAAATCCGCATGGAAATCCCCTTTCTTTTTATTCCGGCTTCAGGTGCAGGAAACTGAGGGTTTATTCTGCCGCCAAATTACACGGGAAGGTTCGTGTGCTGCGCATTGCCGGGGATATTAGAAGTTCTTAATGTTCTGTGGGACACCCAGCAATTTCCGGACAGGACGTCCGAAAAAGGCTTATGCCGCCATGGACGGCGGGTCATAAGCCGGTTGCGCAGGGACATTACATCTGAATCAGAACATTTAGATACTTCAATATCCACGGCACTGGCGCAAGAAACGAACCTTCCCGTGTAATTTGACGGTAATATAAAATCCCCAGTTTCCTGTGCCTGAATCCATCATACCAGGAAATTCTCTAAAAATCCTTTAAAAACCCTTTATTTTTTACGGCTTTTTTACAGGACTTTTCAAAAACCGGAGGTTTATAATCTGGGAAAAAGCGAAGGAGGAATTTTTGATGAAAAAAGGAATAAAGCAGAATGAGACAAGAAAAAAGAGGAAAGCAGTTAAATGGAGAGCTGCAGTGGCAGTCTCCGGGGTGGTTTTTACGGCCGGGCTTTTGGGATGCGGCCAGGCGCCCAGGGTGGATTCACCTGAAACACTTTCTTCGGAGCCGTTTCCCAGCACAGTGTCCAAAGAGGAGAAGAAGGAAGACCGGGAAGAAACGCCGGAAGACGCCAATCTTTTGTGGCAGAGAGCGGGTATGAGCGGAACGGTTATGGAATTTACGGAAGAGGGATGCAGCATCAGCCTGACGGAGAGTGAAGGGAATCTTGCATGGGGTGCGGCGGAGGGATATGAGTCGGAAGAAGAGATATCCCAGGTTCTTTACAGCGAGGACTGTGTATTCTGGATTGCCAATGTGGATATTATTACGGCGAAAGCCTCATATGAATCTGCGTCGCGGGAGGATGTGAAAAAGCAGACCAGCGTGATTTTATATGGGGATTATGACGGGGAAGGGCAGTTTAAAGCGTCGCGGGTCTATATTTACCGGGGAACGGAGGGATAATATGAGGTTTGACCAGAGAGCTTTTCGGTATATTTGGCGCAAAAAGGGAAAAAGTGCGATACTTTTATGTGTTTTTTTTGTTGCCAGCCTGATGGTCCTGGTTTCTGTAACCATCCTTCAGACGGCACAGACGACTAGCCGCCGGATTCAGGAAAAAACTGGTTCCAAAGTGGTATTAAAAAGCCTGGATGGAACCAATAGTATTCCAGAAAAAATAATTGAAAAACTTTTAGAAAAAGAGGAAGTGTCTTTTATCAACCGGACGGCAGAAAAGGAAGTTTATCCGGTGGATTTTTCTCCATTGACGTCCAGTGAGTCCAAAGAGCCGGAAAATGGGATGGTAAAGCTGTCTGCTTATGACGATACGGAAGCAGATGGGGTGTTTGCAGAGGGGAAATACCGTATTCTGGAAGGAAAGAAAGTGGATGGGGAAAATCCGCGGGGGATTCTGGTGGATTCCCTTTTGGCAGAAGCAAATGGACTTCAAATCGGAGATGAAATGGAGTTTAAGGGGGAAAACGGAAACAGGGCGGCGGGCAGGATTGAGGGAATCTTTTTTTGCGGGATGGAGAGGAAACAGGATGATTCTGTCATGGCGGTCCATAGGATTGAGAATCAGATCTTTGTAGGGCATGAACTTTTTGAAGACTTATATGGAAAGCAGGGATTTTCCTCTGTGTCCGTCCATATACGGACACCGGAGCATTTGGAAGAGTTCTGTAAAGAGATAGAAGAGATGGCTGGGCAGGAAGCGGAGGTGACGTCTTCCGATACCCTTTATTCAAGACTGCAGGCGCCGTTAAAACAGGTAATCCGCGTCACGGCCGGGATGCTTTTTCTTACAATGGCGACAGCCGTTTTAGTGGTTTCTCTGCTGCTCTGTATGTGGATGCGGGGACGCCGGAGAGAATTTGCCGTGTTCATCAGCCTGGGAGAATCAAAATTCAAAGTTTTGCTGCAGGTATTTACGGAAAGCGCCGGGCTTTTTGTACTGTCGGCGCCATTGGCAGCGGGATGCGCAGCTTTTCTTGCGGGAAAGATGGCGGAATCTCTGTTTTCCTCCGGGGAACTTTCCGGTATGGGAGAAATACTGGTTCAGGGAGAACATATTTTGCTGTTAATCATGATAGGGACGGGACTTGTGGTTTTTGCATCGGGGATTTCCCTGTGGCCTACTTTGCGGGAAAATCCAAGGGATACCCTGGCTAGAATGGAGGGATAGATCATGAATAGTATACAAAGGGCATGGCGCAGCGTCATACGGAAACCAGTCAAAAGCTTTCTGCTGTTTTTGACGGTTTTTGTCATCAGCCTGTTTTTGACAGCGGGTTTGGCCAGCAAAAGCGCCAGCGTAAAGACACAGGATACGGCCAGGCAGGCGGTAGGAGCAGGATTCAGGCTGGACTGCAACGAGACAAACCGTTCCAGGAGGATGGAGGAGATTTCAAAAAAAATAGGGGAAGGGAAAGAAGGCTCCCTGGAGGGAGTCCATCAGAAAAAAATGGAAACAGCTTATGGAACCCAGTGGGTTGGCTGGACGGACAATTCTTTTGATTCCCTGAAGCTTCCGGATATTGAGAAACTGGCTGCTGTGGAGGGTATTTCGGATTATAACATTACAACTTGCGCCACAGTGGTCCATCCGGTGAATTTTAACAGGATTGAAGATCCGGATAACGACCAGACAAGGGATTTGGGAGGCGTCACTCTTTTAGGAAACAGAAAGATGGAATTGGATACCCAAGTGCTTTCCGGAAATGTCACCATAGAAGAAGGGCGTATGGTGACAGCCGGCGATGAGGACGTGTGCGTGATCTCAAAAGAACTGGCCGGGCAGAAAGGGCTTAAGGTGGGAGATGTGCTTGAGTTCAATGATTATCATGATCCGGAGCAGTCTCCCATATATGAGGCCAGGATTATCGGCATTTATGGGACAAAACAATTTATGTCGCCGCTCATGGGCGGAGATACTTTTCGGTCGGAAAATGTAATTTTTACAGACTTGGGTTTCCCGGAGAAGCCCCAGGGTTCTGAGGGAGAGCCTTGTTATGAACATGCTTATTTTCAGGTGGAGGACGTAAAGCAGTATGATACGGTAAAGAAAGCCATGGAAGAAACGGATATCGACTGGGAACGGTATGACTTTATCGACAGGAACGGGGATTTTGCCACAATGTCTTCTAATTTTAATGAGCTGGAAAAAATCAGCGGATTGTTTATCCTGGTTACTTTTTTTGCGGGTTTTATTCTTTTGTGCCTGATCTTTCTTTTCTGGGTCAGAAGCCGGTCCAGGGAAAGCGGAATTCTGATCTCGCTGGGTTTCGGAAAGGGCAGCGTACTGGGGCAAATTCTTCTGGAGGCGGTTTTAATCGCCGCTCTGGCATTTTTGGCATCGTTTGCCGCAGGGCCTGGAGTTTCAAAAGCCTTTGCGGGATATCTTGTGAACCAGCAGGAAGAACAGGCTGAGATTCAGAAAAATATGGATGCGGATAAGGTGGCGAAGGATTTTGAAGAGTCGGAACAGACGGTGACAGGTGTGGAGGTTTCTGTGACGAAGGAAATGCTTGCCCTCTGCGGAGCCGGAACAGGGCTTCTTGTGACAATATCGGTGGGGATGGCGGGAATCGTGATTTTGAGAAAGAAACCCATGGAAATTCTCAGTGAATAGGAGGACAGTATGATTCTGGAAGCGAAAAAAGTATCTTATTTTTATAAATCACAAAAGGATAAATGGATTTTACAAGATGTGGACGCTGTGTTTGACTGTGGAAAGCTTTATGCGATTTTAGGAGCCAGCGGCTCTGGAAAAACCACATTTTTGTCCCTTTTAGCGGGACTGGACGTGCCTGTAAAGGGGGAAATCTGCTATGATGGCCGGCCAGTTTCGGCAAACGGGCTTAAGGAGCACAGGAAGAGCCATATTTCCCTGGTATTCCAGAGCTATAATCTGATTGATTATCTGAATCCTAAGGAAAATGTCAGGCTGGGAGGAAAGAAGGATCCGCAAAAGCTGCTTTCAAGTATCGGGATTGGAGAGGAATTTTGGAACCGGAATGTAATGCATCTTTCCGGTGGGCAGCAGCAGAGGGTGGCCATTGCCCGCGCGCTGGCCAGTGATGCGAAGGTGCTTCTGGCGGATGAACCCACGGGGAATTTGGATGAAACCACCGCACAGGAGGTGATTTCCCTTTTAAAGCGGATTGCCCATGAAGAGGGGAAGTGCGTCATCGTGGTGACCCACAGTAAGGAGATGGCAGAGGAGGCAGACCAAGTCCTTCATATGGAAACGATGAAAGCTCCCTGAGTTTTGTACCTTTTATTTCTCATAAAAGTATGACAGAAAATCGGTTACTTTCAGTCCAAAACACGCTTCCGCTTAGAAAAAGCTGCAGCGGTGCTAAAGAATTTCGTTCGCTTTGGCTCCGAAATTTTAAGTACCGGCGCTTTTTAATAGTTTTGGACTCGAAAGGGCCGATTTTCTGCCTGTATTAATAAAAGGTACAAAACTCAGGGCATTTTTTCGTTTTCTTGCCAACGGGGAGAAAGTCTGTTATAATGTCAGACGGTGGCAGTTTCTGCCTGGAAACCGGAAAGATGATACGGACAAGAAGGAGAAGTTACATGAAAGAAGTTTTGTTTAGAATTGGCCCTTTTACTATATATGGATATGGATTCATGGTTGCCCTTGGAGTGCTGGCGGCGTTTTTAGTGGGTATGTACCGGGAAAAGAAATATAAAGTCGGCGATGACCAGATTTTTTCCATGGGTATTTGGTGCCTTGTGTGCGGATGGGCGGCTGCGAAAGTTCTGTTTATTATCACAGAGCTTCCAACGCTTTTTTCTAATCCGAAATATTTTTGGGATACGCTGGCCAGCGGGTTCGTGGTATATGGAGGCCTCGTTGGCGGAATCCTTACGGGATATGTATTCTGCCGGATAAAAAAACTGTCTTTCCTCAAATATTTCGACTTGGTTATGCCTTCCGTTGCCCTGGCCCAGGGGATTGGCCGATTTGGCTGTGTGATGGCTGGCTGCTGTTATGGAAAAGCGACATCCGGCGCTTTCCACATTGTTTTTCCGGAAAGCTGCAATTATGCACCGGCCGGCGTACCGTTAATCCCTACCCAGTTTATTTCTGCAGGGGCCAATATAGTCAATTTTTTTGTGCTTCTGTTTTGTGCCAAAAGGACAAAAAGTGACGGCCAGGTGGGCGGGCTGTACCTGATTTTTTACAGCATCGGGCGTTTTATCATCGAATGTCTCCGGGACGATCCGCGGGGAAGCGTCGGCCCTTTGTCCACCTCCCAGTTTATCGCTATTTTCATGCTGGTTGCCGGTATCGCCATTTTTATATACTGTGGAAAGAAGTACCCCAAAATAAAAGAAGAAACGAAGAATGAGAATACGGAAGAAGAAAATGGGGAAGAACAAGTAGAAAAGGCGGATACGCAGGAAGACGTGGATCCGGAAGAAAAGACGGAAACAGAAAAAGAGGCGGGGTCGGATGGCACGGAAAAAGAAGCTGTGACGGAAGATGGCAGAAGAGAAGAGAAGGAGGAGAAGGGCCGTGGACGGGAGAATTGAAAAACTGGCTTATAACCTGGTGAATTATTCCTGCCGGGTGAAGCCGGGAGAAAAAGTATATGTCCATTATACAGGTATGGATACAGAAAGGCTGGCAAGGCAGGTGGTGAAAGAGGTTTACAAAGCAGGAGGGCTGCCGTTTCCTCATTTTACGGATACCAGGATGCAGCGGGAAATGCTCCTTTCCTGTACGGATGGGCAGCTTAAGCTGATGGCGGAAGTGGACTGCCTGGAAATGTCGAAGATGGACTGCTATCTGGGGATCCGGGGCGGAGACAATATCAATGAACTTGCAGACGTGCCGCCTGAACAGATGAAACGTTACAATGCCCTTTATATGACGCCGGTCCATCACGGCATCCGGGTTCCGAAAACAAAATGGGTGGTGCTCCGTTATCCATCTGCGTCCATGGCCCAAAGCGCCGGGACCAGCCTGGAGGCTTTTGAGGATTTTTACTTCGACGTGTGTTGCCTGGACTATGGAAAAATGGGCGAGGCCATGAAGCCTTTGGTGAAGTTGATGGAGCAGACAAAGGAAGTGCGGATTACCGGGCCTGGCACAGACCTTTCTTTTTCCATTGAAGGGATTCCGGCCATTCCCTGTGCCGGGACTATGAATATCCCCGACGGGGAGGTTTTTACCGCCCCTGTGAAGGATTCGGTAAACGGTGTGCTTTCCTATAATACTCCGTCGGTGTTCCAGGGTTTCACTTATGATAATATCTGCCTGACCTTTGAAAACGGAAAGATCATAAAGGCGAAGGCCAATGATTCGGAAAAGATCAACGCTGCTTTTGACACGGACGAAGGCGCCCGCTATATCGGTGAATTTGCCATTGGCGTGAACCCTTATGTGACAAAGCCCATGAAAGATATCCTTTTTGACGAAAAGATCAAAGGCTCTTTTCATTTTACCCCGGGTAACTGCTATGAGGATGCGCCCAATGGAAACAGTTCTTCTATTCACTGGGATTTGGTCTGTATCCAGACTCCGGAATACGGCGGCGGAGAGATATATTTTGACGGGCGGCTCATACGGAAAGACGGCCGTTTTGTGGCACCGGAACTTCTGTGTCTGAACCCGGAAAATCTCTTGTGATAATGCCGGATATTTGTAGTTTGAAAGACAATAATTGTAGATTGTGAATAAAATAGGTAAAGCTACTTAAAAAAGGAAAAAAATTACTTGATATTTTTTAACAGATTATGTAAAATAACAAATGAGTCAATGGTACTACTAATAAATATTTTAATATTTAGGAGGAATTCAAAATGGCAGTAAAAGTAGCGATTAATGGTTTCGGACGTATCGGCCGTCTGGCATTCAGACAGATGTTTGGCGCTCCCGGATATGACGTTGTGGCAATCAACGATTTAACCAGCCCTAAGATGCTGGCTCATCTGCTGAAATATGACTCTTCTCAGGGTAAATATGCGCTGGCTGACACTGTTTCCTACAAAGAAGGTGAAGGTGATAATGAAGGCGCTGTCATTGTAGACGGCAAAGAGATCACCATCTACAAGAAAGCAAATGCCGCTGAGCTTCCCTGGGGCGAGCTTGGTGTTGACGTAGTTCTGGAGTGCACAGGCTTCTATACCTCCAAAGAGAAGGCTTCCGCTCACATTACTGCCGGCGCAAAGAAGGTTGTTATCTCCGCACCTGCAGGAAATGATCTTCCTACTATCGTATACAATGTAAATCATGAAACCCTGAAGAAAGAAGATACGGTTATTTCCGCAGCTTCCTGTACCACCAACTGCCTGGCTCCCATGGCAAAAGCCCTCAATGACCTGGCTCCCGTTGAGTCCGGTATTATGTGTACAATCCATGCTTACACAGGCGATCAGATGATTCTTGATGGTCCTCAGAGAAAGGGTGACTTGAGGAGAAGCCGCGCAGGCGCTATCAATATCGTTCCCAATTCCACTGGCGCTGCCAAGGCCATCGGTCTGGTTATTCCTGAACTGAACGGCAAGCTGATCGGCGCTGCTCAGCGTGTACCTACGCCTACAGGTTCCACGACCCTGCTTTTCGCAGTTGTGGACAAGGCTGTGACAAAGGAAGAAATCAATGCTGCCATGAAGGCTGCTTCCACAGAATCCTTTGGTTACACTGAGGATGAGATCGTATCCAGCGATGTTGTAGGCATGACATATGGCTCTCTGTTTGATTCCACCCAGACAATGGTTTCTCCTCTGGCTGACGGCAAGACCCAGGTTGAGGTTGTTTCCTGGTACGACAATGAGAATTCTTATGTAAGCCAGATGGTAAGAACCATCAAATACTTCGCTGAGCTGGCATAAGTATAAGGACTCAGACAAGCATTATTTATCAAGAACCTTCGGCAGGTCCGGTTCTATCATAGGACCGGACCTGCTTTTGTTCATACAGGAAATGGAATTTCCTGTATGAACAGAGCCGGCCGGGGGGAAGCGCAGTTCGCGGAGAGGAAAATAGCCTTCTAGGCACCGCTCACGCGCAACGATTGCGCTTTGCGCAAACATTTTATCGTATGAAAAATTAGTTTCCATACGATAAAAGCCCGGCCGGGGGGGAAGCGCAGTTCGCGGAGAGGAAAATAGCCTTCTAGGCACCGCTCACGCGCAACGATTGCGCTTTGCGCAAACATTTTATCGTATGAAAAATTAGTTTCCATACGATAAAAGCCCGGCCGGGGGGAAGCGCAGTTCGCGGAGAGGAAAATAGCCTTCCAGGCACCGCTCACGCGCAACGATTGCGCTTTGCGCAATCGTTTTATTAATTATAAAGGAGGAAGACATGCTTAATAAGAAATCAGTTGATGATATCAATGTAAAGGGAAAAAAGGTCCTGGTACGTTGTGACTTTAATGTTCCTTTGAAAGACGGAAAAATCACCGATGAAAACAGATTGGTAGCGGCACTTCCCACCATCAAAAAGCTGATTGCTGATGGCGGGAAAGTGATTCTTTGTTCCCATCTGGGAAAACCCAAGGGCGAGCCGAAGCCGGAGCTTTCTCTGGCGCCTGTGGCTGCCAGACTTACGGAGCTTTTAGGGCAGGAAGTGAAGTTTGCAGCAGATCCCAATGTGGTCGGGCCAAATGCGAAAGCCGCTGTGGAAGCCATGAAGGATGGTGAAGTGGTTCTTCTTGAGAATACACGTTACAGGGTGGAAGAGACAAAGAACGGCGAGGCTTTCAGCAAGGAGCTGGCTTCTTTGTGTGAAGTCTTTGTAAATGATGCCTTTGGTACAGCCCACAGGGCGCATTGTTCCAACGTAGGCGTTACAGAGTATGTGGATACGGCAGCAGTTGGTTACCTGATGCAGAAGGAGATTGATTTCCTTGGCAATGCCGTAAATAATCCTACCAGACCTTTTGTTGCCATCTTGGGCGGCGCGAAGGTGGCGGATAAGTTAAATGTAATTGCAAATCTGCTGGAAAAATGCGATACTTTGATCATTGGCGGCGGTATGGCTTATACATTCCTGAAAGCCAAGGGATATGAGGTGGGTACTTCCTTGGTGGATGATGAGAAGGTGGGATACTGCAAAGAGATGATGGATAAGGCTGAAAAGCTTGGAAAGAAGTTGCTTTTGCCTGTGGATACCACCATTGCGGCAGCGTTCCCGAATCCCATCGATGCGGAAATTGAAGTTTCCGTAGTGGCGGCTGACGGGATTCCCGCTGATAAAATGGGACTGGATATCGGAACAGAGACTGCAAAACTTTACGCTGATGCTGTAAAGAGCGCAAAGACTGTGGTATGGAACGGACCGATGGGCGTATTTGAAAATCCGATTCTTGCCAAAGGAACCATCGCGGTGGCGAAGTCCCTGGCTGAGACGGATGCCACCACCATCATCGGTGGCGGTGACTCTGCGGCAGCAGTAAACCAGCTGGGCTTTGGCGACAAGATGTCCCATATCTCCACTGGCGGCGGAGCTTCCCTGGAATTCCTGGAAGGAAAAGAACTTCCCGGCGTAGCGGCAGCTGACGATAAATAAGCCGACGTGACAAAAGGAAGCGCGAACGTAAGTGAGCATTTACTTTTGAAGGAGGCTTATTGTTCAGAATCGTTGAGTGCGAAGCACGACGCCTGCGTGGAGCAGGCGGATTCTGGATGTTAAAGCAGATGGACGCTGCATTGAAAAGCGTATGCGAACTTAGCTCTCCGCCCGCAGTGATTGGCAAGCGTAAGCGAAGCCAGAGCAAAGGGCCAGGAGAGGATACCCGTTTCGCGAGAGATGAAATCAGAGAGTATCTGAGTATGCAGCCAGAGCTTAGCGCTATAGGATAATTGTTGAAAATAAGAGAGGATAAAGACCATGGCAAGAAAAAAAATTATCGCTGGAAACTGGAAGATGAATATGACTCCCAGTGAAGCTGTAGAGTTGATCAACACATTGAAACCTCTGGTAAAAACAGAGGATGCGGATGTGGTGTTCTGTGTGCCCGCTATTGATATTATCCCTGCCCTTGAGGCGGTAAAAGGGACAAATATTGAGATTGGCGCTGAGAATATGTATTATGAAGAAAAGGGCGCTTATACTGGAGAAATTTCTCCCGCCATGCTGACAGATGTCGGCGTAAAATATGTGATCATCGGACATTCTGAGAGAAGAGAATATTTTGCGGAAACAGATGAAACTGTCAACAAGAAAGTACTGAAGGCTTTTGAGCATGGAATTACTCCCATTGTATGCTGCGGTGAAACTCTGACTCAGAGGGAGCAGGGTGTGACCATGGATTTCATTCGCCAGCAGGTGAAAATTGCGTTCCTGGGTGTGACGGCAGACCAGGCAAAGACGGCAGTTATCGCTTATGAACCCATCTGGGCCATTGGAACTGGAAAGACCGCTACAACAGAGCAGGCGCAAGAGGTCTGCGGCGGGATCCGTCGGTGCATCGCTGAGATTTATGACGAGGCGACAGCGGAAGCAATCCGTATTCAGTATGGCGGAAGCGTCAATGCAAAGACTGCACCGGAACTGTTTGTGCAGCCTGACATCGACGGCGGCCTGGTGGGCGGCGCCGCGCTGAAACCTGATTTCGGGCAAATTGTGAACTGGAAGTGATAAGAATTTCAATCGGGTAGGGAAGAGCTATCTTTCCTCATCTGCCGTGCGCGGTGCGGGCAGCATAAGTTGCATAGTTCCTTTCCCACCTCTGCGCATCAAAAAAGGGGCTGTCCTGAAAACATGATTCAGCAACAGCCCCATAATTTGTGTTTTTTGGATAGAGATGATATATGATCCTGCCGTCGATTGACAAGGACACACAGGATCCAGTCAATCGATGGTATGATTGGTCAATAAGATATTCTTCGTATAATTTATTTCTATATCGTTTATCTTGTGTGACTCTGATTACATCCTGTGACCGTTTATCTTCCATCAAACGCGCAATCAGTTGGGAAAATTTGTCCTCACCCTTTTCGATTCCCTTCTCAATATTGAGCTGGTCTCTCATTAGCAACGTCATATACTCATGCCTCCATTCCCGATTCAATTTTGCCTTTTTCACAACTTCGTCAAGTTTCTGTACAAAAGCATCATTCGTGATTTTCCCGGCAGCATAATCTAAAAATGCCTTCAGTTCTTTGCCCTAAAAGAAACTGGAAAAGGGTGATATGATAGAATATAGATTAGCTACCATGAAAACTATCATAATTTATGGATTCACATTCCGTTTTTAAGCGGCTGAGCATATGTGTAATTGCAAACATTACTGTTTCGTAGTGCATATAATCGCAGATATTCTGATCTACAAGAATCTGCAAACTTGCAGAGAATTCCTCGTCGGATTCCCAAAAGCACAGGATCAGCGGAAGAAAAGGGAATAAATCCAGTTTGTAGGCCACGTCTCCTTTTTCAATTTTTCTCCCGTTCAGTGTTTCACACGCACGAATCAAACCATCTGTTTTCCGGTCAAAATATTCCCCGGCATTTTGAAAAAAGTTACTGTTTTTCTCTAAAGAGCCGCCCTGAATGGAAGAAAGGCTTCCTATATTTATCCACTCACCGGCAAGGCGGCAATTTTCTTTGGAATAACAAAGTACATCGTATATGGTCATAACTTCATTGTAATCTGCCGGTTCTTCTGTTTGAAAAGAGTTTCGTGCCCAACTTACAAATCCGGTTAAACGGTTAATACGATACTTTCTTCCGACAAAATCAATGTAAAGGTAGGTTTTATCATGTTCCAGCGCGAATTTTTGGATCATTTTTTCCTGGTCATACTGTAAAAACACAACAGCCATATGGTCTTTCATTTTTTCATAGTTGGATATCTTGTTTTCTGCCAACGTTGTCACCTCCGGCGGGGAACCAATCTTGCCAGGGCATGAATCCCTGCCAGTTGACGGTAAGATGAAAAAATGTTAGAGGATGTTTTTTAAATGCTGTAAATATCCGTCTTCAACAGGCTGACAGCTTTATCCTGATCATTTTGGCGGATAGCCTCCAGGATAGAACCATGGATTATGGGAACATCATAAAAAAGCTGGGTGTGGTATTCTTCCCAGCGGGTTTGGGCATAAGCCCTGGTCTGAAGGGACATGGCAGAACGTAAATGCTGATACGCGTATTGATTGCCGTAGATTTCAAAAAATGCCAGATGGAACTGGATATTAGAATTCCAATGAGCGATGGAATCGCTTTTTTCTGCTTCTTCTACGCTGGCCTGATGGAAACTTTCCAGACTGGAGAGGGCCTTTGGGGTAAGCTTTTCCCAATATTCCCTCATAAAACCACTTTCCAGAATACAACGGTAAGATTTTGTGTTTGCCACATCTTCGTCGGTGAGAGGAGTGATTTTATATCCGTAATAGGGGATACTATAAAGAATCCGTTCATTGCAAAGCTCAATCAGGGCTTCGCGGATGGGGGCGCGGCTAACGTTGAACTTTTCCATGAGGCCTTTTTCATTAAATACATGGTCGGGAGGATAAACACCGAGGGCGATGTCATTGGAAATGGAAGTATAAATTTGATTTTTTAAACTGGTCGCACTGGTATACATGGTTCCTCTCCCATCGAAAATCCGAATTTATGTTTTAGTATAACCGAAGGGGCAAAATTTGTCAATCGACGGCATATTGGAATAAGCAGATTGACTTTCGGGGATGTCTTTGTTATTCTGAATTTAATTATTGGGTAAGGAGGTAAAAATTTTGAATCATTCGTACGTGGAACATTTGCAGGGGATGGTGCGGATTCCGACAATTTCCAATGCAGACGATTCTAAAATAGACTTCGGACAGTTTGAGAAACTTCATAAATATTTGGAAGAGATTTATCCTGCTATTCACAAATATATGGAAAAAACAGTGGTCGGGAAGGCAGGCCTGCTTTTTAAATGGAAGGGAACAGCTTCCGATAAGCTCCCGGTACTATTGATGGGGCACCAGGATGTGGTGCCGGAGGGAGATCATTCCAAATGGAAATATCCGCCATATTCCGGCCAGGCGGCGGAAGGATGTATCTGGGGACGCGGGACGACAGATTGTAAATGTGTGATTCTTGCAGAAATGGAAGCTGTGGAAGCGCTGCTTAAACAGGGATTTCAGCCAGATTATGATATTTACCTGGCCTTTGGTTATAATGAAGAAGTACAGGGCCCGGTAAAAAGCGCGCGGGAAATTGTGGATTATCTCAAAAAGCAGGGTGTCCGTCTGGGGTGCGTCTTTGACGAGGGAAGCGGAGTGACGGACGGAAAACCCATGGGGTATGACGGGTATATCTGCCAGGTGGCCCTCGGTGAAAAAGCTTATCATGATTATGAAATTTACCAGGACAGCGCCGGAGGCCATTCCATGGAGCCGGGGAATGGAACAGCCCTTGGAGCGGTATGCAGGGCTGTGGCGGCTTTGGAGGAGAATCCCATTCCGTACCGGCTGACGGAGATTGTGGAAGAACAGCTGAAAGCCCTGGCACAGTGTATGGCAGGAGAAAAAGCGGCTGTTTACGGCGACCCCAAAAGTCATTGGGAAAAGCTTTGCGCTTATGCAAAGGAAGATAAAAAACTGGATTCCCTCCTTCATACCACCTGTGCGGTTACGATGGCTTCCGGGAGTCCGCAGTCCAATATTTTACCAGAACATGCCAGTATGATTATGAACTGCCGTGTGCTTCAGGGAGATACAGAGGAATCTCTGCTGGCCCATTTCCGCAGGGTGATTCCCGCCGATGTAAAGGTGAGAAAGATTATGGGGGAGGATCCGGAGCCTGCCACTTCCATAGAGGGCCGTCCCTACAAGCTGGTGGGGGAAATCGCAAAAGAAGAGTATGGAGAGAAAGCGCTGGTGATGCCAGGGCTTTTGGCAGGCGGCACGGACGCCAGGTTTTTTACGGCGATTTGTGACAATGTTTTCCGCTACACTGGATTTTTCCAGGATGAGAGATGGGGATTTCCCCATCAGGCCAATGAAAAAATTCCTTGTGACGCGCTGGAATCAGCTGTGAAGTTTTATGAAGCGTTATTACTCCGTTATTAAAAAAAGGACAGGGTTTGCCAGAAATTGCCCTTGTCACGGGCGGGTTTCTGGTATATAATATCTAATAGAAAAAGCTTCGCAATTCTACCTGGAATGTTCGATAATTCCTGTATGTTTTGAACCTACAGATTGTAAAACGGGATTCCTATATTAATAAATGGATGTCGGGCCTCCTTTGAGTGGATGGCAGAAATTTATTTGCGGTTGCCCACCTAGCGAGGGCTAGGAATCAAAAGTGCAGGAACCGGCATTTCGGGGGAATACGAAAGATAAAGACAGCATATTATTATTAATATGCTGTCTTTTGTTATCGTATAGGATTCCGAAGGTTTTAAAAAGGTACAGAAGATGGACGGGAAAGGAGAAATCAAATGAACAGCAAACAGAAAGCGAGAATTTCCCAGGTATTTTTTGTCCTTATTATTCTTGGGGCAGGACTGACTGTCTGGGTTTTAGGAGGAAAAAGTACGGAGGTTCCCGGGATTTCAAGGGCGCTGGCCGCCAGGCAGACAGCTTTTGCCCTGGCGGGAAAAGAAGCGATTGATGCTGCGACAGACCGGTTCCCGGCAGAGGATGCTGGAAACTGGTACGTACCTTATGCAGAATATCTTTATGAAAGGGGAATTTGGAGTACGGAGCGTATACCCGCAGACAAAGAAACGATGGGAAAACAGCTTACTTACGAAGATCTGGAAACCATGGCGGAGGGACTGTCCATGACAGAAGAGCTTGCAGCTGTTTTGGATGGACGGAAAAGAAAAGGAACGGCTAAAGAATCCGACTGGATAGCTTTTTATGAAGCGGTTCTTGGAAAATATGACACGGACAAGCAGGTGTCAGAGCAGGAGCTTCTTTTGATTGGGACGCCGAACCAGCTTCCGGAAGCCGGCATGTGGGAAGCATACACAGACCAGGGAGTGTTTTCCTTTGAGGGCCTTTCCTTGGACAAGCATGTGGACAGAAAAATAAAGGCCAGGACAAAAGGCAGTGAGCTGCTCATGGTGACAGAGGTGGTATCTGATGAAGTTACATATGAAAATATATGGATACAGGAATATGGTGAAAATAATTTAAAGGTATATCTCTATGGCGTCTGGAGAAATTTTTCAGTGGGCGCGGAAGGAGAAGGGTGCGGGCAGAATGTGGCAGACCTTACGGTAAAAGAAGGGGCAGTGACGGTTATTTCCCTTAAAAAAGAGAAAATCCGGGGAAAGCTTCTGGCGGTGGGAGATCAGGAATTGGAAATTGAAGGATATGGGAAAGTGCCCCTGGCGGAACAGTTCCATGTGTTTAACAGGCAGGGGGGATTTGAACCCCTTTCCAAAGAAGCGCTGACTGTGGGATATGACCAGGCGGATTATGTGGTCGGCGGAGGAAAAATTTGCGCCGCCCTTATGGGAGAACATATCGAAGCCAAAAATATCAGGGTACTTTTGACAGATGCGTCCATCGGCTCTTTATATCATGAGAAGGTGGCTTTTACATCGGATCAGGCGTTTTCCATTTTTTACGGAAAGGAAGGTTCAGAACGTCATCAGGCGGGGGAAACTGTGGAGATTGCAAAAGGGGACAGCAGGCTGGCTGAGGGAAGAATTCAGATTGTGCCGGATGAAGGAGGGAAGATCGGGTTCAGCTCATTTACCAGAAAACAGGGAGAGCCATGGTATGAAGGCACGGCGGAAGTGGCGCTTACAGAGTCCGGGCTTGTGATCATCAATGAGGTAGATATTGAGACATATTTATGTTATGTGGTGCCAAGCGAAATGCCGGAGAGCTACGGCCTGGAGGCTTTAAAAGCCCAGGCGGTCTGTGCCAGAAGCTATGCGTACAGGCAGATTGCGGGAAACGCATATAATACTTACGGGGCACATGTGGATGATACGACAAACTTCCAGGTTTATAATAATACAGAGACAGATGAGCTTACCATGCAGGCGGTGAAGGAAACAGAAGGACAAATCATCCTTTATGGAGGGGAACTGGTGACCACCTACTACTACGCCACGTCTTGCGGATATGGGAGTGATATGTCGGTTTGGGGAGGAAATGAAGGAGAAACGCCTTATCTGAAGCGGATCTATATGTCGGAGGGAGAGGAACCAGATTTGTCTTCGGAAACGACCTTCAGGGAATATTTGGGGAATATTGATTCCGGAAACCTGGAAAGCAGCGCGCCGTGGTATCGGTGGGAAACTACCGTGACTTTGGAACGGCTGACAGAGAGAATGAACAGCTTTCTCGGAAGCTATGCCCAGAGCCACAAGGAACTGGTGCGTTTTCGCGGGGAAGACGGAAGCTTCCAGGAATGGGGGGGGCAAACTACCATTGGAACGATCCAGTCGGTGTCGGTTCAGGCCCGGTCAAAAAGCGGACTGGCAGAACTTCTTTTGGTGGAAGGGACGGAAGGGACGGTACAAATCCTGCGCTCAGGCCCCATACGGGCTTTGTTGGGGGATATGGATTATGTTTACACAAGGCAGGACGGAACCACTTCCACCGGACGTTCCATTTTGCCCAGCGCCAGCGTCTGGTTTGAGGAAATGAAGGACGGAGATCATCTGACAGGGTATGTAATTCATGGAGGAGGATATGGACATGGGGTCGGCATGAGCCAGACAGCAGCAAGCGCGTTGGCCGGCCAGGGGAAAGGCTATATGGAAATTCTCCAGTACTTTTATCCTGGAACCGAGGTCAGCAAAGAGACGCCGGAGTTGGCGGGAACCCAATAAAATTTTTATGCTCCCTGCCAAAGCAAGTTTTTATGATTCCACTTGCTTGTCCGGAAGGGAGCATATCATTTTTGAATTTATTTTTTTAAGGTAGTAGCCAGATCAAGGAATGCAGGCAGTCCGTCTACCAGCTTTACAGGGGAAGCGCCCTGGATCAGAGGAAGGGCATACTTTACATAGCCGTCTCCGATATTGGTGCCGCCGTCTGTAATCCACTCTGCAGGGAAAGGTTTTTCTTTATTGCAGACTTCATTTACATCGGTGAGCTGATAAGTGATTTTGTATTCATCGCCAGGTTCACGGATGAAGGCAACCATCATACCGGTCTTTCCTTCCAAAGCAGCCTTTGCGGCTACGGAGCCGGCCATGGCGGCTTCCTTGATATCTGTCGCGGAGGCAAGAGATGCGCCACATCTTTGAATAATGCTAAATTCCAGAGAGCGGACTTTGACATTCAGCTTTTCGCCAATTACCTCAGAGAGATATTTACCACTTCCAGTAAGCTTCTTGTGACCGAAGCTGTCCACGGCGCCATCGGCGCTTCCGCTGTATTCACAGATGAATTTGCCGTCTTTATCTGCGATACCTTCGGAGATACAGACTACAACATTGTTGGTTTTTTCCAGGCACTTCTTGACATCTGCCAGGCACTGGTCTAAGTCGAAAGCAACCTCAGGCAGATAAATCAGATGAGGGGCATCTCCCTCAAATTTTCTGGCCAGAACAGAAGCGGCAGTCAGCCATCCGGCATGACGGCCCATGATTTCAACGACAGTCACGCAGGGGGCCGCATAAACGCCTGCATCTAGAGCACATTCACGGACTGTAGTAGCGACGTATTTGGCGGCGCTTCCGTAGCCGGGAGTATGGTCTGTCACAATCAGGTCGTTGTCGATGGTTTTGGGAACGCCCATGAAGAGGATGTCGGTACCCACCTGTGCGCCGTAACGGGACAGCTTTGATACGGTATCCATGGAATCGTTTCCTCCGATATAGAAGAAGTAGCCGACATTCATCTCCTCAAATTTTTTAAGAAGAGTAGGATATACCGGGTCATTCAGATCTTCCGGCAGTTTAAACCGGCAGGATTTCAGATAAGAAGCGGGAGTGGTCTGTAAAATCTCCAGTTCTTCTTTACTCAAATCAGAAAGGACAGTGGTTTTTCCGGCCAGGAAACCTTCAATACCGTTTACCATGCCGTAGATTTTATCAATCTTCTCAGAACCCAAAAATCCGGTGACAACACCATAAAGGCTGGAATTGATGACGGAAGTAGGGCCGCCGGACTGTCCGACGATGACGTTTTTTTTGCTCATGTGTAGTCTCTCCTTTACATTTGAAATGTCAAAAGTACATATCTTGTAAAATTTTATAACAAAAACCATGATTTGGCAAGGGTTTTCTTTTGTTGACACCGGCTTTAAATGTGCCTATAATGAAAAGCAATGGGTTTTTAAGGAGGATGCGACATTATGGAAAAAATTAAAATGCAGACGCCCATCGTGGAGATGGACGGAGATGAAATGACCCGTGTTTTATGGAAGATGATTAAAGAAGAGCTTTTGCTTCCTTTTGTGGAACTGAAAACGGAATATTATGACCTGGGTTTAAAACACCGGGATGATACGGAAGACCATGTGACAGTGGCAGCAGCAGAAGCCGCGAAAAAGTATGGCGTGGCGGTGAAGTGCGCCACCATTACCCCCAATGCCGCCAGGGTGAAAGAATATGGCCTGAAAGGGATGTGGAAGAGTCCCAATGGAACTATCCGCGCAATTTTGGATGGCACAGTTTTTCGCGCTCCAATTATTGTGAAAGGGATTGAACCTTACGTAAAAACGTGGAAGAAGCCCATTACCATTGCAAGACACGCATACGGCGATGTTTATAAGGCGGCTGAAATGAAGATCCCGGGTCCCGGGACGTGTGAACTGGTTTACACAGATGAGGAGGGGAAGGAAACGCGGGAGCTGATTCAGAAGTTCCAGTCGCCTGGTATCCTTCAGGGAATGCATAATTTAAACAAGTCCATTGAAAGTTTTGCCCGCTGCTGCTTTAACTATGCTTTGGATATAAAACAGGACTTGTGGTTTGCTTCCAAAGATACCATTTCCAAACAGTATGACCATACCTTTAAAGATATTTTTCAGGAAATTTATGAAGCGGAGTACAAGGCGCGGTTTCAGGAGGCCGGAATCACGTATTTTTACACATTGATTGATGATGCAGTGGCCCGGGTGATAAAATCAGAAGGCGGATATATCTGGGCATGTAAAAATTACGACGGGGATGTGATGAGCGATATGGTGGCTACGGCCTTCGGCTCCCTGGCCATGATGACCTCAGTACTGGTTTCACCTGATGGGAAGTATGAGTATGAAGCGGCCCATGGCACGGTGCAGCGTCATTATTATAAATATCTGGAGGGAGAATCCACTTCCACCAATTCGGTAGCCACGATTTTTGCCTGGAGTGGAGCTTTGAGAAAGCGGGGAGAGCTGGACGGAAACCAGGCCCTTATGGAATTTGCAGATCAGTTGGAACGCGCCACCATTTCGGTGATTGAAGACGGCGTTATGACAAAGGATTTGGCGCTGATTACCACAATTCCAAATCCCCATGTGGCAGAGAGCGGAGAATTTATCCGGGCAATCCGGGTAAAACTAGAGAGATGAGTTTCATTCACCGAAAGTCAACCGAGGACGGTTTCTGGAATATTATATAGGAAGCAGAAACGGGAGGCGTAAGGTGGATCACGTACGTCAGTTGATTGGCATGGAAGAGGCCAAAAGATGGAAACTTACGGGAAAGGGTGTTGGAATTGCGGTTTTGGACACAGGAGTGTATCCGCATCCGGATTTTGGACGGCGTCTGCTGATATTTAAAGATATGCTGAACGGGAGGAGGGCGCCCTACGATGACAATTCCCATGGAACCCATGTGATGGGGGTTTTGGGAGGAAGCGGAGAATCCTCCAGCGGACTTTATGGGGGTGTGGCACCAGAATGTAATCTAATCGGCATTAAAGTGCTTGACAGCAGGGGAAACGGATCAGTGTCCAATGTTTTGAAGGGGCTTAAATGGCTGCGGGAATACAAAGAGCGATATGGAATCAGGATTGTTAATATTTCGGTGGGCTCTGTCCCCAGGCGGGAGACGGGAGAACAGTCGGCGTTGATCAGGGGAGTGGAGGAAACTTGGGCTGATGGCCTGGTTGTTGTCGTCGCCGCGGGAAATGAAGGCCCGTCGGCCCATTCGGTGACAACGCCGGGAATCAGCAGAAAGGTTATCACTGTTGGTTCTTCCGATGACCATCACGCAGTGGAAGTCTGTGGTTCCTCCATGATTCATTATTCTGGAAGGGGGCCAACCGGAGGCTGCATTTGTAAGCCGGATGTGGTTGCTCCCGGGGCTTCCGTGGTTTCCTGTAATGCCATGAGCAGACGGGATAACCGGCTTTATGGAGTGAAAAGCGGTACTTCCATGGCGACGCCTGTGGTTTCAGGGGCATTGGCCCTGCTGCTGGAGAAGGAGCCGGATATGACGCCAAAAGAAGTAAAGCTGAGATTGATGGAGCGGGCGATGGATTTGGGACTGCCGCGAAACCAGCAGGGCTGGGGAATGCTCCATGTCGCCAGGTTGTTGGAAGACTGACAGGATGAAAAGACGGGAAAGGAGACGTTATGAGAAAAAGAAACAGGTTTATGATATGGTTTATGACAGCGGCTTTGGCCATAGGCATGTGTTCCGGCTGTGGAAAAAAGAAGGATGAGGAGACTGAACCGGCCGGCAGTGAAACGCCTGTGGAAAGTACGGCAGAAGCGCCGGATACGGCGGCGGAGCTTGTCGCCCAGGTGCGGGATGCCCTTTCAGAGGCTTCTTCTGCAAAAGGGGCTTTATCCATGGAAATGGTGATGAACTATAAAGCGCAGGGCGTAGAAGCTTCTCTGGAGTATGTCATGAAACAGGAAATGGAGATGACCAGGGAGCCGGAGGCGGTCCATATGGCGGGAACCATAGATATTAACCTCATGGGAGAAACCATAGATACGGAGACGTATACGGTAAAGGAGAATAACCAGTATGTGACTTATATGGGAAGCGGCGGACAGTGGGTAAAACAGACGTCGGAAATTTCCGACAGCCAGGTGGATATTGTGAAAACAATGGATTTGCTTTTGAACAATCAGGATTCTCTGAAAATGACAGAGATAAAAGCGGAAGGAGGAAACCGCCTTTACCAGGTGACAGGTGAAATCACCGGAGGAAACCTGTCGGGACTGACATCCGGCCTCAGCAGCCTTTTGGAAGAAAATCCCGATATATATAAAGAGCTAAAAGCAAATGTGACGGTTTCCGTGGATGCCCTGACGGGGCTTCCAACGGAAATTTCCATGGATTTTACCGACAGTTATAATGTGGTGATGCAGGCAGGAAAGGAAGCCCAGGGATTTGATGAGGTGGAAGTCGTGGCCTTTTATGTTACCATGTCTGGTTATGAAATCAACGGTGTGGAGGCAATTACCGTACCAGATGAAATAAAGGCAAATGCTGTAGACATGGATCATATGGGAACGGATCCGGAAGAAGAGACGGCTGAGGAAACGGAAAATCCGGAGGAACCGGAAACCGAAGACGGTGAGATCCATCAGAATGAGTCTGGGGAGTATGTTTTAAAAACAGACGGAGATGGGGTCACTGCAAATATTGCGGAGCCGGAGGGATTTACGTATGATACCACCTCCGACCAAACATGGCTGGGATTCCATAGCCGGAAAAATGACAGCATCCATGAGCTTTCTCTTGTGTATAATCTTTATGTTGCAGATGATAATTATGGAGAGGAAGACCTGGCCCAGTCCCAGGAGTCTTCTTATGCGTATATGCGCACATCGGGAGACTATGCAGAGATTTCTTTTGAGCCGGTGCAAACAGTGACGGCGGCAGGGCAAACGGTTTCCTATACAAAGCTTTCCTATATTTATCTGGGAACCATTTACTGTGAGGAATATAATTCCTGGACAACACTTTCCGACGGCAGGATGATCCAGTGCACCGTAAAGGAAGAAAGCCGGGAGGAGCCTTGTGACAGGATTGACACAGGTACGATTTTTGATACAGCGTTTGAGGCATTTAAAGAGTAAAAATTCAGACCCATACAATGGAAAAAGTAGGGGGATGTTGCAAAATATAAATATCAGGATATTTTATATTTTGCAACATCCCCTTTATTCAGCCAGTTTTTCCCACAAATCATACAGTTCTAAAAGCCTGGTATCGTTTTGTTCTTTCTCTTTTGAAAGCTTTAGCAGTTCGCTCATATTGGTGCAGATTTCGGGAGAGGCAGACAGCTGGTCAATGGCGCTGTTGCGCTCCTCTAAGGAAGCGATCTCTTCTTCCGTTTTCTTCAGGTCATTTAAACGTTTTCTTTGCCGGGCCTTCTCTTCTTTCTGGGCTTGCCAGTCAAGGCGGGTGTCTGAGCTTTCCAGGGAAGACGGAGAGGGGGAGCTTTCTGATTGGGCATAAGCGGCAGTCAGGGCCTCATGCTTTTCCAGGTAATAGTCATAATTTCCGATATAATTGACAAAGGTATGTCCTGTCAACGCTAAAATTCTGGTGG
The DNA here is from genome assembly GCA_948470255.1 of uncultured Lachnotalea sp. Classification (GTDB taxonomy): domain Bacteria; phylum Bacillota; class Clostridia; order Lachnospirales; family Lachnospiraceae; genus Lientehia. Next base: position 29,658 of record CAOKOS010000020.1, read on the forward strand.
CGGTCCGATTGATAAAATAGCGGTCATGGGACACGTAAAGGACGGTTCCTGTATAATTATTTAAAGCATCCTCCAGAATTTCTTTGGAGACGATATCCAGATGGTTGGTGGGCTCATCTAAAATCAGAAGATTGCTTTCAGAGAGCATGAGTTTTGCCAGGGATACCCGTCCCCGTTCCCCGCCGCTTAAGTCGCCGACCCGCTTAAATACATCGTCCCCGGTAAAGAGGAAGGCAGCCAGGACGCTTCGCACTTGGGTGTTGTCCATAGCGGGATATGCATCCTGAAGCTCGTCAAAAAGATTTTTTTCCATGTGGAGCACTTGCTGTTCCTGGTCATAATAGCCGATTTTCACGCGGGCGCCAAGACGGATTTCACCCTGGTCCGCCGGTAAGAGGCCATTGATGATTTTTAAAAGGGTGGTTTTTCCTGTACCGTTATTTCCGATGACGGCGACCCGTTCACCGCGCTTTAATTCAAAAGAAACATTGGAAAACAGTCGGTTATTTCCAAACGATTTTTCCAGGCCTCGGACTGCCAGCACATCATTCCCGCTGATGACCTGGGGTTCTAAACGGATGTGCATGGCAGAAGCAGCTTCCGTGGGTTTTTCTATCCGCTCCATTTTGGAAAGCAGCTTTTCCCGGCTTTCCGCCCGGCGGATGGATTTTTCCCGGTTGAAAGAGCGGAGCTTCCGGATGACTTCTTCCTGACGGTGGATTTCCGCTTGTTGGTTTAAGTATTCTTTCATCTTGGATTCCCGGATACTTGCCCGTTTTTTTGCATAAGAGGTGTAATTGCCGGAAAATACGGAAAGATGGCCCTGGTCAATTTCAATGATTTTTGTTACGACTTTATCGAGAAAGTACCGGTCATGGGCTACGATTAAGACACTGCCGGGATAGTTGAGGAGATAAGTTTCCAGCCAGGCAATGGAGGCCATATCCAGATGATTGGTGGGTTCATCCAAAAGAATCACATCAGGGGCTGCCAGCAAAAGCCGCCCCAGATAAACCCGTGTTTTCTGGCCGCCGGATAAGGTGGATACTGGTTTTTGGAAATCTTCTTCTGAAAAACCAAGCCCTTTTAAGACTCCGGTGATCTCGCTTTTCCAGGCATATCCATCCTGCAGTTCAAACTGGTGGCTGGCTTTGGCATAGGAATCCATGAGGCTGGAAAGCTCCTGGCCTTCGGCATGTTTCATGGCCTTCTCCAGTTCCCGGAGTTTCGTTTCCAGATCAACCACTTCTTTTTTTACTTCCAAAAGACTGTCGTAAATGGTCTGGCGGGAAGAAAGTTCCTGATGCTGGGCTAAATATCCAAGAGTTTTGTCTTTTGCCAGGGCCACTATTCCGCCGTCGGCTGGCAGTTCTCCGGTGATGATTTTTAAAAGGGTGGATTTCCCGGCGCCGTTGATTCCAACAATGGCGGCTTTTTCCCGTTCTTCTATATGAAAGGAAGCGTTTTCGAGAATGGAAACGTCCCCAAAAGATTTACTGATTTGATGACAAGATAATATCATGAATACTTCTCCTTCCATTACCGTTTGGCGGTATATCATAGGGCTATTGTAACGGGACAGAAGAAAATTGTCAAAGTTATTTGACAAGAAAGTGCAGGGATACTATAATGAATAAGAAGCACCCAGCGGGTACTTTTATTGCTATGCAGCAATTTTTCACTTTATAGGAAACCATGTCCTATAAAGTAAAAACGCTCCGAGAGGATCGCACTGCGGCGGAAAGGAACTATATCGCTGAAGCGATTCGCCGTAGGCGGAGAATCCTGCAAGCAGGATTCTTTGTTCCTTTATAGGAAACCACGTCCTATAAAGCAAAAATCCTCCGGGGGAAGTGCAGTTCGCGGAAAGGAAATTAGCCTTTCAGGCCCGCTCACGCGCGGCGATTGCGCTTTGCGCAATCTTTGTTCAGAAATATTTTGCGGGTACTCCGATTACTATAGGGCAATTTTATAAGGAAGTCAAAAAGACGGGTGGACAAGGTGGAACAGAAAGAAATATCCAATGCGGTCATTAAACGGCTTCCCCGGTATCACAGGTATCTTGGGGAACTACTGGAAAGCGGAGTGGAACGGATCTCTTCCAATGACCTTAGTGAAAAAATGAATGTGACTGCTTCTCAGATTCGGCAGGATTTAAATAATTTTGGCGGTTTCGGACAGCAGGGTTATGGTTATAATGTAGAATATCTCTATAATGAGATTGCAAAGATTCTTGGTATTGACCGCCCCAATCATATGATTATCATTGGCGGTGGGAACTTCGGACAAGCCTTGACGAATTATTCTAATTTTGAGCGGAGAGGCTTTATGATTCAGGCAATTTTTGATATCAGCCCGGAGCGTATTGGAAAGAATGTCCGGCGGATACCGACCTTGGATATGAAAGAGCTGGAGCCTTTTCTTTCCAAACATGAAATTGATATTGCTGTACTGACAATTCCCAAAAATGCTGCCCAGGAAGTAGCCGACAGGCTGGTGGCGGGAGGGATCAAAGCCATCTGGAATTTTGCCCACCTGGATCTTAAAGTGCCAGATGATGTTGTGGTGGAAAATGTTCACCTGTCAGAAAGCCTGATGCAGCTTTCCTATCGGATTTCAGAAAAACGAGAACAGAAATAACTGGATTCCCCTGTCACGACCGACGGGGAATTTTGTTATCCTATAGGAAAGTTCCAGGACGATGAAAGAGGTAAATATGCAGTATTTGTTGGACGGTGCGCAGATGAAGGCGGTGGATCGCTATAATATAGAAGAAATAGGGATTCCTTCCCTGGCGCTTATGGAGCGGGCGGCTTTCGCCGTGGCAGATGAGGCGGAGAAGATTTGTCCTCCCCAGGGACGTATGCTGGTGGTATGCGGCACGGGTAATAATGGCGCGGATGGCCTGGCGGCTGCCAGGATGTTGTATCTTCACGGAAAAAAGGTGGAAATTGTAGTTTCCGGTTCAATGGAGCGGGCCACAGAGGAATACAGGATCCAGAGAAGAATTTTAGAAAAACTGGGTTTTCCCGTAAACACAATGGACATTTTCCGGGAATACAATATAAAAGGCAGATATGATGTGATCATTGATGCCCTTTTCGGGATTGGCTTGTCCCGCCCTTTGGAAGGCGAGGCAAAACAAATCGTCCAGTGGATAAATGAGGCCGGAAGATGTGGGAGCAAGGTGCTTTCGGTGGATATTCCCACAGGAATTTCAGCTGGAACCGGCGGTGTGTTGGGGACGGCTGTGAGGGCGCAGGCGACAGTGACTTTTGGATATGAAAAGTTGGGTATGGCGCTTTATCCGGGGGCGGATTATGCGGGACGGCATATTGTGGCGGATATTGGATTTGCAAAACCGCCGAATCTGGAAGGGGCGGCCAGAAGCTTTCTTCCTGGGGAGAAGATACGTCTTCCCCGTCGTCCCTCTGATGGAAATAAAGGGACTTTTGGGCGTGTGTTTTTGGCGGCGGGAAGCGCCGGAATGAGCGGGGCTGCTTATTTGAGCGGAAAGGCCGCCTATTTAAGTGGCGCAGGTCTTGTGCAAATCCATACGGTAAAAGAAAATATGCCAGTTTTACAATCTTTACTGCCGGAGGCGGTCATTACAGTTTGTGATCCATCCATGGTTTCAGAGGGGAGGGCGCTTTCTCCACGGGTTTCTGTGCTTGTGGCGGGACCGGGATTTTCCACAAAGGCGTATGCGGGGGAACTTCTTAAAAAACTTCTTCAGGAAAGACAGGAATATGGAATTCCCTGCATTTTAGATGCGGATGCCTTAAATCTTTTGGCAGAGGATCAAAGTCTTTTTAGCTATCTTGACGGGCGTGTGGTAGTCACTCCTCATATGGGAGAAATGGCAAGATTGACAGGGAAAAGCATAGAAGGGCTGAAAGCCGATCCCATTCTGGCGGCGAAAGAGTTTTATGAAGAGTACGGTATCATTTGTGTGCTGAAAGACGCCCGGACGGTGGTGGCTTCCGAAAGGGGGGTTTATGTGAACTGTTCTGGCAACGACGGAATGGCGACAGGGGGTTCCGGTGACGTTTTAAGCGGACTTCTGGGCGGATTGGCCGCCGGGGGAATGGAACTGGCGGAGGCTGCAGAGACAGGGGTATATTTGCATGGCCTGGCAGGAGATACGGCGGCGGGGCGTCTGGGCCGCCATGCTATGCTGGCGGGAGACATCCTGGAAGCAGCGGGTACAGTTCTCCACGCCTGGGAATAGAGAAACATTGGAGGAAAAACATGGAAAATTACAGCCGTGCGGCCGCTTTCATAGATTTGGACGCAATATACGGAAATTTAAAAGCATTAAAGGGAAATACGAAAAAGGGGACGAAGCTTTGTGCAGTCCTTAAAGTAGATGGATATGGACATGGAGCAGCGCCCATTGCGAAGCGCGTGGGGGGCCTGGTAGATTTTTTTGCTTTGGCAACTATAGAAGAGGCTATTAATCTCAGAAAAAATGGAATCACCGCTCCGCTCCTGGTACTGGGGCATATCCAGGAAGAAGCCTGTGAGAAAGCCATCAGGGAGGATATCCGCCTGACTGTCTATGATTTAAAAACGGCTGAAAGTCTGTCGCGGGTAGCCGGATGTGTGGGGAAACCGGCCCTGATTCATATTAAACTGGAGACTGGGATGAATCGTCTTGGGTTTCAGTCAGGAGAAGACACTCTTGATGCTGTGGAGCGCATCAGCAGACTGCCCGGTATCCGTATTGAAGGGCTGTTCAGCCATTTTGCACGGGCAGATGAGGCGGACAAAGTTCCGTCAAAGAAGCAGTATACAGTATTTTCAGAATTTGTAAAGAGGCTTAAAGAGAGAGGGATTACCATTCCAATTAAGCATATGGGAAACAGTGCAGTTATCATTGACCTGCCCCGCTATGACGTGGACATGGTTCGGGCAGGCATTGCCCTTTACGGTATGTATCCGTCCGAAGAAGTTGACAAAGAAAGGGTGTCCCTTGTACCGGCGCTTAGATTGGTGGCAAAGGTAATTTTCGTAAAAACCATAGAGGCAGGGGAGGCTGTAGGTTATGGAGGAACCTTTGTGGCTGAGAGGAAAACCAGGCTTGCCACCATCTCCATTGGCTATGGAGATGGTTATCTCAGGAGGCTTTCAGGAAAGGGGTATGTCCTTCTACATGGAAAGCGGGCGCCTGTGGCGGGAAGGATCTGTATGGATCAGTTTATGGTGGATGTAACTGATATTGAAGATGTGCGTACAGGAGACGAGGCCGTTTTAGTGGGCCGTGACGGGGAGGAATGTATTTCGGTGGAAGAGCTGGCGGCTTTGGCCGGCACCTTTAATTATGAGTTTGTCTGTGGACTGGGGAAACGGATTCCCAGGATTTATCTGAGCAAAGGAAAGGTGGTCGGGCAGAAAGACTATTTTGACGATGAATATAAGATAGAGCTTCTTTAAACGAATGAACCGAAGAAACATTGGAAATACTTAAAAAGAATCACCAATGCAGAATCGGAGTGTGAAAGGAAAATGATCAGAAGAGGCGACATCTATTATGCAGATTTACGGCCGGTCATCGGTTCAGAACAGGGCGGAGTCCGTCCTGTCCTGATTATTCAGAATGATACAGGGAACCGCCACAGCCCTACAGTGATCTGTGCTGCTATTACATCCAGGATGAATAAGGCGAAGCTTCCGACCCATGTGGAGCTTAGGGCGGACCACTGCCAGATGGTGAAGGATTCGGTAATTCTTCTGGAACAGTTACGAACCATTGACAAACAGAGGCTGAAGGAAAAAATCTGCCATTTGGACGAGACGCTTTTGGGAAAGGTAAACACGGCACTGTTGATCAGCCTTGACCTGTTTACATAGGCTGGGCAAAAGAGAAAAGGAGTTGGGGAAGAGACATGGACGATGGGTATTCGCCCTGGAGTTTTTTGCTGCTGGCAGCCATTCTTGTGACTGAAACAATATTTTATGGTTTTGAGGCGGCGGTACATGAGCTTTCTGTTACAGAGCTTCAGAAGCGGAAGGAAGAAGGGGATAAGCGGGCGGCGGGAGTTTTGAAAGCCCTTGGACGTTCTTTCACTTATTCTTCGGTGGTTCTGATCGCATCTACTTTGAACGGGCTTTTGGGCGGGGCCATGCTTCTTAAGCAGGGACAATATTTTCTATTACATAGCTTGTTTGGAGACGGGCACAAGGCAGGATGGCAGAACATCCTTTTCATGGTGATATCGGCGTTTGTGCTGATCCTGGTTCTTGTGATCGGAAAAGTATCGGCGAAACGGATTGCCAGACGGTATCCGGAAGCGTGGGCGTACCGGCTGCTTCCCGTGGTGCGGATTCTTTCGATGCCTTATTATCCGGCGGCAATCCTGGCGGGCCTTGGTTCCCGCCTGATTGTGGGGATTTTCAAGGCAGGGCCGGGAACAGACGTGGAAAATGTAACAGAAGAAGACATTATGAGCATGGTGAACGAAGGCCATGAGCAGGGGGTCATTGAGGCCAGTGAGGCAGAGATGATCACCAATATTTTTGAGTTTGACGATAAAGAGGCCGGAGATATCATGACCCACAGGACCAGTATTACAGCTTTCAGTGAAGAAATGACTCTGGATGAAGTCCTGGAAGCCATGGTGACAGGCAGCAATTCCCGCTATCCGGTTTACAGGGAGAGTCTCGATGATATTGTGGGAATTATCCATCTGAAAGATGTGCTGCTTTTTCAGAAGAAAAAAGAGTTCGGGAAGAGAAAGCTAAATGAACTGAAAGGGCTTATGCGAAAGGCTCATTTTATTCCGGTGACAAGAAATATCAGGAAGCTTTTTGAGGTGATGCGGTCGAGAAAGATCCATATGGTAATCGTCATTGACGAGTATGGGCAGGTGGAAGGGCTTGTCACCATGGAAGACATTCTGGAAGAGATTGTGGGGAATATTCTGGACGAATACGATGAAGAAGAAGAATTTGTAAAAATTCAGGGTGACGGCTGGTTAATGAAAGGGGTGACGCCTCTTTCGGAAGCAGGAGAGTTCTTGGAGCTTGATTTCGAGGAGGAAGACTGTGATACCCTGAATGGCTTTCTGATTTCAAAGCTGGACCGGATTCCGTCAGAGGAGGAACGGCCGGAAGTGGTTTATAAAGGCTATCAGTTCAGGGTCCTTTATGTGGAAAATAAGATGATTGGCTCGGTGCGGGTTGAAAAGCTTCCAGAGGAAGAAGAACATGAATGAGAAGATAAAGTCGATTTTTTCAGATCCGGTCTTTTTGCAAAAGACAGTGATGATTGCAGTGCCTGTAGCAGCGCAGGCGCTTTTGAATACTGTGACAAACATGGTGGATACCATGATGATCGGAACATTGGGCGAAACGGTGATTGCTGGTGTGGGGCTGGCCAATAAAGTGTTTTTTGTATTTAATCTGCTGATCTTTGGCATTGCCAGCGGCGTATCAGTGCTCAGCGCCCAGTTCTGGGGGAATCATGATGTGAAAAATATCCGGAAGGTTTTGGGGCTGTCTTTGGCCATAGGGCTTATAGGATCGCTGTTTTTTGTGCTGCCCAGTTTTTTGGCGTCCCGGTCTGTCATGAGGATTTTTACAGACAGCCCGGCTTCTTCAGCAGCAGGCGCAAAATACCTCCAGCTGGTGTGTTTAAGCTACCCTTTTACGGCTGTTACTAATATTTATGTGGCGGTTATGCGTTCCATGGGAAAGGTAAAAACTCCAGTGATTACCAGCATGATTGCCATATTTGTCAATATTTTTTTAAATTATACTTTGATCTTTGGCCATTTTGGGGCTCCGGCTTTAGGGGTCACTGGAGCGGCCATTGCGACGCTTACGGCCCGTATTGTGGAAATGGTTTGTGTTTTCCTTTATGTTTACGGATGGAAAACAGAACTTGCCGCCAGCTTTTCAGAGTTCTTAGGCTGTCCCCTTGCGCTGCGGCGGGAATATGTGAGGACCTCTCTTCCTGTCATTGGCAATGAATTTATGTGGGGGCTGGGTGTTACCATGTATTCTCTGGCTTATGGGAGGATGGGAGATACGTCGGTGGCCGCCATTACCATTTCCCAAACCATACAGGATATGATTCTGGTGTTTTTCCAGGGAATTGCGGCAGCGGCATCCGTGATTCTCGGAAATGAGCTGGGGGCGGGGCGGACAAAGGAGGCAGGGCAGGATGCTTCCAGGCTGCTCTGGCTTCAGATGCTGCTTTCCCTGGTACTTGGGCTTTTCTGCATTTTGACCAGAAATATCCTGGTGAGCATCTATGACGTGTCTGATGAGGTTTTTCAGGGAGCGGCTCTTTGTATGGTGGTATATGGGCTGTTCTTGCCATTTAAGATGACCAACACGGTCAATATCGTAGGAGTGCTCCGGAGCGGCGGCGATACCAGGTTTTGCCTGATCCTGGACAGCGGAAGCGTCTGGCTCATCGGTGTGCCTTTAACATTTCTGGGGGCTTTGTTTTTCCATTTTCCGATTCATCTGGTGTTTGCCATGAATATGGCTGAGGAAGTAGTCAAGTTTTTTATCGGCTATTGGCGGTATAAGAAAAAGCGCTGGATTAAAAACCTGACAACCGGGATTACATAAGATTTTTGCAAAATCCTCCGGGAAAAAGGGGATGTGCTTGTCAGGAAAGTGAAAAAATGTTAAAATCGTAAGTTATAGAGGATAAATCTGAAAAAGGAGAAATTTATATGTCGGGACATTCAAAATTTGCAAATATTAAGCACAAGAAGGAGAAAAACGACGCGGCGAAGGGAAAAATTTTCACGGTGATTGGCCGTGAAATAGCTGTGGCTGTAAAAGAAGGCGGAGCGGATCCAGCCAACAATAGCCGTCTTAGGGATGTGATAGCCAAGGCGAAAGCCAACAATATGCCCAATGATACCATTGAGAGAGGGATTAAGAAAGCGGCGGGGGATGCAAATTCTGTCAATTATGAGAGCATTACATATGAAGGATATGGTCCAAGCGGCATTGCCATCATTGTAGACGCATTGACAGACAATAAGAATAGGACTGCGTCCAATGTCCGAAACGCTTTCACCAAGGGCGGCGGAAATGTGGGAACTACCGGTTGTGTGTCCTTTATGTTTGACAAAAAGGGACAGATCATCATTGATAAGGAAGAATGTGAGATGGATGCCGATGATCTGATGATGATAGCCTTGGATGCAGGCGCGGAGGACTTTTCTGAGGAAGAGGACAGCTTTGAAATCACCACCTCTCCAGAAGATTTCAGCCAGGTGAGAGAAACCCTGGAAAAGGAGGGGCTTTCCATGGCAAGCGCCGAAGTGACCATGATTCCCCAGACCTGGGTGTCCCTGTCTGAGGAACAGGACATCAAGATGATGAACAGGATTTTAGACCTTCTTGACGAGGACGACGACGTCCAGGAGGTGTACCATAACTGGGAAGAATAAAAGTAGAAAAAAGCTGTGGGTTTTGCTGGCGGTAATTCTGTTGGTAGTGGTTCTTTTGGTTCCCGTGCCCAGGCATTATAAAGACGGCGGTACGGTGGAATACCATGCAGTGCTTTACCAGGTGATTTTCTGGCATACCTTGGCAACGGATGAGAAGAATACGTATTCTTTGAATTATTATTATGATGGAACGGAGATCCGGATACTGGGGTTTACAGTTTACGACGGGGTAGAAAAATGGGAATATAGGTATGATGATTAAATCTCTGGAAAACCTGTTTTATGGTCATAATTGTCACTAGCCTGTAATAAGTTTTTCTGACAGGATCTTTTCGTTATATGAAAAGGAGGAATAAGAATGGGGAAAATCCGATTGAATGAAGATCCAAAGATCGTGGAAACAGTGCGGAAAGGTCTTGCGGAAAAAGACGGTTATTGTCCCTGCCGCATCGGGAAAAGCGAGGATATCAAATGCATGTGCAAAGAATTTAAAGAACAGATTGCAGACCCGGATTTTGAGGGGTACTGCCACTGTATGCTCTACTATAAGGAAAAATAAGAAACTGCTTTCAAGATAAAAGTGGCAGCCGTGATATGGGAAATTCTCATATCACGGCATTTTTTTACTTTATAGGAAACCACGTCCTATAAAGCAAAAGACCCTCCGGGGGATGCGCAGTTGGCGGAAAGGAAATTAGCCTTTCAGTCACCGCTCACGCGCAGCGATTGCGCTTTGCGCAATCTTTGTTCCTTTATAGGAAATTGCGTCCTATAAAATAAAAACGCTCCGCGAGGATCGCACTGCGGCGGAGAGGAATTATATCGCTGAAGC